>CAZDMB010000025.1:241-19202 GCA_964506175.1 uncultured Planctomycetales bacterium | reverse complement strand
TGAACAGGATGATCTCCCCGGCGGCTTGTTGCACCTCGTTCAGCACCGCCTTGAGCCGCTCCTCGAACTCGCCGCGGTACTTGGCGCCGGCGAGCAGGGCGCCCAGGTCCAGGGCGAGCAGACGCTTCTTCTGCAGACCCTGCGGCACGTCGCCAGCGACGATGCGTTGGGCCAGCCCCTCGACGACGGCGGTCTTGCCGACGCCCGGCTCGCCGACGAGCACGGGGGTGTTCTTGGTGCGCCGCGACAAGATCTGCATGACGCGGCGAACCTCCTCGTCGCGGCCGATCACCGGGTCGAGCTTGCCCTCGCGGGCGCGCGCCGTGAGATCGGTGGCGAACTTGCGCAGGGCGTCGTCCTTGGACTCCGGATCCTCGTCGGTCACGCGGCGGCTGCCGCGCACGGCGCGCAGGGCTTCGCGCAGCGCCTCGGGCTTGGCGCCGCTGGCGCGGAGCGCGCGGCCCAACTCCGAATCCGCGGCGCAGAGCGCCAGGAGCAGGTGTTCGGCGGAGAGGTAGTCGTCGCCTTCGCTCTTGCGCAGAGCGTCGGCGGCCTCGAAGAGGCGCGCGAGTTCCTGGCTGGGGCGCGTGTCGCCGCCCTGCACGCGCGGCAGTTTGGCGAGGGCCTCCTCCGCGTGGCGCTGCGCCAGCGTCGGCGCGACCCCGCTGCGCGAAAGGAGCGAAGGAACAAGCCCCTCTGCTTGTTCCAGCAGGGCCAGCAGGAGGTGCGCCGGCAGCACTTCGCGATGCGAGGCGGCCTTGGCCGCTTGGTCTGCGGCCATCCAGGCCTCACGCGTCTTGCGCGTCCAGGTGTCGGGTTGAAGCGTCATGGCGGCATCTTTTCGCAAGTGCCGTGCCGCGCTGAAATCCCGGCGCCTGCCTCTTTGGCAGGAAGGGGGCCCCGTGGAAAGGGGCTGCGCATGCGGCCTCGGGCCGTATGCCAAGGCGGCATTCCCTTAGAATGTCGCGCCACTTTCGGCACAACTACCCCGATGAAACGACTGCTCGCCCTCCCGGCCTTCGCGGCCCTGGCTCTCCCCGTCTTCGCCCAAGACCCGGCGCCGGCAGTCCCGGCCATGAAGGTCGATCCGCTGGTCGCCAAGATCGCGGAGAACCTGCCCAAGTTGAAGGACGCGAAGTGGGAAGGCACCCACACCTTCAATGCCACCCACAAGTCCGAGGGCGTCGTCAACGGCAGCGTTGCGATCACCTGGCAGGACGTCAAGCACTTCAAGGTGGTGCTCAACATCAAGACCACGCCCGGCGAGACCGCCGCGGCCGCCGGTCAGGAAGCGCAGGACATCAACGCCAACCTCTTCGCCGACGGCACGCACCTCTGGGTGATCTCGCCGATGGTCGGCCAGATGATGGGCGGCATGGAAGGCGTCAAAGTCGAGCTCGCCCTGATCGAGAAGATGCTGCCCACCATGATGGGACAGATGGGCGGCGGCATGGCCGCGAACCCGGCGGACATCAAGGGCATGGTCGAAAAACTCGCCGGCCAGTACACCGTCAAGGAAGAGGGTTCGACGGACGCGCTCAAGCGCCTCATGTTCGAGGGCAGCGGCTGGAAGGGCAACGCGCAGTTCGACTCCAAGACCTGGTTCCCGATGTCCATGCAGATGGGCTCGGAAGAGGAAGGCGTCAACGTCGTCTTCAAGACGAACAGCTTCAGCCTGAAGGAGTCCTTCCCGGACGGCACCTTCAAGGCCACGGGCGTGGACGCCACCAAAGTCATGGACCTCACGGGCATGATCCAGGCCCAGATGGGCGGACTGGGCGGCGGTGGCGACGACGACCTCGAGTTCTAGTCGGAGAGCAGCTGAGGCGGCCGCACCGGCACGGAGCGGGTGTCTCTCACGAGGCGCCCGCTCTTTCGTCTGATGCCGGAGTTGCAAGCATGAAGCAAAGTCTTCGCAAACGCGTGTGGACGATCGGCGTGTGGGCGCCGTTCGCGGCAGCCGCGTGCGCCGCGCCGGAGTCTCCGGCTGTCGTCCCGGCGCCGGCGCACGTCGCGGACCAGCCGGCTACGCGCGTCGAGGACCCGATCGCGCAGGTCGCGCAGGAGGCCTTCACCGCCTGGGCCGATGGGCTGCCGGCGGAAAGCTCGCTTCCGCAGATGTCGCTCAGCGTGGATTTCGTCGTGGCCGGCCGGCTGGATGAATTGTCCGGTCAGGACTTCAACTTCGAGGGCGCTCCGGCGCCGGCGGATCTGGAGTTCAACATGTCCATGACCATGAGCGGCGAGATCAAGGACTGGACGCGCTTCCGCGCGCGCATGGACGTGAACATGGACATGGGCATGCTGCGCCGGCAGAGCGGCGGGCGGCCCACGGTGATGGGCTGCGACTTCGTCGGCGATGGCGACACCCTCTGGATCCAGCCCGACTGGTCGAACGCTTGGTTCATCGAAGATCTGCGCGGCCAGGGCATGGGCATCGAGAACATGGTCTTCTCGGTGCGCATGGACACCTTGCGCGAACTGTTCCGCGCGGTGCCGATGGCCGTGCCCGAGGACAGCCGGCCCATCGTGCAATCCATGTTCGAGTGCGCCGCCAACCCTGCCTGCCTCGCCCGCCTGTTGGCGCGCAGCGCGCGCGTCAACTCATTCGAGCGCCGCGGCGATCGCGTGCTGGCGGACATGGACTTCGCTCCCGAGTTTTGGGGCGAGGCCGCCCGCATGGCGCAGAATCCCGCCTTCAAGTTGTTCGGCGAGTCGGGTTTGCGCTATCGCATGGAATTCGACGCCGCCACCGGCGCCAACCTGCGCAGCGAGTCCGCCTCGGCCTCCGCCGATGGACGCACGCACTTCCGCTATCTCACCGAGGTCGCCGCACGGCCGTATCCGCCGGAGCACTTTCGATACCAGGTGCCGACGACGCGCAAGGTCTTCCCGGTGGACGTGTTCATGAAGCCGATCATCCAGCAGATCCGCCTCGAGGCCGGCCAACCGCTGGACCCGACCGCCGGCGATTTCGAGTTCTAGGCCTCCAGGATGCGCGCCTTCCTCCTGGTGACCGGCGGCCTTGCCGGCCTGGTCGTGCTGCTCTTCCTGCTCGCCGGCGGCCAGGCGCCGCTGCCGCCGCTCGCGCCACGGCTGGCTGCCGGCGAATCGCTCGCCGCGGCGGAAGCCAAAGCTGCCTTCAGCGCTTGGCGGGCCGGGCTGCCGGCGGCCCCGGCGGTGCCTCTGCGCCTGCGTTATTCCGGCGAGGTTCAGACGGAAGGCGCGGGCGCCGCCCAGGCCGGGTTCACCGCGGATTTCGTCTTCGCCGACGCGCGCCATGGACGCGTGGTGCTGGTGGTCGAGGCGCCCGGCGCGGCGGTTGGGCGTACCGAGATCGGCGTGCTGGCGGACGGCAAGCGCATGGCCTTCTGGACGCGCTCGAGCGGCGCGGAAGGCGAAAGCCAACAGGCCTTTTCGATCGAGCAGGCGCTGGCCGAAGAGATCTGGGGCCGCGTACGCGAAAGCCTGCCGGCCCTCCTGCAGTTGGGCGGAGTGCAGGCCGACATCAGCGCCGCCGATCTGCCGTCGCAGCCGCTGCTGCTGCTCCATCCCGGCGCCTGGACGGAGCCGGCCCTGCGGCAATGGAACTGCACCGGCCTGGTGCTCGCAGGCGAACGCCTGCGCGCCCGGCTGAGCATGGATCCGGAGCCTGCGGCCGTCGTCAAGCCGGGTCTCTTCGGCAGCCTCGGCGGCGCCGGCGATTTGCTGCCGCAAGCGATGGCCGTGGCGCGCTCGCTCGGCGTCGAGGCCGAGTTCGACGTCCGGACGGGCATCTGGACGGCGCTGCGCGTCGTCGACAATGCGGACGCCGGCGGCACGCCGGGTGCCGCCAGCATCAGCTTGCGCAACCTCGAGTTCACGCGCCGATCGCACGAAGAGTTGCTGCAGCTTCCGGCGGGCATCGAGCCGGAGGACGTGACCGCGCGCGCGCGGTTGTTCGTGCCCATGATGCAGGCCGCCGTCAACGCCGGCCCGCGCGAGTTCTAGGCCTCGAGCAGGGGCTGCACCGCCGTCCACAGGCGCTCCGCCGCGCCGCGCCAGGTGTGCTTCGCCGCCTGCGTGCGGCCCAGTTCGGCCAGCTTCTGACGCAGCGGGGCGTCTTCCACCAGCCTTTGCAGCGCGCGGGCGATGCTGGCGTCGTCCGCCGGATCGCAGTAGATCGCGGCCTCGCCGCAGACCTCCGGCAGCGAGGTGGTGATGGAGGCCACCACCGGGCAGCCAAGGGCCATCGCTTCGCCGGGCGGCAGCCCCCAGCCCTCGTAGAAGGAGGGATAGACGAAGCCGAGCGCGTTCTCGTAGAGCGCCCGCAACTCGCCGTCGTTGACGCGGCCGAGCGTGACCGCTCCCGGCGGCAGTCCGGCGCCGACGCCGGCGAACACGCGCGGGTTGGCCGCGCCCGCGATCGCCAGCGGGACGCGGATGCGCGCGATTTCCAGGGCGCGCAGGATCGCCGCGAAGTTCTTGTTGGGATTGAGGCTGCTGACGGCCAGGAGATAGCCGCCGCGCCGCAGGCCATGGCGCTCCAGCAGGCGCGCATCGGCCGGGACTTCGAGCACGTGCTCGTGCCCGCCGCCTGTGACCGTGATCGCCGTCCGCGGGAGGCCGAAATACTTCTCGATCTCGGCGGCCGTGCTGCGCGACACCGCCAGCAGGACGCGCGCGCGGCGCGCGGCCCGCGGCAGAATGAAGCGGTAGACCGCGCGGAAGCCGCGCGTGTGGGTCTCCGGCCGCGCGTACACCTGCAGATCGTGGATGACGACGGCCTGGCGCCGGCGGCGGATGGGGGCGGTGTTCTTGAAGTTGAGCAGCGGGCCGCCGCGCGCGCGCAGCGGCAGCTCCAACTGCTCCCAGAGGTGCGAGCGCAGCACACCGCCCAGCCGGAGCTGGTGATGCCGGAACGCCGGCGCGTCGGCAGCCGGCGGCGTCGGCGTCAGGAGCACGAACTGCCAGCGTTCGCGCGGGATGCGGCCGTCTTCCACCATCGCGTCGAGCGCGCGCAGGATTTCGCGTCCCCAGCGCTGCAGGCCGGTGACCGGCTCGCTGAGGAAGCGCGCGTTGACGTAGATGGGTCGCGGCGCGGCCATCCGTTTCAGCCGGCGGCTCCGCGGATCGCGTCGGCCATTTCGCGCACCGCCCGCTCCAGGCCGGTGAAGATGGCGCGGCACACGATGGCGTAGCCGATGTTCAATTCTTCGAGGTGAGGCAGACGCGCGACGTCGGCGACGTTCGCCAGATCCAGGCCGTGCCCGGCATTGACGCGCAGGCCGAGCGCGTGGGCGCGTTCCGCGGCCGCCGCCAACCGGGCGAGTTCGGCGGCGCGGGCCGGCGGCTGGGCGTGCGCGTAGGCGCCGGTGTGCAGTTCGACGATCTGCGCGCCGGCGGCGGCCGCGGCCTCCACCGCCGCCCGCTCGGGGCTGACGAAGAGGCTGACCTGGATGCCGTCCGCCCGCAACCGCGGCACGATGCGCGCGAGCGCCGGGCGCGCCGCCGCCACGTCGAGCCCGCCCTCGGTGGTGAGCTCCTGCCGCCGCTCGGGCACGATGCAAACCTCGTCCGGCAGCACTTCGCAAGCGATCGCGGCCATCTCCTCGGTGGCGGCCATCTCCAGGTTGAGAAGCGACTTCACCGCATGACGCAGCGCGCGCACGTCGTGGTCCTGGATGTGGCGGCGGTCCTCGCGCAGGTGCACGGTGATGCCGTCCGCGCCCGCGCGCTCGCACGCGGCGGCGGCCTCCACCGGATCAGGCGCCGTGCCGCGGCGCGCCTGACGCAGCGTCGCCACGTGGTCGATGTTGACGTGCAGGCGCGGCATGGCGCGTTATCTTAGCCCGGCATGCTGCGCATCACCGAGGGCGAGCACCGCGGGCGGAAGCTGAAGGTCCCGGCGGTGGACGCCACGCGGCCGCTGGTGGAGCGCGCGCGGGTCGGCATGTTCAACCATCTGCGCGGCCTGGTGGCGGACGCGGTCGTCTGGGACGTCTACGCCGGCTCGGGAATCCTCGGCCTCGAGGCGCTGTCGCGCGGCGCGGCGCGGGTGGTGGCGGTGGAGAGCAGCGCGCGCGCCGTCGAACAACTGCAGGCCAATGCCCGTCTGCTGGGCGTCGCCGACCGCGTGGAAGTGCTGCGCGCCGATGCGCACCGCCTGCTCGCCCTGCTGCAAGCCGGCGGCGATGCCGCCAAGCCCGGCTTGATCTTCTTCGATCCGCCCTATGCCGATTTCGAAGCCGGCGGCAGCCGGCGCGCGCGCGTCTGGAATTTGTTCTGCGGGCTGGCTGCGCGCTTGGAGCCGGGCGGCGTCGCGGTTGCGCATACGCCGCGCGGTATCCTTGCCGCCGAGGAAACCGCGCGCCTCCCGGGCATCGAGCGGCGCGACTACGGCAGCACCTCCCTCTACTGGTGGCACAGCCCCGAGTGACCGGTCTGCGCGCGCGCCTCTGGCTGCGCGGCGCCTTCGTGCCCGGATGGCTGAGCTGGAGCCGCGGGCGCATCACGCGCGTCGGCGAGGGCGCGCCGCCGCGGACGCTGGCGCGCGGCATGCAGGATCTGGGCGCCGCGCGCGTCGCGCCCGGTTTCGTGGACACGCTGCTGCACGGCTTCGCCGGCGTGGACTGCGGCGACGGCGACGCCGACGCCCTGGCAACGCTCACCGCCGCCGCCGCCGCCGCCGGCGTGACCAGTTTCCTCGCGGGCTTCTATCCGCGGCCTCTCGCCGAGATGCGCCGCGCGGCGCGAGCCTGGGAGGCTTGGCGCCAGCACGCGCAGGCGGCGCCGTTGGCGCGCGCCGCCGGCTGGCACGTGGAGGGCCCCTTCATCAGCCACGAATTCCGCGGCCAGCTGCCGGCCGACGGCATCCAGGAGCCCACCGCCGCCGCGGCGCGGCGTTTCGCCGCGGCCTGCGACGGCTGGCTGAAGCTCAGCACGCTGGCTCCCGAGGTGCCCGGGGCGCTCGACGCTGCCGAGGCGCTGCGCGCCGCGGGCGTCATGCCGTCCATCGGCCACACCCAGGCCGGCTATCTCGACTGCGAAGCGCTGGCGGCGAACGGCCCGGTGGCGGTCACGCATCTCGGCAATCGCGTCGTGCCACTCGCGGCGCGCGAGCCGGGACCGATCGGTTTCGCCATGGAAGGCCGCGCCGCCTGGACCGGCGTGATTCCCGACCTCATTCACGTCGCGCCCGAGACCCTGCGCCTGTGGGCGGGCGATGCGCGCCTCGGTCCGCGCCTGATGGCGCAGTCGGATTGCTTGTCCCACACCGGCCTCGAGGCGCGGGAGTTTTCCAGCGGCGGCAAGCGCCTGCATCGCAGCGGCGCCGTGGCCCTCGACGAGCACGACGCCCTCTCCGGCACCCTCGACCCGCTCCCGCTGCTGCTGCATCGCTGCGTCCGCGACGCCGTGCTCGACGAAGGGCAAGCGCTCCGGCTCGGCTGCGAAACTCCCGGCGCGCTGCTCGGCGACTGCGGCCGCCTGGAGCCGGGCATGCGCGCCGACCTCGTGCAGCTGCGCGGCGAGCGCGGCCTCGAGGTGGAGCGCGTCTTCATCGGCGGGCGCGCGGTCGGCGAGTGAACACCGAGTCGCTGGTCGAACGCGAGCGCCGGCGCATCGCCGAGCTGCTGCGCGCGTGGCCGCCGGACGCGGTCGAGCGCGTGGTGGAGGAGGCCATGACGGCCTGGGGCGTGGATCATTGGCGCCGCGGCTACCGTTGGGCCTGGAATCCGCGTCTGCGCACCACCATCGGCCGCGCCTTCCTCAAGGAGGGCCGGGTGGAGCTCAATCCGGTGCTGTTGGCGCGCCATCCGGGCGAGACGCGCAAGGTGGTCATCCACGAGTTCGCGCATCTGGTGGCCTTCAAGCGCGCCCGGCGCGAGCCCGCGCACGGGCCGACTTGGCGCGCCTTGATGCGCGCCGCCGGCCAGCCGCCGCGCGCCACCCACACTCTGCCGGTGGAGGACCTGCGGCGGGGGTGAGGGGGCGGGCCGGGCGCGCGGGCGCCTCCGCGGGTTATTCTCCCGCATGCGCTTCATCGCATGGGCCGTTGACGGCGTCGAGCTGGCTGGCGCCGGAATCCTGGTGTGGGGTCTCTTGCGCGCGCTCGCCGGCTTCGCGCGCTCGGAGTGGAGCGCGCGCGAACGGCAGGAGCTGCGGCGGCGCATCCGGGGCGACCTCGGCTTCTATTTGCTGTTCGCTCTCGAGGTGCTGGTGGCGGCCGACCTGCTCATGACCCTGCTCGAACCGGGCCGGGACACCCTCATCACTCTCGGAGCCATCGTCCTCATCCGCATCGCCATCGGCTTCTCCCTGTCGCGCGAACTGCGCGGCGAGCACGCGGCATAATCCTTCACCATGCCCTGGGTCCCTCCGCTGCTGGTGGCGCTCGGCCTGTATCTGGCGCTCGGGCTGGTCTTCGCCCTGCCCTTCGTCGCGCGCGGCGTGCAGCGCCTGGATCCGGCCGCCGCGCACGCGCCGCTCGGCTTTCGCCTGCTGATCCTGCCGGGCTGCGCCGCCTTGTGGCCGTGGCTGTTGCGCCGCTGGTGGCGGGCGCGGCGGGGGCGCGCCGCATGAAGCGCGCCCATCGCCGCGCGCATCTCTTCCTCTGGACGGCGCTGCCGCTGCTGCTGGCCCTCGTCCTCGCCTGGGCGCGCTTCGCATGAGCAACGCCTACCGCGCCGTGCAGTGGAACCGGCACAAGAAGGTCTACGACCTGGTGCTGGCCTGCGGGGTCGTCGGCTACCTGCTGACCTTCTTTCTCGGCGGCCGCCTGCTGTTCCCCGCTCCGGGGGAGTTCAGCGACCCGATCTTGCTCATGCGCGCGTTCGGCACCTGCGCCATCCTGCTGCTGCACGTCATTCTCGCGATCGGTCCGCTGGCGCGCCTCGAACCGCGCTTCGCCCCCCTGCTCTACAACCGGCGCCATCTGGGCGTCTGCTTCTTCCTGGTGGCCCTCGCCCACGCGGTCCTGGTGATCGCGTTCTACGGCGGCTTCGGCGTGCAGCCTGCGCCCGCCGCGCTGCTCGCCGGCTATCCCGCGGCGCTGCGCGCCGGTGCGCTGCCGTTCGAACTGCTCGGCTTCTTCGCGCTCTGCATCTTCTTCCTGATGGCGGCCACCAGCCACGATTTCTGGTTGGCTAATCTCGGCGCCGGCGTTTGGAAGGCCTTGCACATGCTCGTCTACGTGGCCTACGCCGCGGTGATCGGCCACGTGGCGCTGGGCGCCATGCAGGATCAGAGCAGCCCGTTGTTTGCCGGCCTGCTGTTCAGCGGCGCCGCCGGCTTGTGCGGCCTGCACCTGGCGGCCGGCTGGCGGGAGCGGCGACGCCGGACCGCGCCGGCCGCAGACGCGGGCTGGCTCGACGCCGGTCCGGTGGCGTCCTTGCGCGAGGGCTGCGGCCTGGTGGTGGTCGTGCGCGGCGCCGAGCGCGTCGCGCTTTTCCGGCATCGGGGGGCGGTGCACGCGGTCTCCAACGTGTGCGCCCATCAGGCGGGCCCGCTCGGCGAGGGTCGGGTGCTCGACGGCTGCATCACCTGTCCGTGGCACGGCTACCAGTACTTGCCACACAACGGGCAATCGCCCCCGCCTTTCACGGAAAAGATTCCCACTTTCCGGGTGCGCGTCGCGGACGGGCGCGTGTTGCTCGATCCGCAGCCGCTCCCGCCCGGCACGCCGGTGCCGCCGGCGCCGATTCCGCCGGAGGCGACATGAGCGAGAGTCGCCAGGACGATTTCTACGTCGGCTATCTGCCGCTGCCGCGCGCCCATCGGCTCTTCGTGCGGCGCATCGCGCCGACCATCCTGTGGTTCATGGTGCTGGTGTGCGGCCTCACGCTGTGGCAGATGGATCCGCCGGCGAGGGCGCTGTGGGAGACGGGGCGCTTGCTGGAATTGCGCGGCGTGGTGCGCCGCGAGCCCTACCCCTTGGTCGAGGTGACCGGACTGGACGGGAAGACGGAGATCGTGCTGCTGACCGGCATCGGCAAGCATGGCGCCGACGTCGCCGCGGCCTTCGACGGCGGCATCTGCATGGTGCGCGGCTATCCGCTCGAGCGCGACGGCCGTCGCGTGCTCGAATTGATGGAGGGCCACGAGGCTCTGATCCGCCTGGCCGATGCCTCCGCGGCGGCGCCCGCGCCGGAGGTGCTCGGCCCCGTCGTCTTCCACGGCGAGATTCTGGACTCCAAGTGCTGGCATGGCGCCATGAAGCCGGGCGAGGGTCGCGCGCACAAGGCTTGCGCCACCCTGTGCGTTCGCGGCGGCATCCCGCCCATGCTGATCGCCCGCGATCCCGCCGGCGGCCCCAGTCAAACCTTCCTCCTCACCACGGCGGACGGCCGCGGCGCGGCGGCGCAGGTGCTGCCGTTCCTGGGCGAGGCGGTGACCGTGCGCGGCGTCCTTCGTCGTCGCGCCGACATGCTCTGGCTCGCGCTGGATGCGGATGGCGTGCAACCGGAGGCGGACTAGGATTCCCGCATGCGCTGCGCCGCCTTCTTGCTGCTGGCCGCCGCCTCCGCCTGCGCGCGCGGCGCGGCGGCGCCGCGTGAAGCCGGTCTGATTTTCCGCGCGCAGTGCGCCGCCGACGCACCCGGCGCGGTGGCCGTGAACGTGCAAGGACAGCAGGCATGGTTCGGGCCGCCGCGCCGCTTCCGCCTGGACTCCGCCTTTCCGGTGACCGACGGACAGGGCCACCCGGCGCTCACGTTCGTCCTCGATGCCGCGGACCACGCGCAATTCGAAGCGTTCACCGCAGTCAGCGTCGCCGGTCCCCTCGGCATCTTCCTGGACGGCGAGCTGCTGGCGGCGCCGGCCGTCAAAACGGTCGCCGGCGGGCGCTTCACCTTCTGCAACGAAGTAGGCGGCTGGACGGCCGCCGATCGCGACCGCTGGCTGGAGCGGATCCGCGCGAACGCGGGCCGGGACTGAGGCGCAACCGGTAAACTGGCGGCCCGATGGTCCGGACCGCCCCCCGCGAGCCGCTTCTTTTCCGCCGCCTGCTCAAGGAGAAGGTGTGGGGCGGAAGCCGTCTGGCGGCGCGTCTCGGCATCGACCTGCCTTTCGCCGGTCCGCTCGGCGAGACTTGGGAGCTCTCGGACTATCCGGGAGAAGAAACGGCCGTGCGCGGCGGCAGTTATGACGGCTGCAGCCTGCGCGCCCTGATGGCCGAGCACGCCCACGCTCTGCTCGGACGCTCGCGGCCCACGGCGGACGGCCGCTTTCCCTTGCTCGTCAAGCTGATCGACGCCGGCGACGATCTCTCCGTGCAGATTCATCCGCCGGACGGCCCGAAATCTCCGACCGGGGTGGGCAAGACCGAGGCCTGGTACGTGCTGGACGCCGCTCCCGGCGCCAGCGTGATCTGCGGTCTCAAGCCCGGCACGATCCCCGCGGTCTTCGCCGCCGAGGCCGGCGACGCGCGCGTGCGCGCGCACTTGCACGAGGTACCGGTGCGTCGCGGAGATTGCGTATTCGTGCCCGCCGGCCAGACGCACGCGATCCGCGGCGGCGTCGTCCTGTGCGAGATGCAACAGACCAGCGACGTCACCTTCCGCATGTACGACTGGGATCGTCCCGGGCTCGACGGCAAACCGCGGCCGCTGCACCTGCAGCAGGCGCTCGGCGTGGTGGATTACGCCCTTCCTCCCGGCCGCGCCCAGCGCGCCGAGTTTCCGGAGGAAGGCGGCCTGCTGGAGGCGCCTCTCGCCGCCTGCCCCTACTTTCGTCTGGCCTTGCTGCGCGCCGACGCGCGCGGCGGCTTGCGCATGACCGACGGGCATGCGCGCGCGTTCGCGGTCGTGAGCGGCCGCGGTCAGCTGCAGCCGGTCGGCGCGACCCACTTCCGCGCGTTGGAGCTGCGCGAAGGCGACGTCGCCCTGGTGCCGGGCGGGCTGGCCGAAGTGCGCATCGAGGGCGCGGGACCGCAAGGCATCGAGATCTTCGAGGGTATCGCGCTGTGAAGGCGGGCCGTCCGCCGCGTCGTTCCACGCACGCCGCGCGCGCGCCGCGCGGCCGCCGGCGGCGCGACGCCGCCGCCTTCGTCGCCTCCGCGCCCACGCCGCGCGAAGGCGTCGGAACCGAGGGCGCGGCGCTCGGCCATGCGCCGGCCACCGTCGCCGCGGGCGAAGGCATGCGCATCAACCGCTGGCTCGCCGAGCAGGGCGTGGATTCGCGCCGCAAGTGCGACGCGCTGGTGCTGGAAGGCGCCGTCGAGGTCAACGGCAAGGTGGTCACCGAGCACGGCCTGCGCGTGCGCGAAGGCGACGAAGTGCGCGTGAACGGCGAGCGGGTCAAGCCGGTGCGCCGCCTCTACTATTTGTTCCACAAGCCGCGCGGAGTGCTCTGCACCAACGACCCGCGCGAGAAGCGCACGCGCGTCTGCGACCTGGTCGACCCGCACACTCCGGCGCGCGTCTACGCCGTCGGCCGCCTCGACGAGGACAGCGAGGGCTTGCTGCTGCTCACCAACGACGGCGACTTCGCCAACCTCGTGGCGCACCCGCGCTACGGCGTGCCGAAGACCTATTACTGCCAGATCGGCGCCTCCGTCAGCGGCGACGCCCTCACCAAACTGCGCCAGGGCGCCTTTCTCGACGGCGCGCGCGTCACCCCCGAGCGCGTGCGGTTCGTCAAGCGCACGCCCAAGTCCACGACGCTCGAGATCACCATCCGCGAGGGCCGCAACCGCGAGGTGCGCCGCATCTTGGCGCGCCACGGCCTCGGCGTGAAGCGGCTGAAGCGCGTGCGCATCGGCGATCTCGGCCTGCATGGGCTGAAGCGGGGCGCGCTGCGGCCGCTGACGCGCGCCGAGCGGGACGGCCTGGTGGCGGTCGCCCGCGCCGACTGAGCCGGGGGCCGCCGTGCTGCGCTACGAGACCATCGTTCGCGACCCGGTGCATGGGGACGTGCCGCTGACGCGCGAAGAGATGCGCGTGCTCGACACCGAGGAGATGCAGCGCCTGCGCCACGTGCGCCAGCTGGGCGTCGCCTATCTCGTCTATCCCGGAGCGCAGCACTCGCGGTTCGAGCACTCCATCGGCACGGCGCATCTCGCCACGCGCATGGTGAACGAAATCAACGCCGTGCGCGATCGTTCCGGCGACGCGCGCCTCGGCGGCTACGACGAGCAGGAATTGCGGATCGTGCGCCTGGCGGCTCTCGTGCACGACGCCACGCACCTGCCCTTCGGCCACAACATCGAGGACCAGACCGGCTTGTTGCCGCGGCACGACGTGCCGGAGCGATTCGCCGCGATGCTCGGCAACGGCACCGGCCTGGGACGCGCCCTCGCCGCCACCGGCCTGCGGGACGAGGTGATGGCGGTGCTGGCGCCCGAGCTCGCTCGGCCCGGGCGCGAGGCGCCGGACCATTGGCGCGCGCTGATCAGCGGCACCATCGACGCCGACATGCTCGATTACCTGGCGCGCGACGCGCTCTTCACCGGCCTCAAGCTCGAGTACGACGCGCGCGTCTTCGGCGTCTTCCGGGTCGAGCGGCGCAGCCAGCGCCTGTACGTGGATCTCGGCCGGCAGGGCTATCTCAAGGAGGCCGTGCTGTCGGAGATCGTGCGCTGCCTCGAGGCGCGCTACTACTTCAGCGAGCGCGTCTACTACCACCACGCGAAGATCGCCGCGGGCGCGCTGGTGTCCAAGGCGGTCGAGATCGGCTTGCAGGCGGGGGGCTTGAGCCTCGAGCAGTTGCAGCGCTGCACCGACGCCGGCCTGTTCGATCTCCTGGCGCGCTCCCCCGTGGCCGACCCCTTCCTGCGCGGGCGGCTCGAGCTGTACCTGCGCGCGCTGGCGCATCGCCGTCTGCCGCGCCGCGTGGCGGTCTATCCGGCGTACGCCAACCCCGGGTCGCAGGCCGAGCTGATCCGGCGCTTCTTCGGGGCCGGCTCGGCGGAGGAGCGACGCAGCGTGGAGCGTTCCATGAGCGAGGAGCTGCGCCGCCGCACCGGGCGCGACGTGCCCTTGATGCTGTACTGCCCGGCGGGGCACATGCAGCTGAAACAAGCAAAAATTCTTGTTCAATGGCCTGGGCGTGCCGGCCTCGCCCCCTTGCGCGACTTCGCGGAGGAGGTGCCGCGGGTCGCCGATCTCGAGCACTCCTACGCACGGATGTGGAAGTTCTACGTGCACGCCCTCACCGACGAAATTTCCGACTTGGTGGCCGCCCAACGCCTGTGCGCCGAGCGCTTCCCCGACGCCGTCAACGTCATGCAGACCTTCAGCGAAGATTTTGGAAACGCCCCGGCCGGGGCTCACTAACATCCCGCACCCGCGCGGCGCCTGCATCCCTCTTCGCACCGCGATTCCCCTCCCTGACCCGTCGCGCACCTGCCTTGACTCGGACCCTGGCGTCCCTGGCCGCCACCGCCCTGTTCGGCGGAGGCTCTCTGCTCTGCGCTCTCGCCGGCACCGGCGAGCGCCAGACTTTCCCGCTGGATCCGACCACGGATCAATTGCTGTTCGTCGGCATCCAGGCCGATTACGACGCCTTGGGCATGGAAGAGGCCACGCGCCTGCTCCGGGAAGACCTGGAGTTGCGCATCGCCGGCGAGTCGCTGCGCTCTTTGTCCAACGTGCAGCGCCGCGTCTGGGCCGTGCGCAGCAAAGATCCCGATGCCACGCTGAAGGATTTGAAACGCAGCGCGAAGAAGAAGGACCTCGTCATCGAGCGTCTCTTCGCTTCGGTCGTGACCGCCGGCCGCGATCCGCTGAACAACAGCGTCGCGCGGGCGATGGAGGGCGTGGACGAGCGCGTCTGGGCCGCATGGCTGGGAATCCGCGGCGAGGAGGTCTGGCTCTTCCACGAGTCCAAACTCACCACCAAGACCCTGGAGAAGGCGCTCGGCGCCGCCAAGTTGCCGAACTCATGGCAGCATCAGGCGTTCGACCTGAGTTCGGCGGCTGAAGTTCCTCCTGATTTCGCGCTGCTGGAATCCGCGGCCGCGGACAAGTTGGACCTGTTGCATGCGACGCGCGGCGCGGCCGTGCTTTCGCTGGACGTGTATCTGCGCGGCATGGACGGCCTGCGCGTGGTGCAACAGGAGAGCCAAACGCGCTTCTGCCCGGACTTCTACGGCAAATTGGTCGGCGCCGCGGCGCCGGGAACGGAGGGCTGGAAGCTCACCTTCCAGCCGGACGGCTTCCCGTTTCTCTAACGCCGCGCCGCGCCACCAGTAGCCAGGGGGTCATGGCTTCGCCCGCCCACCGCGCCGGGATTCTTGCGCCGCCGCTGCCCGGATCCCTGCCCTGAATTGCTAGGCGCGCAAGGCGGCCAGGCGGGCGGTCAAGCGGCGCAGCGCCTCGCGCAGCGTGTCCTCGGAAGCCGCGAAGGACATGCGCACGGCATCGGGCGCGCCGAAGCCGCTTCCTCCCATGAGGGCCACCTGATCCGCCTGCAGCAAAACTTCCGCCAGATCCTCTCCGGTGCGGATGGTGCGGCCGGTGGCCGGGTCGGTGCGGCCGAGATGGCGGCCGAGGCGCGGAAAGGCGTAGAAGGCTCCCTGCGGCACCGGGCAGTCGAGGCCAGGAATGGCGCGCAAGCCTGCCGTGACGAGGCGGGCGCGCGCGGCGAAGGCGCGCAGCATGAGGGCGCGGTCGGCGTCGCCCCCGCGCAGGCCGGCGAGCGAGGCGTGCTGCGAAATCGCATTCGGCGACGAGGCAAGCTGCGATTGCATGCCGCCGAGCCCGCGCGCCAGTTCCGGCGGCCCGGCTACGAAGCCCATGCGCCAGCCGGTCATGGCGTAGGCCTTGGACATGCCGTAGACCCAGAAGCTCGTTTGCTGCAGGCCCGGTGCGGCGGCGAGAATCGAGACGTGCCGCGCGTCGTCGTAGGTGAGCGCGGCGTAGATCTCGTCGCTGATCACGGAGACCCCGCGGCGCAGCGCCCACGCGCCGATCTCGCGCAGGAGGGCCTCCGGATAGACCGCGCCGGTCGGATTGTTCGGCGAGTTCAGCATCAGCGCCCGCACGCGCGGCGTCCAGGCCCGCTCCAGCTCGGCCACGCTGGGGTGAAAGCGGGCGTCGCACGGCACGACCACGGGCTCGCCCTCGGCGAGCTTCACCATCTCCGGATAGGAGGTCCAGTACGGGCTGGGGATCAGCACCTGCTCGCCCGGATTGAGCAAGCACAGCAGCGACTGGGCGATGCCGATCTTCGCGCCCGCGGTGACGACGATCTGCTCCGGCGCGTAATGCAGGCCGAATTCCGCCGCCGCCATGCGCGCGACCTCTTGCCGCAGTTCCATCATGCCGGCGGCGGCGGTGTAGCGGCCGCGATTCGCGGCGATGGCGGCGCGGGCGCCCTCCAGGGCGGCTGCCGGGGGCGGAAAGTCCGGTTCGCCGGCGGTGAGGTCCAGGATCTCGACCCCGCTCGCCTGCAAGGCCTTGACCCGCGCCAGCATGGCCAGGGTGGCCGACGGAGCCAATGCGGCTGCGCGGCGGGAGAGGGACGGGGTGCCGAGGGAAGCGCTCACCGGGTGGCCGCCGGAAAATGGAAGGGGGGATTCTAGTCCGGCGCGTCCAAAATAGAACCCTCCATGGCTGCCTACGGCTTCCTCGACCGGCTCAAGGACTTCCTCACGAGCCGGCGCTTCGCCTGGATCCTGCTGATCGCGCTGGGCGCGATGATCCTCCTTTATTTCCTCTTCATCACCCTGTTCTTCAATCCTTTCGAGGACGATCTCGGCGACACCGCCGCCATCGTGCCGGCAAAAGTGGATTGGTTCGTGCGCTGGCAGGGCGCGGGCGAGCAGTTCAGCGAGTTTCCGACGCCGGCGGTGTGGGAGGCGGTCCGCGCCAGCCCGGCCTACGCGGAAGCGCAGTCGGGCGGCGCACTGGCCGAATTGGACGCGCGCCTCGGCGTCGGCGCGGCCCTCGACGGCCTGAAAGAGGCCAGCCGTTTCCTGCCGGCCGGCGTGAGCCTGACCGGCGACTTCCTGCGCGAGGTCGCGGTGGCGGGCACCGGGCCGCTCAAGTTCGACAGCAGCTTCGCCGGCATGGTGATGCTGCGCTGCTCCTTCAAGGTCAAGGCCGGCCTGGCCTTCCTCGGCTTCGGTTTCGTGCGCGATCAATTGCCGGAGACCGTGCAGATCGAGAGCCTCGGCGACGGCATCTACAAGTTGCCGCAGTTCGAGCCCTTCGGCTTCCAGGACGCCTATCTCGCGCGCATCCGCGACGTGCTGCTGCTGACCAGCCGGCGCCAGATGATCGACGACGCGCGTTCCCTCGTGACGCGCAGCGGCCAGGAATCGCTTGCGACCGCGTCCATCTTCCACGACAACGTCGAGGCATGGCTCGCGCCGGCGGACCGACCGGTCGAGGCCTTCCTGCGCTGGAACGTGCTCGGCCCGCAGCTCGGCGTGCTGCCGGATCCGAACGCGACGTCCGGGCCGGGGCGCGTGATCGGCCGATTCTTCCGCACGGATCTGCTGCGCTTCGCCGCCGGCTACGCGCTGCTCGGCGAAAACCTGCGCTTGCGGCTCAGCGGCGACCTCGACACCTCCAGCGCGCCCGAGTTCATGAAGGGCTGGCTCGAGACCGGGCCGGTGGGCGCATCGCGCCTGCAAGATTTCGCCGGCATGGCGCCCGCGGATTCCTTCTTCTTCGGCATGATCGCCGGCGACCCGCATCCCTTGCTGGTGGAGTTCTACGACCTGTTCGCCGGAGATCTGCGCCGCACCATCGACGAATCGGTGCAGGAGGCCGGGCGCTATCAAGGCATGATGGACCTCTTGCGCGACGTCGGCGACGTGTTCGCGCCCGGACTGTGCGTGGTGATGCGCCGCAACGACTACCCGGCCACGGCCAAGGATCCGGAGAACGACGGCGCGCCGGTGCCGCTGTTCGCGCTGATGGGACGCACCCGCGACGCCGCCCTCTACGACCGGCTGCGCGGCTACTTCGAGGTGAACTGGGCGCGCTTCACCGGCGGCGCCCCGCAGAAACAGGAGGAGGTCACGCTCGGCGGCGGCTCGGTGATGCGCTCCTTCGTCTCGCCCATCATTCCCGGAACGGGCGAGATCGTGGTGGTGCGGATTCCCGCGCTGGAAGTCGTGATCGTCGCCAACTCCGCCAGTTTCGTGAGCGCCATCTTCCAGGCGGCGTTCGCCGACGCGCGCAATCCCGCCAGCGCGCGCCTGAAGTTGTCGTCGCGCGAGGGGTTCACGCGGGCCCTGGCCTCCAGCGAGAACGGCGCGCAGGCGTTTTTCTATCTCGATCCGCAGGAGGCGCGGCCGTGGCTGGAGGCCTTGTCGGAGGGCGTCGCGCGCGAGGCCTATCGCGCCGAGCGCGAAGCCGCGTGGCGCGAGATCCGCCCGGGCCTGGAGAAGCAGGCGCGCGATCGGCTCTACCCGTCGCGCAGGGTGCTGACGCCGGCGGAGGAGCAGGCGGTGATGGACGCGGTGGACGCCGAACTGCTGGCCAACGACAGCGGCGCCGCCCGCCGGATTCGCGAACTGGCCGAGCTCGACCGCCGCTCCTGGCTGCCGACGCAACTGCTCGACTGGGTCTCCCTGGGCTTCCGCGTCAGCCGCCGCACCGCTTCGCTGGTTCTGGACGGCCGTTTGGGAGGCGGCTAGAATCTCACCCCCAACCCAAGCCGGGATGGCGGAATTGGCAGACGCGCCAGGTTGAGGGCCTGGTGGGAGTTAAATCCCGTGCAGGTTCGACCCCTGTTCCCGGCACCAGATCTGCGGGCCGCTTTCCCGATCCCCCGGGTTCTGGAAAGCGGCCCGTTTCCTTGCCGCGCGCCGCGTGCGCATGTCTCCCGCCACTCGCTCCCTTCCCGACGGCGTCGCCGACCGCCTCAACGCCCTGCGGCGGCTGATCGGTGACACGCCGCTGGCCGTGCTGCGCTGCCGCTATCGCGGCGCGGAATATCGGGTGCACGCGAAGATCGAGACGCTCAACTTCACCGGCAGCATCAAGGACCGCATGGCCCTGCACGTGCTGGAGGCGGCCTACGCGAGCGG
>CAZDMB010000025.1:0-231 GCA_964506175.1 uncultured Planctomycetales bacterium | reverse complement strand
GGGCGACTCAAACCCGGCGGCACCATCGTCGAAGCCACCAGCGGCAACACCGGCATTTCCTTCTGCGGTCTCGGCCGCGCCCTCGGCCATCCGGTGCGCATCCACATGCCCGACTGGATGAGCCGCGAGCGCGTCCTGATCATCGAGAGCATGGGCGCGACCATCATTCCCGTGACGGCCGCTGAGGGCGGCTTTCTGGGCAGCATCGCGCAAGCGGAGAAACTGGCCGCC
>CAZDMB010000024.1:14561-19395 GCA_964506175.1 uncultured Planctomycetales bacterium | reverse complement strand
CAACGACGCCGAAGCCGAGCGCTTGCACCTCGAGTTCCAGACGGAAATCATTCCCAAGATCCAGCCGGTCGAGGACCGCTTGGACCGACGCTATCTGGCCTGCCCGCACCGCGCCGGCCTGGACCGCCTGCAGTGGGAGGTGCACGACCGCGAGGTCGAGCTGGCGGTGCGCCTGTTCCGCGAGGAGAACGTGCCGTTGCAGGCGCAGGAGGAAGAACTGTGCGTCGAGTACGGCCGCGTGACCGGCGCGATGACGGTGTCCTGGCGCGCGCGCGAATGGACCCTTGCCGAACTCGCGCCCTTTGCCGAGGAGTCCGACCGCGCACTGCGGGAGGAAACCTGGCGCTTGGCCGCAGGGCGCCGCGGCCAGGACGCCGCCCGCCTCGAGGACCTCTTCGACCGCATGCAGGCCGTGCGCGCCCGGCTGGCGCGCAACGCCGGCTTCGACAACTTCCGCGATTACGCGCATGACGCCGCGGGGCGCTTCGACTACGCGCCGGCGGATTGCCTTGCGCTCGGCGCGAGCATCGAACGGCACGTGCTGCCGGTGGTGCGCCGGATGAACGCATGGCGCCGCGAGCGCCTGGCGGTGGCGGAGCTGCGACCCTGGGATCTGGCGGTCGATCCGCTGCGCGCGGCGCCCTACCAGCCTTTCCAGGACCAGGCGGGCCACGTCGGCGTGGCGGCGCGGCTGCTGGCCCGCGTACGGCCCGGCTTCGCCGAGGAGCTGCGCTGGATGCAGTCCGAGGGCTTGCTGGACCTCGATACGCGCCCGCACAAGCGGCCCGGCGGCTTCATGAGCACCTTCGACGGCGTGCGTCTGCCGTTCATCTTCGCCAACTCGGGCCGCACGCACGGCGACGTGGAGACGCTGGTGCACGAGAGCGGCCATGCCCTGCACGCGCTCGCCGCGCGCGCGCGCGAGCCGGGCGCGTACCGCGACGCGCCCCTCGAGTTCGCCGAAGTCGCCTCGATGGGCATGGAGGCCATGTGCATGGAGCACCTGCACGAGGAGTACCCGGCCGAGCAGGTGCGCGCGGCGCGCCTGCGCTCGCTCGAGGGCATCGCCAGCACCTTTCCTTGGGTCGCCATCGTGGACGGCTTCCAGCAGCGCATCTACGTCGAGCCTGGCGGCGGCGCGGCGCAGCGCGCGCGCGTGTGGGTGGAGCTGCGCGAGCGTTTCGCCGCCGGCGTGGACTGGAGCGGACTCGCCGTCGAGCGCGCGCGCGAGTGGCATCGCCAGTTGCACATCTTCGAGGTGCCTTTCTACTACGTCGAATACGCGCTGGCGCAGATCGGCGCGCTGCAGTTGTGGGTGCGTTATCGCCGCGATCCGCGCGCGGCGGTGGACGCCTATCTCGCGGGCCTCGCGCTCGGCGGCTCGCGGCCGCTGCCGGAACTTTACGCCGCGGCCGGCCTGCGCTTCGATCCGCGGGGCGAGACGCTGCCGGAGTTGATGCGCGAACTCGAGGGCGCCTGGGCCGAGGCCGCCGGGCTCGCCTAGGCTCTTGGGGGCCACCTGGGTCGTCGGCGATCTCCACGGCTGCGCCGCGGAACTGCGCGCCTTGCTGCGCGACCTCCGTCTGGCGGCCGGCGACGAGCTGATCGCGGTCGGCGACCTCTTTCACCGCGGCCCGGATCCGGTCGGCGTCTACGAACAGCTGCGGGCCCTGCCGCGCTGCCGTTTCGTGCTCGGCAACCATGAGCTCGCGCTGCTGCGCCGGCGCGAGGCCGCCGCTGCCGCGGCGCCGCTGACCGCCAAGGCGCTGCGCGGTGATCGCCGTGCGGAGATGGCGCCCTCCTTCTTGCCGCGCGCCGCGGAAATCCTTGCGTGGCTGCGCGGTGCGCCGGTGTTTCTGCGCGGCAGCGGCGCCGTCGGCGGGCGCGACTGGATCGTGGTGCACGGCTCCCTGCTTCCCGGAGCGCGGCCGGAGGACACACCGCCGGCGCAGCTCACCGGCTGGCACCGGCTGGGAGCGGCGCCGGACGCCCCTGCCTGGGTCAGCGCATGGCGCGGCCCGGAACTCGTGCTCTTCGGCCATCGCCGCTCCGCCAGCGGGCCGCATCGCGACCCCGCCGGCACGCTCGTGGCCTATGGCCTGGACACCGGCTGCGTGTACGGCGGCGCCTTGACGGCGCTGCGCCTCGAAGACGGCGAAGTGCGCGCCGTTCCGGCTGAACGCGCCTGGTGCCGGCCAAGAGGCTAGCGCGGCGCCGCCGACTCGCTCTGCGAGCGACGCGAGCCGTCGCGCAGCGAACTACGAGCGCGCCGCTTCCAGATGGAAGCGGATCGGCACGCGCAAGCGGCCTTCGACGGCGCGGCCATCCACGTCCTGCGCCGGGTCGAGGCGCCAGCCGCGCGCGGCGGCCAGGGCCGCCTCATCCAGCATGGTGCTGCCGCTCGAGCGATCCACGACGACCTCGAGCGGCACGCCGTTCGGCGCCACGCGCAGCAGCAGCCACACCGTGCCTTCCTCGTGCCGCTCGAGCGCGCGCCGCGGATACGCCGGCGCAAGGCAACTCGCGGCGAGGATGCGCGGCGGCAGGGCGCGCGCGGCGGTCCGCGCGGCGTCCGGCGTCACGGCCGGAGGCGAATCCGGCGCGGCCGGGGCTTGCTTGACGGGCGCTTCCGGCAGTTTCTCCGGCCCCGGAGCACCGTCGGCGGCGCGCGGCGGCGCGCTCAACCAAGCCGGTTGCGCAGCCTGCAGCGGCGGGAGAGAGCAGGCGGTCAGCGGGAAATCCTCGGCCACGGCGCACGGCTGCGGGACGCTGCAGTCCACGGCGGCGGCCTCGGGCATCCACTCCGGCCGCTCTTCCACCGCACTGAACACGGGCGCGGCAACGCCCACGACGCTCCCTGGGCCCGGCGTTCGGCCGCCGTCGGCGGCGAACCAGACCACGACACATACCATGCCCGCGACTCTTTCGCCCTCCTCAACCCCCTCTCCTTCTCGGGCCCCCAGGGGCGCTTCCGCGCGCGGAACGGGCGAGCGGGTTGGCATCGGCATCACGGCAGTTTAATCGTCGGCACGCGTCGGATCGAAGGCACAACGGAGCGGAGCCGGGGAGGGTTCAGGTAGAATCCGCGCCGCCGATGGCCAAGCCCGCACCGTCGCTCATGGACAAGATCGTGTCGTTGTGTAAGCGGCGCGGCTTCGTCTTTCCCGCCTCCGAGATCTACGGCGGCCAGGGCAGCACCTACGACTGGGGCCCGCTCGGGGTGGAACTCAAACGCCGGGTCAAGGAGGCCTGGTGGGAGTCGCTCGTCTACGCGCGGCGGGACGTCGTCGGCCTGGATTCGGCCATCATCCAGAGCCCGTGGGTGTGGGAGGCCTCCGGCCACGTCGGCGGCTTTTCCGATCCCCTGATCGACAACAAGACTTCCAAGCAGCGCTACCGGGCCGACCATCTGGTGGAGGCCCATGCCGCCGCCTTGCGCGCCGCCGGCAAGACCGCCGCGGCCGAGGAACTGCTGCAGCGCCTCAAGGCCGCGCTGGCGGACAACGCCGCCCTGCACGCCCTCATCCTGGAGGCCGGCATCCTCGATCCGCAGTCGGGCACTCAGGACTGGACCGAGGTTCGCCAGTTCAACCTGATGTTCAAGACCCACGTCGGCCCGCTCGAGTCCTCGGGCAGCGTGGCCTATCTGCGGCCGGAAACGGCGCAGGGCATCTTCATCAATTTCAACAACGTGGTGAACGCGGCGCGGAGCAAATTGCCCTTCGGCATCGCGCAGATCGGCAAGTCCTTCCGCAACGAGATCACCCCCGGCAACTTCGTGTTTCGCACGCGCGAGTTCGAGCAGATGGAGATGGAGTGGTTCTGCCGCCCGGAAGAGGCGCCGAAGTGGTTCGAGTACTGGAAAGAGCAGCGCTTCCGCTGGTACCTCGAACTCGGCATCCGTCCCGAGCGCCTGCGGCTGCGTCCGCACGCCGACGACGAACTCGCCCACTACGCCGACGGCTGCGCCGACGTCGAGTACGAGTTTCCCTTCGGCTGGTCCGAGCTCGAAGGCATCGCCAACCGCACCGACTACGACTTGAAGAAGCACGCCGAGCACAGCGGCGAGCGCCTCGCCTGGTTCGACCAGGAGAAGAACGAGCACGTCGTGCCCTTCGTGATCGAGCCGGCGGCGGGCTGCGACCGCACCGCCATGACCTTCCTCGCCGACGCCTACGACGAGGAACAGGACGGCGAGGAGACGCGCGTCGTGCTGCGCTTCCACCCGCGCATCGCCCCGGTCACGGTCGCGGTGTTCCCCCTGGTCAAGAAGGAAGGCATGCCGGAGAAGGCCGCCGCGATCGAGGCGGCCCTGCGCCGCCGCTTCCGCACGGCGATCGAGGAGAACCAATCCATCGGCCGACGCTACCGGCGGCAGGACGAGATCGGCACGCCCTTCTGCGTCACCGTGGACGGCGACAGCATGAAGGACGACACCGTCACCCTGCGCGAGCGGGACTCCATGCATCAGGAGCGCGTCGCCGTCGCCGAGCTGCCCGCTGTGCTCGACGCGCGCATCGCCGCGTGGCGCCGCCCCCAGCCGGCGGCGGTGTGAGCCTGCGAGAGCCGCCGTGGTCCGCCTCGAGCTGAACGGCACCGCGGTCGCGCCCGGCATCGGCGTCGGCACCGCGGTGATCGTGCCGGCCGCCGCCGGAGCGCACCAGCCGCGCCGATTGGTGGAGGAGGGCGGGGAGGCGGGAGAAGTCGAGGGCGGAGGGAGGAGCGGTCAGCCATGGCGGTGCAGCAACGCAAACGGGCCGCGCCGGCGGGCGCGGGCGACGGCGATGCGCTGCTCGACTTCGCGGTGCGCCACTCGCCGGCTGTGTTCTACGTC
>CAZDMB010000024.1:2924-14551 GCA_964506175.1 uncultured Planctomycetales bacterium | reverse complement strand
GGCCCGCGCGCTGGCGCGCTTCGAATCCGCCCACGAGCGCGCGCTGGCGCGTCTGGCGGAGGTGCAGGGCGCCGCCGCCGTCGAACTCGGCCTGCAGGACGCGGCCATCTACGGCGCGCAGGCCGCCGTGTTGCGCGATCCGCACGCCTTGGCGGAGATCCGGCGCGGCATCCGCGAGGAACGGCTCGCGCCCGAGTCCGCGATCCAGGCGCTGCTGGACCGGCTGGGCGGCGTGTTCGACGCGCTCGAGGGCGGCGACATGAAGAGTTGGGCCGCGGACCTGCGCGATCCGTGGATGCAGGTGCTGAACGAGCTCGGCGAGGGCGAGCACTTGGCCTTCCTCGCGGCCGCCGGCGACGACCCGGTGGTGCTGGTGGCCGAAGAACTCACGCCTTCGCTGCTGGCCTGTCTGCCGCGCGCGCGCCTGGCGGCGGTGTTGTGCGCGCAGGGCGGGCGCTTCAGCCATGGCGCCGTCGTCGCGCGTTCGGCCGGCGTGCCGACGGTCTCCGGCATCGATCAGTTGCTGTCGAAGGTGCGCGCGGGCGAGCCGTGCATCGTGCACGGCGACGACGGCCGCGCCATGATCGGCGCCGAGCCGCAGGAACGCGCCGCCGCCGGCAAGATGTCCGCGGAGCGCCAGCGCGTGCGCGCCGCGCTGGCGCGCGCGGCGCGGGCGTCCGGCCGCACCGAGGACGGCACGCCGATCGAGATTCTCGCCAACATCGAGTCGCCGCGGGATCTCGATCTCTTCGATCTTGCCACCGTCGACGGCATCGGCCTCTTTCGCACCGAGTTCGCCTACATGGAGCGCCCGGCCTTTCCGAGCGCCGAGGAGCAGGCGCGGCTCTACGCCGCGGTGCTGGAGCGCATGGAAGGACGCCCCGTCATCTTCCGTTCGCTCGATGTCGGCGCGGACAAGCAGTTGCGCTACCTGACGCTGCCGCAGGAGGCCAATCCGGCGCTCGGCTGGCGCGGCCTGCGCCTCGGTCTGGTGTGGCAGGACATCCTGCTGTTGCAACTGCAGGCCTTCCTGGCCGCTTCGGCGCGCGGCAACGGCCGCATTCTGCTGCCGATGGTGACCACCGTGGAGGAGGTGATCGCAGTCAAGAAGTTGCTCGCCGCGCTGCCGGCGCCCGGCCCGCGGCCGCTGCTCGGCGCCATGATCGAGGTGCCGGCGGCGGTGATGGGCCTGCGCGACCTCCTGCGCGAAACCGATTTCGTCTCCGTCGGCACCAACGATCTGACGCAGTACTTGTTCGCGGTGGATCGAGACAACCCGTGGGTGGCCTCCCTCTACCAGCCGTACCATCCGGCGCATTTGCGTCTGCTGCGCAGCATCGCGCGCACCTGCGCGGCGGCGCACAAGCCCGTCTCCGTGTGCGGCGAGCTGGCCGGACAGCCGGCCGGGGCGCTGTTCCTGGTCGGGGCGGGCTTCCGCACCCTCTCCATGGCCGCCACCTTCGTGCCGGAGATCAAGGCCTTGCTGCGCGCGACTCCCATGGGCACCCTGAAGGCCGCGTCGGCCCGCGCCCTGCGCTGTCGCACGGCGGGGGAGGCGATGGCGGTCCTGGACGCGGTCGTGGCGACCGCCCGCGACCGCGTGCAGGCCACCCATGCATGAATGACGCGCGGGATGGCGGGCGGCGCGGAACGATTTGCCGTGAGCCTGCCGATGGACCATACTGAATCCCCATCCGGCGGCGCGGACCTCGCCCCGTCGGTTCCCGCATTCCTCCACGGAGTCCAGCGAGCGGCGGCATGAGCGCCCGCAAGTCGAAATCCCGTGTCGCGCCCAACGGCAGCCGTAAGGGCCCGTGGTCGCATGCCGAGGTCGAGCGGGTCAAGCGCATGTACGGCACCTATCCGGAGGCCGTGATCGCCAGCAAGCTGAAGCGGCCGCTGGCGACGATGCGCAAGTTGCTGATGAAGATCTACGACGAGGCGGAGCGCCGCACCGGGCCGTGGTCGGCCGTCGAGATCCAGGAGTTGCGCTCGCTGCTCGGCCGCGCGGAGATTCCGGTGATCGCGCGCAAGTTGCGGCGCGACCTGAAGGACCTGGAGCACCGCATCGCGCTGCTGCGCGGCCAGATCAAGCCGCGCCCCTGGAGTTCCGACGACGAGCAGATGCTCAAGCAGTTCTACGGTTCGCGCTCCGACGGCGATCTCTCGCTGATCCTCGGCCGCCCGCAGGCGCAGATCGAGGAGAAGGCGCAGCAGTTGTGTCTGGCGAAGGACAAGACCTACCTCCATCGCGTGCAGGGGGTGGATCACGTCACCATGCCGCGCTGGACCGACGAGACCATCGCCCTGCTGAAATCCCTCTATCCCAGCGTGCGCAACGTCGACATCGCGCGCCAGTTGAACCGCTCCACCAAGAGCATCGTGTCGAAGGCGCACGACCTCGGCCTGAAGAAGTCCTTCGAGCGCCTGCGCGAGATGGGGCGGCAGAACGTGAGCCAGCGGCATCACCGCCTGCAGAAGGCGGCCAAGCGCGCCGGCGCCGCCGAGTCCGCCGCCGAGGCCGGCGGCTGAGTCGCCGCGGCATGGAGGCCAGGCTCCTCTCGCTGCGGCGCCAGCCCGGAGCGGTGCTGCTGCGTTGGGAGGACGGTCTGGAGCGCGCGCTCGCGGTGCGCGCCTTGCGGCTCGCCTGCCCGTGCGCCTTGTGCGTGCATGAGGTCACCGGCAAGCCTTTGCTGGATCCGGCGGGCGTTGCCGCCGACGTCGGCCTCCAGGACATGCAACCGGTCGGCAACTACGCCTACAGGATTCTGTTCAGCGACGGCCACGACAGCGGCATCTACACCCTCGAGCGCCTGCGCGGCCTCGCGGAGGCCGCTCCGGGGACCCCGGCATGAACCCTCTCGCCGAGCTGCTGCGCGCCCCCTGGCAGCCCGGCCTGGCGCTCGCCATTTTCTTCGTCCACGGCTGGGTTCTGTGGTTCGTTTTGGGCCAGGAATTCAGGCGAACGGTCTTCATGGCGGCGGCCGCCCGTGCCGTAATAGGGGTTGGCGCTTTCGGCCTCGTGGCCTCGGGCGCCCTGGGCAGACCGGATCCATCCTGGCGGCCCGCAGTCCACTCCTGGTGGATCGCGGGTGCAGCGGCCTGGCTCCTGTGCTGGTCTCTGGAAGTCACAATCCTGGGCATCCTCATGCGTCGCATGCAAACTGGCTGGCGGTGGAAGGCGTACGACCTGGTCGTGCTGGGCGCAGCCCAGGCGGCGTACCTCCTTGGAGGGCGTTTCCTCGCATGAGTGCTTGGCGCGTACGTGACCCGGCCATCCCGCTGGGCCTGCGCGAAGCCGCGCGGGTCATCGTCGGCCTGATTGCCGTGGCCTTGCTCTGTTCCTGGCCGCAGTTGCTGGCCCCGGGCCGCATCACCGAGTTCGAGCCGGGCGCCTTTCGCCGCCTCGCCCTGCTGAGCGATCCTTCTCTGACCTCGCAACTGCCGCTCTTCGGGCGCGAGATCCTGTGGACGATTCCGGGGCGCGCGCTGATGGACAAGGGCGGCCTCACGCTCGAGCACGCGGTCTTGGTGCTGACGATCGCCGGCAGCCTCTTGAGCGGACTCGCGGTGTGGCTGCTGCTGCGCTGGCTCACGCGCGCGCCGCTGGCCTCCTTCTGCGCCGCCGCCGTCGTGCTGGTCTTGCCGTGGCGCACCACGGCCATCGGCGACCCCGCGCTGGCGTGGATGTTCGGCCCGGCGCTCACCTTCCTCGGCATCGGTTGGATCGCGCGCGGCGGCGGCTGGCTCGCGGGCCTGGTGGCCGGCGGCGGTTTCGCGCTCGCGGGCTACACCTCGTACGCGCAGCTTCCGCCGACCCTGCTGGGCGCGCTCGTGCTGCTGCTGGCCCACATTCCGCTGATGCGCCGGCCTTTCCCGGACGGCGCGCCGCCCACCCTGCGCGATCTCGGCGTCGGCTTGGCCACCGCCTGCGCCGCGGCCGCGGTCGTGCTGTGGCCGGCATGGCGCGAAGGCCTGCCCGCCGCGCCTCCCGGCGCCGGCACCAGTTCGCTCGGCTGGCTCGCCGAGGACGGTCGCATCCAACTGCTGGGCGTCGAAGGCTCCGCCGGCGGTCACGTGTTCTACTGGCCGGTGATGCTCGGCTGGCTGACCTGCCTGGTGCTCGTCTGGATCGTGTTCCACGTGCGCGATCCGCGCCTGCGCCCGTGGTGGATGCTGACGCTCGCCGCGTTCCTGCTGGTGCAGGGAACGCGTCTGCACATCGCCGGCAACGAGATTCCGTCGGTGATCATGCCTTACGCGTGGTGCGCGAGCCTGCCCGGCTTCGGCGCCTTGCCCGGCCCGTCCATCTGGCTGCCGATCCTCGGCATCGCGCTCGGCGGCGTGCTCGCGCTCGGACTCAAGGAATGGCAGGTGCAGCACGGCACCAGCGTCACCTTCGCCGTGGCGCTGCTCACCGCGGTCGAGTTGCGTCCCGCGCCTCTGCCCGAGCCCACGATGCAGACGCCCACGGTCTACGCGCGCATGGCGCGCGAGGTCGAGGGTTCGGTGCTGGAGTTGCCGCTCGATTCCGGCAACGCCATCGCGCTGTGGCACGCGGCCACGACGCACCACCGGCCGGTCGCCTTCGCCGCGACCTTGGCCGGCGACACCGACGTGCCGCTGGGCGTGCCCGCGGGCCTGATGAGCGCGCTCGCTGTCGAACCGCGCGGCGCCTACACCGGCAAGAATTTGCCCACGCAAATCCTGCCGCGCCTGATCGAAGAGAAGGGCGAAGCCACGCTCGAGGCGTGGAAGGAGTGGCTGGTCGAGAACGCCCACGTGCGCTGGATCGTGTTCCGGCGCGCGCCGGACTTCGGCATCAGCGCCAAGCTGCGCGACCAGGAATCCTGGGCCACGCGCTTCAAGGAAGGACTGAAGCCCTGGTACTTCAACACCGCCTTCACGCAGGAGCGCCAGAACGACGCGCGCGCGCTGGCCAGCGCCTTCGCCGATCGCGCCGATCGCAGCGCCCGCGCCCACGCGCTCATCACGCACTGGTTCGGCAAGCCGCAGTCGCGCCTCGGCTCCGCCTACACCGAGGTGTGGGAGATTCGCCCGGAAGACCTAGTGCCCGGACCCGGGGCCACCAAGATCTCGCCCGCCACCGCCGACCGGAACGAGGGCGTCGCCGTCCCTGCCGGCGGCTGAGGCCGCCGCCAGCAGAGCCGCGGCGCGCTGGCGCCAGAGTTCCGCGTCTTCGGCCGTCAGCCCTGTGCGGGCGCGCAGGAAGGCGCCTTCGGGATCGGCGCGTAGATCGCCGGCCGCGCGCACCGAGCCATCGGGTCCCAGGAGGATGGCTTCGGTGCCGGCGCGCACCAGGAGCAGCCGCTCGCCGTCGCGCTCCACTTCGATGGCGACGCCGGGCGCCTCCGTCTCCTGCCGCGCGACCTGCACCAGCCACGGCGTCCGCGATTCCGCGCCCGTGACGAGCGCGCGCGCCGCGGGCGCGAGTTCGCGCACGCTGACGAAACCGGGCGCCCGCGTCGAGGCGGGCAGTTCCTGCGGCAAGCGCATGAGCAGCGGCACGTGCAGGACCGCATCGTGCAAGGAAGCGGCCGCGCCCAAGCGCCCTCCTTCCTCTCCCAGGCGCAGGCCGTGATCGCCGACGACGACGAACAAGGTGCTTTCGAGCAGCCCCATCTCCGTCAATCCGTCCACCAGCCGGCCGAGAGCGGCGTCTTGCGCCAAAATTTCGGCGTCATACAGCGCGCTGAGTACGGCGATCTCGCGCGCGTCGGCCGGAGCGGTGCCATCCTCTGCCTGGCGCAGGCGCGCGGCGCTCTGGACCACTCCTCCGGGGGCCAGATCGGCGGCGCTCAAGCCCTCCGGCATGAAACGCAGACGAAGCGCCGGCGGCGGTTCGTGCGGCGGCGCGGCGTCCGGCAGTTGCGCCAGCAGGAAGAAGGGGCGCTCCGGATCGCGGCCCGCCGCGAGGGCGAGGGCGCGATCCACCACCAGGTCGGCGCCGCGCTGCGCGAGGGGCGGAGCTCGATGCCGGCTCCAGCCTTGCACCAGGCGGGCGAGGGCGAGGCGCGCCGGCAGCAGTTCCTGGCGCGCGTTCTCGCGCCGTTCGAAGCCGTCGAGCGGATCCGGATGCGGCGCCGGAGACTGGCCGGGATCGTCGAAGCAGGCCCAGGTCTGCCAGCCGGCAGCGGCCAGATCGGCGGCGAGCGGCGCGCCGCCCGCGTGCGTCATGCCCGCGAGCGCCGCGCGGTGGTCCGCGGACGTCGCGTAGGCGTGTTCGAAGAGCACGGACTCCTCGGCGAGGGCGTCGAGCCGCGGACTGGTGGCGCGGTAGGAGCCGAAGCAGCCGAGATGATCGGTGCGCACGCTGTCGAGCACCACGATCACCAGATTGCGCTGAGCCGGCGGCGTGACGGAGGCGCCGTCGGCGCGGGTCTCCGGTTCGAAGGAAGGAAGCGCGATCACCGCGAGCCCGGTGAGGGCGGCGAGAAACAGCAGGCCGCAGCCGGCGCTGAGCGGCGCCACCAGGGAAGCGAACAGCCATGCGCGCTGGCTGGCGGCGGCGGCCACGCCGAGCAAGTGCACGCCCGCCGCGACGCCGAGGCTGAGCACTCCGAGGCCCAGGCCGGGAGCGTGTCCGGCGGTGAGCAGCGGCGGCAGCCATGCGGCGCCGACGATGACGAAGGCGAGCCAACTGCCGCCGAGCAGAATGCCGGGTGCGCGGCGGCGCGCGCGCGGCCCGCCGGCGAGCGCCGCCAGGCCGGCGGCCAGCATGCCGACGGTCGCGCCGACGATGGCGTAGACCGGCAGCCACCGCAGGGCCAGCGCCGCCTCCTCGGCATGCGGCCAGTCCGTCAGGATCTCGAGAACGAGCGCCAAAGCGGCGAGGAAGGCGCCGAGGAGCGCGCCGTGGCGCAGCAGGCGACTGCTCATGGCCGCGCCGCGCCCCATGCGACGTGCAGGCGATCGCCTTCGCTCTCGCCCCAGGCGCGCACCGCGCCCTTCTGCCAGTCGAGGCCCGCGATCTTGCGCTGCAGCTCGCCGAGCAGGAAGGCGCGCGCGAGCATGCCGCCCTCGACGCGAAAATTCGACAGCGTCAGAGCCGGGCCGCTGAAGCGCGCATCCGCGACCACTGCGACCTTGCCCGCCAACGGCGCGCGGGCTTCGAGGCGCAGCGCGGCGGCGTCGAGGTGCAGCGCTTCGAGCGTCGCGCCCGCGGGCAGGAGCGTCGCCGCCAGGCCGCCGAGGTCGAGATCCGGCAAGGTCACCCGCAGTTCCACGTCCGCAGTGTAGAGCCGGGAGGCGGTCGCGGGCAGGGCTAGAATCCCGCGCATGGAAGCATCCGGCGCCGAGCGCGTGATGTCGAACGGGCGCGTGCGCACCCTGCGGCGCGGACGCGTGCAGTGGATCGTGCTGCAGTGCCCGCCGGCCAACTCCTATTCCTACGAGATGATGCGCGACCTCGACGAGGCGGTCCTGGCTGCGCGCATGGACGAGGAGGCGGACGTGCTCGTGCTCGCCGGCGACGGCGATCGATTCTTCTGCGCCGGCGCGGACATCGCCATGCTCGAGCGGGTGACGCCGCGCTGGAAGTACTTTTTCTGTCTGCACGCGAACGAGACTCTGCAGCGCCTGGAGCAGACTCCCAAGCTGGTCATCGCCGCGCTCAACGGGCACTGCGTCGGCGGCGGCCTCGAGGTGGCTATGGCGGCGGATCTGCGGGTGGCGCGACGCGCGCCCGCCGGCGCCAAGGCCTTCCAGATCGGCCTGCCAGAGGTGAAACTGGGAGTGCTGCCGGGAACCGGCGGCACGCAGCGGCTCGCGCGCCTGGTGGGTCCGGCGCGCGCGATCGAGTGGATGGCGGAGGCGCGCACCTTCGACGCCGACGAGGCCCTGGCGGCCGGCTTGGTCAGCCGCGTGCTGCCGCATGAGGGCTTTGCCGCCGCGGTGCAGACCTGGGCCGAATCCTTCACCGCCCCCAACAAGGCAGCCATGGCGGTCGGGCACATCAAGCGCGCGGTGCAAGCGGGCGCGGACCTGCCGCTGGCCAGCGGTCTCGCGCTCGAGCGCGAGCTGCAGCAACGGCTCTTCACCAGCGACGACGCCCGCGAGGGCATCGCCGCCTTCGTCGCGAAGCGCGCGCCGCGCTTCACCGGCCAATGAGTCGGCGCGTGATGCAGGCGGTGCGGGTGCACGCCCACGGCGACCTGGATGCGCTGCGTCTGGAGACGGTGGCGGTGCCCGAGCCCGGTCCGGGCGAAGTGCGGGTGCGCGTGGCTTGGAGCGCGCTCAATCATCTCGACACCTGGGTGCGGCGGGGCGTTCCCGGCCACAAGTTTCCGCTGCCGATGACGCCGGGCTGCGATTTCAGCGGCACGGTGGACGCCTGCGGGCCCGGCGTCGCCGGCTGGGAAGCCGGCGCGCGCGTGTGCGTGGCGCCCGGTTTCGCCGCTCCCGGCAGCGCCGAAGCCGCCGCCGGCGCGCACCAGCTGGCGCGCGACTACGGCATCTACGGCGAGACTTGCGACGGCGGTGACGCCGAGTTCGCCGTGGTCCGCGCCGAGAACCTGATCGCGGTGCCGGACGCCTTTCCGCTCGACCTCGCCGCCGCCTTCCCGCTGACCTACCTCACCGCCTGGCACATGCTGGTCGCGCGCTGCGGCCTGCAGCCGTGGGAGCGGGTGTTGGTGCACGCCGCCGGGAGCGGCGTGAGTGTCGCTGCGGTGCAGATCGCCAAGCTGCTCGGCGCCCAGGTGATGATCACTGCCGGCAGCGCGGAGAAGGTCGCGCGCGGGCTCGCCAACGGCGCCGACGCCGGGGTGGATTACCGCGCCGAGGACTGGGTGAAGCGCGCGAAGGAGTGGGCCGGCCGCCGCGGACTCGACGTCATCGTGGACCACGTCGGCCGCGACACCTTGCCGCAGGGCGTCTGGCTGCTGGCCAAGGGCGGCCGCCTCGTCACCTGCGGCGTCACCAGCGGCGCGCAGATGGAACTCAACTTCGCGCCCATCTTCTTCAAGAGCCTGTCCGTGCTCGGCAGCACCATGGGCGGCCTCGGGGAGATGAAGCGCGTCGCCGAGTTGGTGTTCGCCGGCCGCCTGCGGCCGATCGTGGACAGCCGTTTCCCGCTGGCGGAGGTGCGCCAGGCCCATGCCAAGATGGCTTCGCGCGCGGTCTTCGGCAAGATCCTGCTGGAAGTCGGCGGCGGCCGCTAGATAGCATGACGGCGGAGGTGCAGAGCATGAAACTCCTGCTGATGGCGGCGGTGCTGGCCGCCGCGGCGCAGGATCCGGCGCCGCTGGTGAAGGAGGCGGAAACCGGCATCCAGTTCCCGGCATGGCTGGAAGCGCCCTCCGGCGAGCGGAGCGTGCGCGAAGACCTGCTCGGCGTCGGCGTGCGCGAGAAGACCATCTTCAAGGTGAACGTCTACGCGATGGGCCTCTACGTGGACGCGACGGCGGCCGCGCCGTTGCTGCGCAAGGCCGCCGGCACGCTCGAGCGCAAGAAGGCGCTGAAGGACAAGGCCTTCCAGTCCGTGCTGCTGCGCGACGAGATCGGCAAGACGCTGCGCTGGGTCATGGCGCGCGACGTCGGCGGCGAGGACATCGCCGCGGCCTTCGCCGACTCCCTCGAGCCGCGCATCAAGGCGCGGATCAAGACCGACGAGGACAAGAAGGCCGCGGCCGCGGCGCTGGAGAGCTTCCGCGCCTACTTCACCAGCGAGCTGACCGAGGACACGGAATTGGTCTTCCACTGGGAGCCGGGGGGGCGCCTGCACACCCGCATCGGCGGCGTCGAGAAGGGGACGATCGTGAACCTCGCGCTGTGCGAGTCCTTGTTCGACGTCTACCTCGGCGCCGATCCCATTTCCTCGGCCGCGAAGACCTCCTTCCTCGAAGGCGCCTGGCGCTTGGTCGAATCCGCCGCCGCCGCCGCCACAACCCCATCCCGCTGAATCGCCCATGAGCAAACAACCTGAACGCCGCCGCGCCGAGCGCAAGCCGATCCAGACCTCCGCTGCGCTCGTGCTCGCCGCCGGCAGCTTGGAGGGCGAGACGATCAACGCCAGCATGCACGGCCTGCTGGTGCGCGCCAAAGGCCGCATCTCGGTGGTGGTGAAGATCCAGGGACGCGAGTACCGCGGCCGTCTCGTGCGCGCCGAGCCGATGGTGGACGGCGGCACCTACTACGCGCTCGACCTGGACGACGCCCTGCGCCTGGACTAGGGCCGCGCCGAGCCATCACGCCGTCTCGGGCACGGGACGGTACGTCGACTCCTGGTACAATCCGGGCATGACCTTTCTCGTCGCCTTCGGCTTGTTCGCCCTCGCGATGGCGGCGATGGGCGTGGGGGTGATGGTGTCCGGACGCAAGTTGTCCACTTCCTGCGGCGGACTCTCCAAGCAGGGCGAGGCGATCGGTGACTGCTCATGCGCGCGCAAGCGCGCGGACCTGTGCACCGACGGACCCGAGCAGGAGTTGGTGGACTTGGCGGAGATCGGGTGGCCGATGAAACGGTCGCGCGTCCGCCACGAGCGTCGGGGCGAACAGCCTCGGGCCGAGATCCTCGAGGTCTGAAGCGCGCGCCGGAAGGACCGCTTCAGGGAAAGGCGCCCGCCGCCGCCGTGAGTTCGAAGCGCTGTTCCGCCGTCCCCGGCAGCACCTGGAGCACCGGCGGCGGCGCGCCCAGCGCTTCCAGCCGCGTCCGGTAGGCGTCGTCGCCGGGATCGGCGATCTCGAGCAGCGCGGTCCAGGCGCCATCGGCAGGGAGGATCAGGGAGACCGCCGTCGAACCCTCCGCGGTCGGGCTGACGCTCAGGCACGGGATCGGCGGGCCGCCGGCATCGGAAGCGCGCCGCAATCGCACGCGCCAGCGTCCGCCGGCCGGCACGTTCGCGCATGCGAGCCGCACCGGAATGCCGGCGGGGAGGCTGATTTCCATCTCGGGGCGATCCACGATCACTTCGCGCAGCGCGCATCCCGGCGCCTCGATCCAACAGCGCAGAGGCTCCGTGCGCGCCACCGTCAACGGCAGCGCGCACTCCGTCGGGTGCGCGCCCGCCCGGTTGCGCGCTTCGACCCAGACAGTGGCCCGTGGAAGGACGGCCCCCTGGGCGTCGCGCAGCGTCAGGCGCGAAATCTGGAGACGCCCGCGCAGGTCGATCTCTCCCAGATCCAGAACGGTATCCGCCGCCAGGACCAGGCCGTTGCGGCGCCACAACTCTTCGTCGCTCACGCGAGCGCGGACGACGAAGTCCGAAGTTCCGCCGCGACGGACCGGAAGCCGGATCGCGCCGGAGGCGTCCGGGCTGGCGCCGACACTCCCGTCGGCACTCTCCAGCAGGATGGATAAAGTCTCCAACGGCAGCCATGGATCGGCGAGAACCCGGCCGTAGATTCCGGGAGCCTGCATGCAGCGCAGGAGCAGATCCGTGGCACCGGCCGCGAACTCTTGCGGCGGGCAGCGGAGATCTCGGTCGCTGGTGAGCTGCGCCATGGCGAGCCAGCGGCCGGCCGGCAATGTCGTGGATCACACCGTCCGGCGACAGGCCCAGCAGCGCGTTCGCGCGCGTGGCGCTGAGCCAGAAACCGCCACCGGCGCGCGCGCAGACGTCGCCGCCGTAGCCGAGCGCGCCGGTCATGGGCGGCGAGGCCTTCAA
>CAZDMB010000024.1:0-2914 GCA_964506175.1 uncultured Planctomycetales bacterium | reverse complement strand
CATGGCGAGCCAGCGGCCGGCCGGCAATGGCCCGAGGATGGCGAAGCGGCCCGCGTCGTCGCAGGACACGCGGAGCTGCGCGAACGGGCTGCGGGGTGCCTTGCCGAACGGACCAGGAGCCGACGCCGCGAGCGAAACCTGCGCATCGCCGCGCGGTTCGTCGTTCGGCCCGAGCACCTGTCCGCGCGCCGCCACCGGCGCGCCGAAGGCGAGATCCCCGAGATCCAGGCCGCTCGCCGGAAGCGGCAGCTGGAAGCCGCTGGCGAGAAAGCGCAAGCGGCCCGGTTCGGACTCCTGCGCCAGCAGGAAGACCGGTCCCGCGGGCAGATTGTCGCCGGACCAGGGAGCGCGGAAGCGACCGTCCGCTCCGGTCGTGAGGCGCACCACCTGCAAGCGCCGGTCGGAGTCCGCCGGAAACAGCTCGCCGTTCAGGCGCGCGCCGGCGAGCGGCGCGCCGTCAGCGTCGAGGATGCGGCCGGTCAAGGCTGGAAAACCCGCGGGTTCCCGGAGCAGCAGGCGCGCCGTCTCGCCGGGGCGCTGCGGGCCGAAACCGTGCGAGGACTGCAAGGCGCCGCTGCCGAAGTCCGCGCCGTATTCCAACTCCAGGCCGAGTCCGACGCGCTCGAAACGCGCGACGCCCTGCGCCGTGCGCGCCCAGGTCAGACCCAGCGTGGCTTGGAGCGTCATCGTCGCCGCGGGTGGGGCGGGAGTTCCGCCCGGCGGGCGGATCTGCAAGGCGACGGCGATCCCTTCGCGCGGCAAGCCGTCGCTGCCCCGAACCTCGATCTCCAGCGCTCCGCAGGCGGGTTGGATCAGCCGCAGCGGATCGGCGGGAGGCGCGAGCGGGTCGAAATCCACCCGCACTTCCGGTGCGAAGGGCCAGGCGAGGGCCGCGCTGTGCCGCGGCGCCCCGGTGCCCGCCCGGGCCAAGGAGTCGTCGAGGTGGCGCAGCGTGGCGCGCCCGGAGGCATCGGTGCGCGCATGCTCCAAGTCCACGACGGAGCCGTCGCGCCGGGTCACCCGATAGGCGATCGGAGCGTCCGGGACGGGAGTGCCCGCCTCGTCCACGACGAGCACCGGCACGTGCAGACTGCGGCGCACCACAACCACCACTTCCCGGCCGGGCTGCAACGCCGCCACCTGGACGTCGCTGCGCCCCCACAGGCCGCCGGCGCGCGCGCCGAGCGGGAACCAGTTGCCTGGCGGCACCGGAATGGTGGCGCGTCCGTCGGCGTCGCATGGGAACGAGCGCCCCCAGCGATCGAGCCGCTCATCGCTGTTGGCGATGGAGTGGGCTTCCCGCTCGGATGCACTCCAGTCCGCGCCTCCGCCGCCCGACTCCAGCAGCACGACCGCCGTCTCCGTGAGCGGCGCGCCGTCCTCGCGCACCACGCGCACGAGCAACTGCGGACCGGCGGCAGCCGGTTCCATCGCGGGCGCCTGTGCGGGAGAGTGCGCCTCGCTGGGAGCTTGCGCTTGCGCGCGATCCACCGCGGGGGCCGGTGCGGGGTCCGTTGCCGCGGGCGGCGGCGTCGGCGACTCTTGAGAGTTTGCCTGCGGATCCGCGGCTGGAGCGCGCGGACGACCGCCGCCGAAGGCGAAGAAAACGGCCAAGAGCGCCGCCAGCAGAAGAATCAGCAAGAGGAGTTTCCGCATCGCGTCCCCTCGTGGACCTTCCCAGGATAGCCATCCTTCCCGCGTTCGAATCAGTCGGCCGGCTGCGGAAAGCCGCTGGTGCGCAGGGCGCGGAAGCCGCCGCCCTCGCGCACCAGCAAATAGGCTTCCACGGCGGGCAGGCGCTCGGCAAGGGCGAGAGCGGCTTCGGGGCCGAGCACCATGAAGGCGGTGGCGAGGGCGTCCGCCGGGCCGCATTGCGGGGCGATCACCGTGACCGAGGCGAGGGCGTGCGTGATCGGGCGGCCCGTGCGCGGATCAATCTCGTGCGATAGGCGCCGTCCGTCGGCGCCGAGTCGAAACTTGCGGTAGTCGCCCGAGGTGGTGATGGCGCAGTCGCGCACCTCGATCGTGGTGTTCAGGAACTCGCCCTGCGCCGCGTCGTCCATGGGCTGCTCGATGCCGATGCGCCAAGGCCGCCCGGCCGGTCCATGGCCGTGCACCAGCACCTCGCCGCCGACTTCGACGAGATGATTGGGAAAGCCAAGTTCCACGAGCCGCGCGCTGATGAGGTCGGCGGCGAAGCCGGGCGCGCTGCCGGAGAGGTCGAGGCCGACGCCGGCCGCCTCCTTGCTGAGCCGGTTCGCGCGCACCTGCACCCGGCGCCAGCCGACTCGCTCCAGCGCGGCCTCGATCTGCGCCGCGGACGGTTCGTCCGTGCGCGCGCCGGCGGCGCCGAAGCCCCACAGCTCGACCAGCGGCAACACCGTCGGGTCGAAGGCGCCGTCGCTGTCCGCGGACGCGGCCAAGGACATGGCCACCGCCTCCGCCGTCCAGGGAGAAACCGGGAAGGAATCGTCCGGCCCCTGCGGGACCCAGGCGTTGAATCGGCTGAGCTCCGATTCGGGTTTCCAGGTGGACATGAGGCGATCCACCTCGTCGAGGATGCCCTGCAAGATCTCCGGCGCGGGCGGCGGCGCCTGCGGCAAGTGCAGGACGCTCGCGTGCCAGGAGGAGCCCATGCTGGCGCCCTCGTAGCGCGCCAGCTCCTCCGCGCCGTCCGCCGTCGCCGCTCGACCGCAGGCCGCAGTAAGCGCCAGCAGGCAGGCGGCCGCGCTCCTCATCCGCCGAAATCGTCCAGGCGGATCATCTCCGGCTCGACGCCCAACTCGTCGAGCATCTTCAGGACCGCCTTGTTCATCATCGGCGGCCCGCACAGGTAGTACTCGACGTCTTCAGGCGCGGGGTGCTTCTTGAGGTAATTCGCGAGCAAGACCTGATGGATGAATCCGGTGTAGCC
>CAZDMB010000023.1:0-19619 GCA_964506175.1 uncultured Planctomycetales bacterium | reverse complement strand
GCTTCCACCACGGCGGCGGCGTCGGCATCGGCTACAGCCAGCATTCCGGGCAGGTGACCGTCTGCGACGGCAGCCGGGAGATGGACGCCCGCCTGCGCGCGGTCCTGAGCAACGACCCGGGCATCGGGGTGGCGCGGCACCTGGACGCCGGCTACCCAGGGGCGCCTGGAATCGATCTGGCGGGCCCCCGCCGGCCTTAATTAAGGTGCAAGTTTAAGGTTCACTTGCAGGTTTCACGATAAACTTGCAAGTGCAGATGCCGCGGCCGCGCCCCGTCGTCCTGCTTCGCCCCTCCTCGGCCCGCAGCGTGCGGACCGCCCTGCTGGAGTTGGCCTACGCCTTGGCCGAGGCTCCGGAGGCCGGGGCCGGCGAGTTGATCCTGGTGGACGCGCCCATCACCTACAAGCGGGTGAAGCGCGAGTGGGAGCAGGCACAGGCAGTGTTGCGTCCGGAGGTGGCGGAGCGGCTGCAGGTCTGGGCGGTGCGCGGGCCGGCCGCGGAGCGCCTCAATGGCGCGGCCGAGACCAAGGTCCGCGCGCGCGTGCTAGCGGCGGCGACGGCAGAGCGGCGCACCGGGCGCGGCCGCGCCCACCGCGACGCGGAGTTCGCCGTCTTCAAGATTCTTCTGAACCACTGGTTCGCCGGCGAGCCGCCGATCACCACCGACGCGCTCGCGCGCCGGGCCGGCTTCTCCTATCCGAGCGTCGCCAAGGTGCTGCGCAAGTGGGGAACGATCCTGACGCGCACGAGCGACCGTCGCCTGAGTTTCTCCGGCTTTCCGCGCGCCGAGTTCGAGCGCGTGCGCGCGCTGTCCGACCGCGCCCGCGCCACCGCGCGTTTCATCGAGCGCGGCCGCGGCGCCGGCCGCTCGCCGGAGGCGCAGCGCGCCCGCCTGGAGAAGTTGCGGCCGGCGGGCGTCGCGCTCGGCGGCGCCGCGGGCGCCCTGCATCTGTGTCCGGAACTCGACCTCACGGCCGCCCCGCGTCTCGACCTCTCGGTGCACGCGCCCAACGGCCGGATGGACGCGAGCTTCGTCGCCGAATTGGATCCGGGCCTGGCGCCGGCAGCGGACGCGCAAGCGCCCGCCGTTCTCGTGCTGCATGCGGTGCCGCACGCCGACCCGCTGTTCGAGGCGGCGCCCGGCCGGCAGCTGCCATGGGCCGATCCGGTCGAATGTCTGCTCGATCTGCACGAGGCCAAACTCGAGGCGCAAGCCGCGCAGTTGCTGGCCTTCCTCTGCGAGCGGCGCGCGCAGCTGGCGCCCGGCGTCTGATGGGTCCGCTCGCGCCGCGCGCGGTGTTTCGCGAAGTCGCGGCCGCCGTGCCGGAAGACCTGCGCGGCAGCCTGGTGGTGATCGGCAGTTTGGCGGTGGCGTATCGCTTGTTGCCCGAGGACGACGGCCTCGGCGTCCGCACCAAGGACGTCGATTGCGTCGTCACCCCGCGGCTGGCGGCGATCGATCGCGGCCGCGAGTTGACGCGCCGCCTGCTCGCGGCCGGCTGGCGCGTCCATGCCGTCGGCGCCTTCGCGGCGCCGGGCGGCGGCGGCACGCCGGAGGCCGCGCTGCCGGTGGTGCGCCTGCACCCGCCCGGCCGGAGCGAATGGTTCCTGGAGTTGCTGGCGGAACCGGCCGAGGGCCAGCACGGACGCACCTTCACGCGCTTGCCGCTCGCGGACGGCGCGCACTTCGTGCTGCCCAGTTTCGAGTTCGGCGCCGTGGCGACGCATGGCGCCGAAGCGGCGGAAGGCGGCCTGCGCTGCGCGCGGCCGGAACGCATGGCCTTGTCGCACTTGCTCGAGCATCCCCGGCTGCGGCCGGAGACGATCGGCGCGACCGCCTTGCGGCGCAGCAACAAGGACTTGGGCCGCGCGTTGGCGATCGCGTGGCTGGACGCCGAGAACCTGGACGCATGGCCGGCATCGTGGCTGACGACGCTGCGCGAACTCTTTCCGCGGCGCTGGGCGCGACTGGCCGCGCACTGCGGTGATGGACTGCGCGCCCTGCTCGCCAGTCCCGCCGACCTGCGCGAAGCGGCGGACATCTGCGCCGTCGGGGTGCTGGCCGGACGCAGCGTGTCGGCGACGGACCTGGAGCTTGCCGGCCGGCGCCTGGCCGCCATCGTCGTGGGGGAGGTCGAGGCCGCCGGCCGCGCCGCTGGCGGCTGAGCGCGCGCCGGCGGCCAGCGCTCTATCCCCTCTTCCGGCCGAGTTGCAGCGCCGTGAGAAGCAGAGCGAGCAACAGCCATCCCAAGAGCCACAACGCCGGCAGACCGAACATGGTGAACAACAGGCCGTGCCACAAACCGCCTGGAAGTTCCCAGCCGAAGGGCCACAGCCTGCCGCCGGCGAACCCGGTCCAGATGGCGTAGAAGTCCCACACGCCGAGCGCTCCGAAGAGCGTGGCGAGCAGCAGGAGGCCGATGGCGCGCATCAGGGATAGCCCGGGGCGCAGGTTCGATGCGCCCCAGGCATTACTGTGGATACGGTTGGATGGTAGCCCTGGATTCCGCGATTGTCAGATGACATTCTTTGTCACACATGGTGCGTCACTCTCTTTCACATCGAGGCTCCCGTCGCTCGCCTCAACGTATGACCTCCCGTCCCATGCTTTTTCGCCTGCGCGCCATCGAGAGGGCGCTGCGGGACCCCGGCGTCCGTGTGACCGCGGGTCTACTGGCCACGGACTTGGGCGTCACCCGGCGCACGATCATGCGCGACCTCGAGACGCTGCGGGACGACCACGGGGCGCCCATTCGCTACGTCCCGGCGCAGCGCTCGCTCGTGCTCGACGATCCGGGCTGGACCCTGCGCCCGGTGCGGCTCACCGGCGCGGAATTGCTGGCGCTCGCGCTCGGCGCCCAGCTCGCCACCGAGTATCGCGGCACGCCGATCGGCCCGGCGATCGGCCGCGTCTTCGACAAGTTGCGCGAAACCCTCAACGAGCCGGTCGATCTCGATCCCGGCGCCCTCGTCGAACACGTCTCCTTCTTCGGCGGCGCCGCGCGGCCGGTGGAGGAGGCGGTGTGGCTGGCCACCGCGCAAGCCTTGCGAGAGCGCCGCCGATTGCGCCTCGAGTACCGCGCCCCGGGCTACCCGCAGGCGGCGCTCGCCGTCGTCGAGCCCGCGCACCTCGCCTGCCGGCTCGGCGATTGGTATCTGATCGCCTGGCGCGTGGACGGCAGCAAACCCGGCGAACGCGTCTACGCGCTCTCGCGGGTGCGCACGGCCACGCCGCTGGAGGAGCGCGCCGCGCCGCGGCGCTTCGACCGCGTCACGGACGCGGCGCAGCGCTTCGGCCGCTTCATCCCCGGCGTCGGCGGAGCGGCAGCCAAGCCCTTGAAGGTGAAGGTGCGCTTCGCGCCGCGCGTCGGTGCCCAGAATCCCCGCGGTGGGGGACTCGGGGCGGGCGGCACGCAGACGCGGGGTCCCGCCCCCCGCCGCCGCCTCCAGCAGGGCCTCGTCGTGGAGCAGCGCGCCAAGCGGCATGCGGACGGCTCGGCCACTCTCAGCCTGCCGATCCCCGGCTTCGACGAAGCCCTCGCCTGGATTCTGCGCTGGGGATCAGCCGCCGAAGTGCTCGGTCCCCCAGAACTGCGCGCCCGCGTCGCAAGCGAGGCGCGGGCGATGGCGCGCTTGAGTCGCGCGTCGTGAACGGTCGCGGCGCCGTGCTCCGAGGCCGGTCGCCGTGCAGGAACCCTAGGATAGCCCCATGCCGTTGACCCCCGACACCCTGGCTGCACTGCAGGCCGAAGTGGTTGCGTTTCGCGACGCGCGCGAGTGGGAGCAATTTCACACGCCCAAGGATCTCGTGCTCGGACTGACGGTGGAGGCCGCCGAACTGGCGGAACTCTTCTTGTGGAAGACGCCGCCCCAGGCCGAGGCCGCCTTGCAGGACGACGCGGCCTTCCGCCAGCGCTTCGCCGAAGAGTTGGCCGACGTGCAGATCTTCCTGCTCTACCTCGCGCACGCGGGCGGCCTGGATCTCGCCGCCGCTGTGCGCGCCAAGATTGCCAAGAACGGCGCCAATTACCCCGTCGCGAAGGCGCGCGGCAGCGCCGCCAAGTACACCGAACTTTGAGCGGCGTCGCCATTCGCGACGCGCTGCGGCGGTTCGGGCACGAGTCCTTCCGCGCCGGCCAGGAGGAAGTCGTCGGCGCCCTGCTCGACGGTCGCGACGCGCTCGCCGTGTTTCCGACCGGCGGCGGCAAGTCGCTCTGCTACCAACTGCCTGCGCTCTTGCTGCCGGGGACCACGCTGGTGGTGTCGCCGCTGATCGCGCTGATGCGCGACCAGCTCGCCGCGCTGCAGCGCCGCGGCATTCCGGCCGCCGGCATTGACAGCGCGCAAAGCTACGAGGAGCGCCGCGCCGCCGAGCGCGCCTTCGCCGACGGGCGCTTGCGACTGCTCTACGTTTCCCCCGAGCGCCTGCAGACGCCCGCCTTCCAAGCCGCTGCCGCCGGCGCGACGGTGCCGTTCGTCGCGGTGGACGAGGCCCACTGCGTGGTGCGCTGGGGCCACGATTTTCGTCCGGCCTATCTCGAGGTGGGCGCCTTCCTCCAGACGATGCAGCCTTCCCGCATCGGCGCCTTCACGGCCACCGCCGCGCCCGGCCTGCGCGCCGCGATCGTCGCATCGCTGGGCTTGCGCGCGCCCGCCGTGGTGGTGCACGGTTTTCTGCGGCCGAATCTGCGCCTCGGCGCGCGCAAACTCGAGGGCGGCGCCTGGCTCGCGGCGGTGGAGGCCGAGGTGCGCGGGCGCGCCGGCCGCGGTCCGGCGCTCGTCTACGTCACGACGCGCAAGGTGGCCGAGGAATTGGCGGCGGCCTTGACTGCGGCCGGCCTGCGCGCGACGCACTACCACGGCGACTGCACGCCGGAGCAGCGCGAGCGCGCCCAGCGCGCCTTTCAAGGCGACGCGATGGACGCGCTCGTCGCCACCCGCGCCTTCGGCATGGGGGTGGACAAACCCGACCTGCGCCTGGTGATCCACGCGCAGATGCCGGGCTCCTTCGAGGACTACTACCAGGAGGTCGGCCGCGCCGGCCGCGACGGGTTGCCGGCGCGCGGGGAAATCCTGTGGCGCGGGCAGGACTACCGCACCCACGATTTCCTGATCAACCTCGAGGACGCGGACGGCGCCGCGAAGGATCCGGAACTGTTGCGCGCCGCCCGCCAGCGCCTCAATCTCTTTCATCAGGCGCTGGGCGCGCAGGGCTGCCTGTGGCGCTCCATCCTCGACTATTTCGGCGATCCCGATGCCGCCGCGCTGCCCGGAGACTGCGGCGCCTGCGCGCGCTGCATCGCGCGGCGCGGCGCCGTGCGCGCCACGCTCGGCGAGCGCGAGGGGCGGATCGCCGCCGCCATCCTGCGTGCCGCCGCTGCGCCGCGCCGCTTCGGCCGTCGCCGGCTCGTCCTGATCCTGGCGGGATCCGCCGCGCAGGACGTCCCGGCCGCGCACCCCTCCTTCGGCTCCTTGCGGGAGTTGCCCCAGGCCGCGATCGCGCGCTGGGTGCAGGTCTTGCTGGACGAGGGCTATCTGGCGCAGGAGGGCGACGAGTATCCGGTGATCGGCGTCACGGCGAAGGGCGCGGAGGCGCTGGCGACGGCGGCGCCCATCTCCGTGGCGCGGCCCGCAGCAGCGCCCGTAGCCGCGCCGGCGGGCGCGCCCCGTCCGGACGTGGAATCCCGGCTGCGCGCTTGGCGCCGCGCCCGCGCGCAACAACTCGGGCAGCCCGCCTACGTCGTGTTCGGCGACAAGACGCTCCTGGCGTTGGCCGCGGCGTGCCCCGTGAATCGCGAGCAACTCCTCGCCGTTCCGGGCATCGGCCCGGCCAAACTCGCGGCCTTCGGCGAGGAGTTGCTTGCGGTGATGCTGGCGGCGCGGAGCCCCGGCCAGGGGCCCTAGGCGCCTTCCTCCGGATCCGCGTCGAGCATCTGCTCGAGCGTGTTGATGAAGTTCATGCGCGCGACCAACACGGACTCCCCGCGGCTCTGCTTGAAGGACGCCATCTGACTCAGTTTGCGCTGGGCCTCGCTCCAGGCGGTGGCAGCCCGCTCCGCCAGGCTCGACAGCGCCGCGACCAGGCGTTCCGTCTCCGGGATGCCGCGGCAGAAGTCCGCGAAGCGCCGGGCTTCGGCCGCGAGGGTCATCTGATCCACTTCGCCGAGGCGGTTGGCGTTCATGACGCGTCGCGTGGCGTCTGCGAGCCAGTGCTCGGCGGCAATGCGCGCCACCGCGGCATCGCGCGCCTGCCGTGCGGCCGGCGCGTCCGGCGCGGCGTCGAGGCGCAGCACCGCGTGCGCGACCGGCAGCGGAGCTTGGGTGGCGGGATGACGGGCGCTGAGCGTGGCTTCCACCACCCAAGGACCGGGCCCGGCCTGCTGACCGGCTTCCAGCAGCATGACGACGGCGCGGCGGCCGCCGTGGAGCATGGCTCCCAGGCGGAGGCGCAACTCGCCGCCCTCGAAGCGCGAGGTTTCCGGCGCGAAGACCTGCGCGCGGCAACCTGCGGGCACCGCCACCGCCAGCTCCATCGCGGCGGCGGCGAGGAGGTGCAGGCCGCGCATTTCGCCCGCGAGCAGGGCGGCGATCTCGTCGGCGGCGAGGGCGTGATGGAGACGGCCGCCGCCCGCCATGGCCAGCGCCTCCAATTGGTCCGACGACCAGTCGTCGCCGATGCCGATGGCAGAAGTGGAGATGCCGCGCAAGGCGATGGACGCGGCGAACTCCGCCAGGTGAGGCGGGCGCGTCTCGCCGGCGTTGCCCATGCCGTCCGACACGACGATGACGTGCAGCGTGCGGCCCTGGAGACGCGCGTCCTCCTGCATCAATTGCTCGGCTGCCAGGCGCCAGCCGGCGCAGAGCGCGGTATTGCCATCGGCGCGCAACTGCGCGAACTGCGTGGCGGCGGCAGCGCGGCCGGCGTCGTCCATGGCGGTGAGCGGGAGGAGGAGCCGCGGGTCGCCGGCGAAACTGCAGACGCCCAGCAGGTCTTGCGCGTGGAGTCCGGCGAGCACGCGGGCGCCGGCGGCGCGAACCGCATCCAACTTGGGACCGGTCATCGAGCCGCTGACGTCCACCGCCAGCATCACGGCGAGGGGCGCGCGCGGCGCGGCGGCCGGCGCTTCGGCGCAGTGGATGTCGAGGATCAGGGCGCGGGGGTCCTGGGAACCGGCGGCGAGCAAGCGGCCGTCGGCGCGAATCTGCAGTTGGAGCGGGTTTTGTTGCGTCATGTGGGTGTTTGGAGTGGTCGAGAAGTGAGTCGAGACTCTCGGCCATCTTGCCACCCACTGTGTGACACTTGAGGTCACACCGAGGCGAGATTTTCGCCCCGGCGCGTCGGCCGGCGCCGTCCGGCGGCTATTCCGTGATCAGCGCCCAGGCGAACCCGCCCGCCGGGACGTCCAGCTCGATCACGGCCGCGCCGTGCGCGTCCACCGCGAGGAGGCGGCGCGGCCCGGCGGGCTGCGGTCCGACGCCGCTCCGCACGCCCACCTCCTCGGCGCGCGGCAAGCCCGCGTAGTGAAGATTGACGCGCAGCGCCCGGTGGACGCTCACGGGCAGCGGATTCCAGGCCGCCAGCAGCGCGCGTTCGGGCAGACGGGGGTTCACGTGCAGCATCCAATCCACGTCGCGGCCGTCGGCGCGGCGGCCGTGGATCACGTCCGACTCGAGGATGTCGCGGTGCTCCTTGTACCAAGCCACCCAAGATCGCACCGCCGCGCGCACGCGCGGGCTGTCGTAGAGCCGGCGGCCGCGGTAGCAGGCCTGCACGCCCGCGCCGAGGTTGGCGGCGAGCATGCGCTCGTAGTGGTCCAGATGCTCGTCGAGCGGTTCGATCGTCGCCGCGGCGCCGCCGCCTTGGTACTCCGTCAGCGGCACGAACATCCATCCCATCGAGGGCGTCTTCTCCCACGTGCCGTCGAAGATGTTCTGGCGCGCGTGCAGCACCTGCAGCTCGCGCGGCAGGCTCCAGTTCGTCTCCCGGTAGCCCATGCCGCATTCGTTGGCGCCGTTGAAGTAGTAGTAGTCGGGAACGCGCAGATAGGCGCCGCGCGCGCGCAGTTGCGCGTACAGCTCGGTGATCATGCGCCACTGCACCCACTGGGAATCGTCCAGGCCGCGCTGCAGGGGCGGCCGCGGCGCGGCGTCGGCGTCGCCCGGGTAAGAGCCGTCGTGTTCGAAGCCGAGGAAGCCCGTGCCGGCGAAGAAGGCGCGAATCTTGCGGAAGTAATCCTTTCCCCATGCGGAGGCGAGCGCCGGCGAGTTGCCGAAGATCGGCGGTTCGCCGGGAGGACTGACCACGTCGTTGCCGCCGCCGACGCTGCGCGAGGCGAGCAGGGAGTAGCCGCCGAGCTGGATGCCGCGCTCCGCCGCGTAGGCGGCCAAGGCCTTGTACTTGGCGAGGTTGTCGGCGCCGTCGTTCTCCATGTCGAGGCCGCTGCCGAAGGAGAGCAGCACCATCTCGAAGCCGATGTCGGCGGCCTGGTCCACCGCCGCCTTGACCACCGCATCGTCCGTGCTCACCACGTGCAGGATCAGCGGGTTCTCGGTCACCCACGGGCAGAGGGTGCGATAGATGCGCCGCTGGGCCAAGGCGCGGCGCTCGCGGTCGCCGCCGTCCTGCAGCAATTCGATCGCGCGCAGGGAAGTCAGCGTTTCGCCCGGCTGCAGGATGACGTCCGGGCCGCGCCGCGGCTCGACGCGCAGCAGGCAGGGCTCGCGCAGCAGGTAGTTGACCTGCGTGGTGAAGGCCGGATCCGGAAGCCAATGCACGGAGTTGCGCATGGCCTCGAGCGGATTGAAGCCGCCCATCGCGTAGTCGCTCTCGACGTGGAGCGTGTCCGGAATCGGCAGGGACTGCTCGCGCACTTCGACGTGGTTGCCGTACTCGACCACGGCGAGCACCTCCGTCGTCAAGCGGTCGAGTTCGAGCGGCGCGGCGCCGGTATTGCGCACCACCAACCACTTCTGGAAGAGCGGAATGCCGTCGTAGAGTTCATAGTGCACCTCCACGGCGAGGCCGTCGCCGGCGAAATCCAGGCGCAAGGCCGCGCCGGGCGGGGGCCAGACGGCGTCGGGCGCGGCGTGGCGCGTGCGCCCCCACGCGAGGCGCTCCGCGGGCTCGCCCGCTTCCCAGCCGACGAGCCGCAGCGCGCCGGCCGCGGGACGCATGTCGTCGAGCCATTGCGGCAGCAGGAAGGCTTGGTCGGGCTGGCCCTCGAGGCCGCCGACGGCGCGCGACACGCCATTCGCCACGAGTTCGGCCTCGGGGCGGACGGCGCGCAGCAGTTCGGTGGCGCCGGCGGCATCCCCAGGGGCGCGCCCGCCGGCGCTGCGCGTCAGCGAGACGCAGGCGCAGGAGCCGTCGGGCCCGAGTCGCCAGGCTCGCCGTGCCAAGCCGTTCTCCAGGACGAGCAGCCGCCCGTCCTGCTCCTGGCTCACCGTGGCGATCCATTCCCCGGGCCGCAGGAGAAGCCAGTCCGTTCCGGATTCGGCGGATTGCAGGAGCGCGAGGAGGACGCCGAGCATTTCCACCGCATCCTAGGCCGCCCCCTGGGGTTACCCTGTTCCCATGCTCAGTCTCGCCCTCCTTCTGGCCCTGCAAGAACCCGCGGCAGCGGTTTCACCGGATGCCGCCGCCATCCAGGCCGCCTGCAAGAAGCTGGCGGAAGCAGAGAACTACACCGTCCTGCAGACTTCGCAGGACACGGGGGGCGGCTTCGGCGGTCCTGGCGGCGCCCCCGGGGGGGCTGCAGGCGGCGAGGGGCAGGCGCCGCCTCCGCCTCCGGCGCCGACGGTCTTCACCATGCACGTCCAGAACGGCAAGCCGGCCCACTTCATGATGGGCGATCTGGAGGCCTGGCGCGACAAGGGAGTGCTCGTCCATCGTAAGCCGGGCGGGGCCTGGGAGCGTTTCGACATGCCGCAGCGCGGCGGTCCGGGAGGAGGCGGGCAAGGTGGCCGTGGCGGCGACCCGGAGGCGCAGCGCGCGATGCGCACGCGCATGTCCTTGGCCACGACCCAGACGGCGAGTGAAATGTTGGCCGCCTTCGAGACGAAGATCGCGGTGGTCAGCGCCGCGCAAGAGGGAGGCAAGACGGTCTACACCGGCACCCTCACTCCGGAAGGCGCGGCGAGCCTCGGAATGGGCGGTCGCGGCTTCCGCGGCGGTCGCGGGGGTCAGGGCGGGGGCGCGCAGGGTGGCGGCGGCGCTCCAGGCGGAGGCCCGCCCCCCTTCGAGTCCAGCGGCAGTTTCCGCATCGTCGTCGCTGGCGGCGTGCTCGAATCCGTCACTCTCGACACGGTCACGAAGGGTTCCTTCAACGATCAAGCCTTCGAGCGCAAGCGGCACCTCGAGATCGCGATCAGCGCGCTGGGCAAGACCGCGATCCCGGTGCCGGACGAGGTGACGGCGAAGTTCGCCGCCAAGCCGGAAGAGAGCCTGGAGTTCTAGGGCTTCGCCCCGGCTTTGCCGCGCAGTTCGGCGAGGCGCTGGTCGAGGCCCTTGAGGTACTCGGCCATGCGCGCCTCGTCCGCGTAGGCCTTCTTCATGTAGGCGACCGCCTTCTCGTAGTCGGCGAGGTTCTCCTTCATGTCGGCCCAGCGCAGAAGCAGCGACCAGAAGATGCGCTCGGCGTGCGGGCCGGGCGCGTAGCCGGCGGCGAGCATGTCGTGGAAGCTTTGGCCGACCGTGAGCAGCGAAGCCTCGTCGCGCGCGGTGCTGGCCAGCTGTTGCACCTCGGCGTCCTTGGCGATCTGCTCCGCCTGCGCCTTCTCCTTCGGCGTGAGCTTCGGCATGGCGGCGATGCGGGACTTCACCTGCTCGAGGTTCAAGGTGCCGAGCTCCCATTCGGCGAGGAAGAGCGGGAAGTCGAGGCCCTTCTCCCCCTTGGCGGAGCGCGCCTTGAGATCTTGGAAGGCCTTCACGGCTTCGAGGGTGTCGCGGAAGCCGGCCACCGTGCGATCGCCCTGCTTGGCGATGACGTTGCCCTCGGCATCCATGAAGGCGAGGCTCGGGAAGCCTCCGAAGCCCTTCTCGCGCAGCAGGCCGTCGTAGGGACGTCCGTCGATCTTGGTGGTGACGTGCAGGAAGGGGATGACGTCGCGCGCGAAGGCCGGGAATTCGGGGTCGGAGAGTGCACCACTCTCCAGCGCTTCACAGGGGCCTCATTTCGCGTAGGAGCGCGTGAAGTAGGCGAAGATGACTTTGTTTTCCTTGGCGGCGCGGGCGCGCGCCACGTCGTAATCGGTGATCCAGCCGCCTGCGGGGATGAAACTCTTGGCGAGTTTCGCATCGAGGTTGGCCTTCATCTGGTCCTGGTCGTACTGCTGCTGGGAGCAGAGCAAGGGGGCAAGGAGGAGAAGTGCGTGCATCCCTCCACTCTAACAAGGGGGTGGCGGCGGGACGATCCACGGACCGGGCATCGGACCGATGGCTTCGAGCAGCGGCAGGGCGCTGCCCAGCCAGCGAACGAGGGCCAGTTGGGTTTGGTCGGAACGGGCCAGGCAGGCCTGGAGCAAGCCCGGCGCCGTCAGCACGCGCGGCGGCCGAAACCGAAGGGAGGGAGGGGCGGCGTCGGCGTGGGCGAAGGAGCGGTGCCACTCTTCGGGCTCGAGCAGAAAACTGAAGTCGGCGGGAAAGAGATCGGGGCGGCGGGCGATCCACTGGTTGAGCGCGCGCGTTTCGAGACCCAGGAAATGCGCCGCTTGCGCATCGCGCAGCACCCAGCGGCGGCGAAGCCGGCGCCACTCGAGGCGCTCGCCGTCGATCGTCCGGCGGGCGAGGCCCATCGGGTGCACCTTCCACGGGCCGACGTGGCTGGGCGAGGGTTGCACGCGGGGATTCGCGGGGCCCGAGGCCTGCGGGGCAATGTGCTTGGGAAATCGTGTCACCTTGTGATGCATGGGCCTGCGCGCCGGCCGGGCGGGCGAAGGCTCCCCCTCCGCGGGGGACCACGGGCGATGCGCGCGCCGGTGACGGGATTTCCGCGGCCGTGCGTCTACGCCGCTTGCAGGCGCTCCTCGGCGTCCGCGTCGCTGATGCGCGCGATCGTCCAGCCGGTGATGCCATAGAGAATGGACACCATCGGCACCGCCAGGTTCAAGAAGGCGAACTTCCAGTAGGCGGTGGCGCTCACGCCCAGCACGATGAACATCTGCGCGCCGCAGGTGTTCCACGGAATGAGGGGCGAGGTCACCGTGCCGGAATCCTCCAGGGCGCGCGACAGATTCTTCGGATGCAGGCGCTGGCGCAGGAAGGCCTCGCGGAACATCCGTCCCGGCAGCACGATGGACATGTACTGGTCGGCGGTCAGCACGTTCACGCCGAAGCAAGTGAAGATCGTGGTGGCGATGAGCGACGCCGAGCCGCGCACCAGGCGCAGCAGGGAGCCGGTCAGGGACTCGAGCATGCCGGACGCGGTCATGACGCCGCCGAAGGACATCGCGCAGATGACCAAGGCCACGGTCATCATCATGCCGTTGATGCCGCCGCGCGACAGCAGGTTGTCCACCACCGCATTGCCCGTGGTGGAGTGGTAGCCGGTCAGCATGCTGTTGAAGTAGGAGCCGACCTCGCTCACGAAGCCGTCGGGATGATGAAAGAAAAGGCCGACGATGATCGCGGCGAGCGCGCCGAACACCAGGGCGGGCACCGGCGGAAAGCGGCGCATCACCAGCAGCAGGGTGAGCGCCGGCGGGATCAGCAGCCACGGCGTCAGATGGAAGGAGGCGGAGAGGGTGTCCGTGACCGCCTGCACTTGTTCGAAGGAGGCGGTCGTGCCGTGGCCGCGCATGCCGAGGATCAAGTAACCCGTCAACGCGATCAGCAGCGCGGGCGTGACGGTCCAGACCATGTGCCGGATGTGCTCGACGAGCGTCGAGCCCGCCATGGCCGGCGCCAGGTTGGTGGTGTCCGAAAGCGGCGACATCTTGTCGCCGAAATAGGAGCCGGAAACGATGGCGCCGGCCACCATCGCGGTGTCGAGGCCGAGCGTGCGGCCGGCGCCGATCAGCGCCACGCCGACCGAACCCGCCGTGACCCAGGAGGAGCCGGTGGCGAGCGACACCACGCAGCACACCAAGCAGGCGGTCAGGAGGAAGACCTTGGGCGAGATCAGGTCCAGGCCGTAGACGATCAGGAGCGGCACCACCCCCGACTGCATCCAGGCGGCGATCACCATGCCGATGGCGATCAGGATCAGCAGCGGGATGAGGGCGGAATTGATGGCGTGGACGATGCCCGCCTCCAGCTCCTGCCATGGCACCTTCAGGAAGAGCACGGCGATCCCGCCGGCCAGCACGGTGGCCAGGATGAGCGGGATGTGGTTGGACTCGGCCTTGAGCACGACCACGTTGAAGCCCAGCAGGCCGATCAAGCCCAGGACGGGCAAGAGGGCGATCAGGGGGTGGGGAAGAGGGCGCGACGACGCCATGCCGAGGCATCCTAGGCGTCGCGGCCGGGGAATTTGCTCCTGGCGCCGGAACTGGATAGCGTTCGCGCCGTTGGGTGCCCGCGAATCCTGGGGATCCCGTGTCGGCCTGGTGCTCGCCATGGCCGGCAATGCCGTTGGTCTTGGGAACTTCTTGCGCTTCCCGGCGCAAGCGGCGCAGAACGGCGGCGGCTCCTTCCTGATTCCGTATCTGATCTCGTTCCTGCTGATGGGCATTCCGCTGCTCTGGGTGGAGTGGGCCATCGGCCGGCACGGCGGCGCCTTCGGCCATCACTCCGCGCCGGGACAGTTCGACCGGCTCGGCCGCGCGCGCTGGCTCAAGTACGTCGGCGTGTTCGGCCTGTTCACGAACCTCACGGTCGCGGCCTACTACTGCTACATCGAGTCGTGGACGCTGTCCTACGTCTTCCACTCGGTGACCGGAACCTTCGGCGGCATGGACGCCGCCGCCGTCAAGGCGCACTTCGAGGGCTACGTCGGCAGCACCGCGGCTTCCTTGTTCGCGCTGCCGTGGGAGGCCGGCTTCTGGTTCCTCGTCACCTTGACGCTGAACGTCTGGATCCTGTCGCGCGGCTTGGCGCGCGGCATCGAACTGGTGGCCAAGATCGGCATGCCGATGCTGATCCTCTTCGCCGTGGTGCTGGTGGCGCGCGGCCTCACGCTCGGCGCCGGCGACGCGCAGGTCGTGGCCAGCCCGCTCGAGGGACTGGCTTTCGTCTGGGAACCCCATCTCGGCGGCTTGGCGGATCCGAAGACCTGGCTCGCGGCGGCGGGCCAGATTTTCTTCACCTTGTCGGTGGGCATGGGGTCGATCCACTGCTACGCCTCCTACGTGCGGCCGCGGCAGGACATCGCGCTGAACGCGGCCTCCGCCGGCTGGATGAACGAATTCGTCGAGGTCGTGCTCGGCGGTTCGCTGCTGATCCCGATCGCCACGGCCTACATCGGCCTGAACGGCGTGCAGGAGGCCACCGCGGGCGGCAGCGGCTTCAGCCTCGGCTTCCTGACCTTGCCCGCGCTCTTCAACCACTGGGGCTGGTTCGCCCCGATGGCCGGCGCGCTGTGGTTCGGACTGCTGTTCTTCGCCGGCATCACGTCTTCGCTGGCGATGGGCCAGCCGGTCATGGCGTTTCTCGAGGACGAGTTCGGCGTGCGCCGCCGCAATGCCGCGCTCGCCTTCGGGCTGGCGGTGCTGCTGCTCGGCGCGTGGTGCGTCTGGCTCTATCCGGGCGGTTCGTTCGACGAGTTCGATTTCTGGACGGGCACCTTCTCGCTGGTGGTGTTCGCGCTGCTCGAATCCTTCCTCTTCGCCTTCGTCTTCGGCATGGACCGCGGCTGGGAGGAAATCACGCGCGGCGCGGACATCCGCGTGCCGCGGCTGTTCCGCTTCGTCATTCGCTGGGTCACGCCCTTCTTCATCCTCGCGATCTTCCTCGCCGCGATGTTCAAGCCGGCGGCCGGCTGGTCCGACGCCTTCCGCGCGCTGTTCGGAAACGGCGCCTGGCCCTTGGCCGCGGACAGCGTGCTGGGCAAGGTGCTGCACGTCGGCGACCAGGCGCCCGGCTGGCATGACGCGGGCGGCCGCGCCACCGGCCGCATGGTGCAGGATCTCACGCGCATGATCCTGGCCCTGGTGTTCCTGACCTGCGCCGCGCTCGTGTTCTTCGCCTGGCGCCGCAAGGAGAGGAGGAGCGCATGAAGCCCTCCGCCTGGCTGATGCTCGGGCTGACCTGGACGGTGATCCTCGTCGTCACCGGCTACCTCTTCCTCAAGGTGCTGCGCACGCCGCCGCGCGACGACGGCGGCGAGTGAGGCGCGCGGCTACTTCGCGAACAGGCGCGAGGGGTCCTGGAAGGCCTTGAACTCGAGCGCGTTGCCCGAAGGATCGAGGAAGAACATCGTCGCCTGCTCGCCGGCGGCGCCGCGGAAGCGCACGTAGGGCTCGATCACGAAGCGCGTGCCGGCGGCGCGCAGGCGCTCGGCGAGGGCGTGCCACCCGTCCCACGGCAGCACCACGCCGAAGTGCGGCACGGGCACGCCGTGCCCATCCACGTGGTTGTGGTGCGCCCCGCGCGCCGGATCCAGCGCCGGCTGCAGGTGAGCGACGATCTGGTGGCCGTAGAGGTCGAAATCCACCCATTCCGCGCTGCTGCGGCCCTCCGGGCAGCCGAGCAGGCCGCCGTAGAAGGCGCGCGCGGCGGCGAGGTCGTGCACCGGAAAAGCGAGGTGGAAGGGGGCGAGGGGCGAACTCATGGGGTGACGCGGCGGACGAACACGTTGGCGATCTCGCAGGGCATCGGGCCGGGCGGCAGGATGCCGAGCGGGCCGCGCGACGGCAAGGCTTCGAAGGGTACGCTGAACTCGATCTCCTCGCCGTCGAGCGTGACCGCGGTCCAGGCGCCGCCGCGATAGGACGCGCTGAAGCGGCGCCATCCCGCTTCGGCGCCGAAGCCGAAACGATCGAGCGGCAACACGATCAGCTTGGCCCGCACGGGATCGGGAAACGGACGCGCGGGCACGTCCAGGCTCGCCCCGGTGACCCGCAGGTCGAGGAAGACGTCGAAGTCCTCGTACTCTTCCGCGCTACGCAGAGGCTCGGCGTCGGCTTCGCAGGCCCAGCGCCAGTCGTCGCGCTTCCAACCGCGCGGCGCCGCGGCGATCGGCATCTGGGCAAAACCGCCGTCATCGCGCGCGGTCTCCGCCGGTCCGGCGCCGGTGGATGGCAGTTCCAGAATCCGCAGGCCGCGGAACCAGACCCGGCTGCCTTCGGATTCGAGGCAGAGATGGCCCTTGCGCGGGCTCACTGCGCTGCCGCCGCTCACCGGCTGCCCGTTCACCCAATGCTGAATCGTTCCGTCCACGGCGACGATGCGGAAGTGATTCCACTCGCCGGTGCCGCGCGCGCGCCGCTGGTCCGGCAGGCATCGCTCCCAGCCCGCCGGATGCGGGCGGTCCGGCTTCATCGTCGCGCCCCAGATCGCGAAGACGTCGCCGTGGCTGGTCCAGTTCTCGGTCTCCCAACCGTCGATCACCTGCACTTCGATCGCGCGGATGAAGGGCGCGCCGACGGCGGGCAGCGCGTCGCTCCACACGAAGAAGCCGGCGTTGCCGCCGGTCACCTCGTGCTTGTAGTCGAACTCGACGACGAAGTTCTCGAAGGTGCGCTCGGTGCGGATCTCCCCGGTGGGGTGTCCGTCGCAAAGGATCATGCCGTCGCGCACGGTGAACGTGTCCGGGTCCACGTTCACGGATTGCCAGCCGGCGAGGGTTTTGCCGTCGAACAGCGGCTGCCAGGCGGGCAGCGCCGCCGCCTCGCGCGGCGTCGCCGTGAGTTCGAGATCGTCCGCCGCGCCCCCCGCGTCGAAATCCACCACAACTTCTGCGAAGCGCGTCCGCGGCGACAGGTCTGGCAGCTCGGCGCCGGCGTCGTCGAAGTAGCGCAAGCCTGCGCGCGCACCCGTCAACGCGTGCCGCAGCGTTAGACGGAGTTCGCCCGCCTGGATCCACGGCCGCAGCGGCAGCAGGTCCGTGCGCTGCGTCATGCGCGCCGGCGTCGGCGCGAAGAAGAACTGCATCCCGTCCCCGCGGCGCAGCACGGTGACGGCGCCCGGATCGTCCCAGGCATAGACGCTCGCGTCCACGCCGGAGTCGGCGGCGAAGCCGCGTTCGGCCTCGGCGTCGCCGTTGACGAGCAGGTTGCGCCCGAACCAAGCGAGCTCCGGCCCCGTCGGCTCGAAGCCGACGGCGCGCCCGTCCAGCCCCCATGCCGGATCCGGCGTCACGCCGAAATGATGAAGAATGCTCGCGACGAGGTCTGGCGACTTGGGCGGGGGCCAGATCTCGCCGCGGGCGATGCCGGGGCCGTGCAGGATGAAAGGCGCTTCACGGTGTGCCGGCTCGTTGCGGCCGTGGCCTTCGCCGCGCGCTCCAGCGTGATCGGCGTGCACGGACACCAGCCAGCGCTCCGCGGCGAAGTCGGGGCGCGCGCGCACCGCCGCCAGCAGGCGGCCGATGTGGCCGTCGATCTCCGCGAGTTTGCGCCGGTAGAGCGGATCCGCCGCGTCGTAGTGGGCGTTGTTCTCGCCATGGCCCACGCCGTCCGACTCGTCGAACATCACCACGACGCAGTCCACGCGCGGCTGCGCCAGCCACAGCAGCGCCGCGTCGGCGCACAGAGCGTCCACCGAGAAGGCGTCGAAGAGATCGTCCTGGGCCAGGTCGTACTCGGCGTAGCAGGAGAAGTCGGGCTCCGCCGGGGCCACGAGCAGGCGCTCGATGGGGCGCCAGGACTGCGCGATGGCGCAGGCAGTGCCCGGCCGCGCTTCCCGCAGGCGCTGGAAAAAGAGGGGATAGCGGGCGTACTCCGGGTGGGCGAACTCGTTGTCGGGCACGCCGTGTTTGTCGCGGTGCACCCCGGTGAGGAAGGTGGACCAGCCGCTGCCGCTGATCGTGGTGTCCTCGCAGCGCGCGCGCAGGCTCCAGGCGCCCTCGTCCTTCAGGCGGGAGAGCTCGGGCATGACTTCCGGCGTGACGACCCCGGGGAGGAAGCCGTCGATAAACAAAACGAGGGCCTTGTTTCTCTCGGTCTCCTGCAACAGCAGGGACAGGGCGAGGGCCAACGCGAGCATCCCGGAGCCTAGCAATCAGTGAGAAAAAGAATAAAGACTCGCAAAATCTTTATCATCTCCCTACCATCCGGCAACTCCGATTCTGGAGGTTCCGCATGCTCACCAAATCAGCGGCCAAAGCCTTCTTCCTCGGCGGCACAGGGCTCTGCAGCGCGGCCTTCGTCCTGCTCACCCTCGACACCGTCCGGCAGTTCCCCGACCGCTCCCATCAAAGCGACATCACGCCGCAAGTGATGGCAGGCCACCAGATCTGGCTGGACAACAATTGCATGGGCTGCCACCCCCTGCTCGGCGAAGGCGCCTACTACGCTCCGGAACTCACGCGCGTGGTGGATCGCCGGTCCCCGCAGTGGCTCGAGGCGTTCTTCGCGGATCCGCAGCGCATGTTTCCCGGGCGCCGCAAGATGGTGAAGTACGACCTCTTCGATCCGGCGGTGGTGGGAGCCGAGACGGCCGCGGCCAATGCGCGGAACATGATCGCGTTTCTCGACTGGGTATCGCGCATCGACACCAACGGCTGGCCGCCCGTGCCGGATCTCACCGCCGCGCCGCGCGCGGCAGGCGCGGGCGGGGCCGAAACCGTTCCCGAGCCGGCTAGCGTGGCCGCGGCGCCTGCCTACTTCCGCGGCGTGTGCGTCTCCTGCCATTCGGTCGAAGGCTACGGCGGCAAGGTCGGCCCCGCGCTCGACGGAGTCGCGGACCGCTTCGACGCCGCCTATCTGCGCCGCTGGATGTCCGATCCGAACGCCGTCAAGCCGGGCACGGCAATGCCCAACCTCGGGCTCGGCGCGGCCGATCTCGACGCGATCACGGCATTCCTCTCCACCCTGACCGCCAAGGAGTGAGCGATGAAATTCCGATCCCAACGCATTGCGTGGTGGTTCTTCGCGGCAGCGATGGGCCTGTTCGCGCTGCAGATCGTCTACGGCTTCATCATGGGCTTCGCGCGCATGGGCTTCGACGGCCTGCACGAGCTGATTCCCTTCAACGTCGCGCGCACGACCCACATCAACCTGCTGGTGGTGTGGCTGCTGTGCGGCTTCATGGGCGCCGGCTACTGGATCATTCCTGAGGAGTCGGATCGCGAGTTGTGGAGCCCGCGGCTGGCCTGGCTGCAATACGGGAGCCTGCTGCTGGTCGGCGTGGTCGCGATCATCGGCTTCCATCTGAACGTGTGGGAGGGCCGCAAGTTCCTCGAGATCCCGCGGCCGCTCGACTGGTTGGTGGCGGTCAACGTGATCGCGTTTCTGGTCAATCTGCTCATGACCATCTGGAAGGGCCGCCGGATGACCACCACGGCGATGGTGCTGTTTTTCGGCTTGCTCACCGCGGCGCTGCTCTACCTGCCCGGCATGATCACCTTCAAGAGCCTGGTGTTCGAGTCCTACTTCCGCTGGTGGGTGGTCCACCTCTGGGTCGAGGGCGTGTGGGAACTGATCATGGGCGCGATTCTCTCGTACCTGCTGATCAAATTGACCGGCGTGGACCGCGAAGTCATCGAGAAGTGGCTCTACGTGATTGTGGGGTTCACCTTCTT
>CAZDMB010000022.1:9325-19628 GCA_964506175.1 uncultured Planctomycetales bacterium | reverse complement strand
GCGCGCGACCTTGTCCTCGTAGGCCGGGCCGATGCCGCGGCCGGTGGTGCCGATGCGCCCGGCGCCGCGCCAGACCTCCGCCATGCCGTCCATCTGCATGTGGTACGGGAAGATCAGGTGGGCGCGACCGTCAATGCGCAGCCGCTCGGAAACCGGGACGCCGCGCGCTTCCAGTCCGTCCATTTCCTGCAGCAGCGCGTTGAGGTTCACCACCAAGCCGCGTCCGATCAGGTTGATCGAGCCGGCATGCAGGATGCCGCCGGGGATCAGGTGCAGGACGTATTTCTCCGTCCCGACGTAGACCGTGTGGCCGGCGTTGTTGCCGCCGGCGTAGCGCACGACGAGGTCGGCGCGGGCGGCAAGGTGGTCGATGACCTTGCCCTTTCCTTCGTCTCCCCATTGGAGACCGATGACGGCGGTGGCGGGCATGAGCGGAAGCGGCAATTCTCCCTTCCCCGTGGTCCGGTGTCCAGGACGCCCCGCACGGCCATCGCCGCGCCCGGGATCCCTGCCGCGGGAGGTGCCGTCCGGCTGCGCAGCCCGTTGCAGGACGATCGCCCGGTGCCGCCAGCCTACAGCACGATCCAGATCCAGACGCCGAGCGCCGTCGCCTGGACTAGCCAGAAGCGCAGTTTCCGGGTCTTGTGGCGGAAAGCAATCATTCCCAGCAGCGCGCCCGCGGCGCCGCCGGCGGCACCGACCAGCAGGAGGCGCGCTTCCGGCACGCGCCGGGCGCCGCGACGGGCGGCGGCCTTGTCCCAGCCGAACATCAGGAACGCGAGCATGCTCGACGCCCCGCACCACCCGAGCAGGGGGAAGCTCACCGGGAAGAGGCGACGCGGGTCAGCATCGCGCCACCGCGCCGCTCACGACCCCTTGCGGGCGGGCCGAATTCCCTGCTTCTCGTAGTACTGCTGGTGGTAATCCTCGGCGCGCCAGAAAACGTCCAGCGGGGCGATCTGCGTGGCGATCGGCTTGCGGTAGGCGCCGCTCGCCGCCAGCGCGGCCTTGACCGCGAGCGCGGTCTTCTCCTGTTCCGGCGTCGTGAAGAAAATTGCCGAGCGGTACTGCGCGCCGACGTCCGGCCCCTGGCGATTGACCTGCGTCGGGTCGTGGTTCTCGAAGAAGATCTGCAGCAGGCGCTCGTAGGAGATGCGCGCCGGATCGAACCAGATTTCGACCGCTTCGGCGTGGCCCGTGTCCCCGCCGCAGACTTGGCGGTAGGTGGGATTCGGGCGAGTGCCGCCGGAGTAGCCCGCGGCCGTCTCCAGAACGCCCTCTTCAGCACGGAAGAGGGCTTCGACGCCCCAGAATCAGCCGGCGGCAAAAACGGCGCGTTCGCGCATGATGGTCGGAACGGGTGAGGTTGCGGCCGCGCTGGCGGCCGACACGGGAGCGGCGGAGTCCCGCGCTTCGGCGGGTTGCGAGCAGGCCGCGGGCACGAGCAGCGCGGCGACGGCGGCGAAGGGGACGCGCAGGCCCATGATCATGCCGAGGCGGCCGCCGCCGGGGAGGGTCGGGACGCGCCGGACCGCTGCGCGCGCTCCAGCGCCATCATGCGCACCACGCCGCAACGCGGACAGTCGGCGAAGGCGAAGCGCTCCGAACTCGCGTGCAAACGCAGGCGCTCCGGCGCCGACTCCGCCAAGGTGTCGCGGCAGGAGAGGCAGCGGACGCGCATGCCGGGGGCGAACGCTTTCATGGCCTCTCACCATACCCGGAATTCCCCCGCACAGGACGCGCGTGACGCGGAATTCGCCCGGGCTGCCCTAGACTCGCGCGCATGCGTTCCCTTGGGGCTGTCCTGGCCTTCGCCGCCGTCGCCTGTCACGCGCCCGGCCCGCAGGAGACCTTGCCGCCGGCCTGGGATGCCTTCGGTCCGGAGCAGGCCCAGCAGTTCGCCGATCTGGCCTTGGCCTCCATCGTGCGCGAGTACCCCAACAAGCCGATGCACGTGCACCTTGGCCCGGCCTCGGCGCTGCGTCCCGCGGAACTGCATCCGGCCTTCTTCGGCTCCTTCGACTGGCATTCGGCCGTCCACGGTCATTGGCTGCTGGTGCGGCTCCTTCGCCAGGACCCGGGCGCGCCCTTCGCTCCGGCGGCGCGAGCTGTGTTGGAGGAGCACTTCGCGCCGGAGCGCATCGCGGCGGAGGCGGCCTATTTCGAAGTTCCGGAGAATCGCAGTTTCGAGCGCATGTACGGCTGGGCTTGGTTCCTGCGCCTGGTGGCAGAGTTGCACGCCTGGACCGGCGACGCCGACGCCGCGCGTTGGCGCGCGCAACTCCGGCCGCTGGAGGAGGAGTTGGTCCTGCGCACCAAGGACTACCTGCCGCGCCTGAGCTATCCGATCCGCACCGGGGTGCACCCGGACACCGCCTTCGCCCTGGCGCAGATCCTGGACTACGCGCGGCGGGTCGGTGACGCCGAACTTGCCGACTTGGTGACGGCGCGCGCCCGCGCCTGGTACCTCGAGGATCGCGATTGGAACTTCCGTTTCGAGCCGAGCGGCGAGGACTTCTTCTCCAGCGGCCTGAACGAAGCCGACCTCATGCGCCGCGTGCTGCCCGCGCCGGAGTTCGGCGCCTGGCTGGAGCGGTTCTGGCCCGGCCTCCGCGAGGGCGCCGGCCCCATGGGCGAACCTGCCGTGGTCAGCGACCTGACCGATGGCCGGATCGTGCACCTCGTCGGCCTGAACCTGACGCGCGCATGGACGATGCGCGGCATCGCCGCGGCCTTGGCCGCGAGCGATCCGCGGCGGCCCATCTTGCAGGCGGCCGCGGCCCGCCATGCACAGGCCGGCCTGGCGTTGGTGTGCACGGGCCGCTACGAGGGCGAGCACTGGCTGGCCTCCTTCGCCGTGTACCTGCTCACGGGCGTCGGCCTGCCGAACGGGGGTTGAAAAGGGAGCCAGGGACTGAATTTCCGCATAGGATTGAGAGGCGCTTTGCCTCGTTTCCCACCCATGCACAAAACCCTTCCCGGCTGGATTCTGCTCACCGCCGGCCTCGGCGGCTGCACAGCCTCCCATGCGCCCATTCCTGCCGCTGCGCCGGGCCTCACGGTCCGCGCCAGCGTCACCACCAGCAGCCGGCAGGAACGCGCCGTCGTGGACGCCGCCGCTGGACGATTCGTCGTCGCTTGGGAAAGCCGGCGTCAGGAGCGCGGCTCGAGCGGCGTCTACGCGCGCGCCTTCGACCTCGGCGGCAGGCCGTTGACGCACGAAGTGCGCCTCAATGCGACGCTGGCCGGGAACCAAAATCGGCCGGCGGTGGCCGCGCTGGAGGACGGCGGCGCCTGGTTCGCCTGGGAATCCTTCGGTCAGGACGGCAGCGGCGCCGCCGCGGTGGCGCGACGCTTCGGTCCGGATCTGACTCCCGCCGGCCCGGAGATCCTGCTCGCCGCCCATCCCGCGGGCGATCAGGGAGAGATCGCGCTGGCGCGCGGGCGCGACGGCGCCGTGCTGGCGGTGTGGTGCGACGCCGGCCCCGCGGGCGCGTTGCGCGCGCGGCTGTTGCGCGCCGACGGCACTTGCAGCGAGGAGCGCACGCTCACGGCCCTGGACGGCGCGGACGATCGTCTACCGGCGGTGTGCGCGCAGGCGCAGGGCTACCTGCTGGCATGGTCGCGCCGCGATCGCGCGGCGGACCAGAGCCGCGCCTACGCCCTGCGGCTCGACGCCAGCGGCGCGCCGCTCGCCGCGCCCTTCGTACTCGATGCGGACGGACGCGCCGATCAGGTGGAGCCGAGCGTCGATGCCGCGCCCGATGGCGCCTTCACCGCGGCGTGGATGCAGTCCACGGCGGAAGGATGGCAAGTGATGCGGCGCCGCTTCGGCCCGGACGGCCGCGCGCTGGAAGCGCCCACGGTGGCGGCCGAAGCCGCGGACGGTTGGAAGAGCGGCGCCAGCGTGGCCGTCGCCGCCGACGGCGCGGTGGCCCTGGCCTACAACTGCGATCGCGCCGCGGGCGCCGGGGAAACCCTCCATCTGCAACGCCTGGACGCGCGCGGCGCCGTGCGCGACGCCGGGCCGGCCACCGCGATGGCCGCGGGCGTGCAGACCACGACCGCCGCCGGCAACGCGCGGCGCGCGGTGTGGGCGGCGGAGGGCGTGCTCGCCCTGGCGTGGAGCGGCGACGGCGGCCTCGGCGACGACACCGCCGCGCACCTGACGCTGTTCGTGCCGCATGCGTTGCGCCTTCCCGCGCCGCCCGCACTCGGGCCGGCGCAAGCCGCGCCGAGCGTGGACGAAGGCGACGTGCTCGCCGCGATCCCCCCCATCTACGACCCGAACTGGGTGCCGCAGCCGCCGTACGGGCGCAACACCCCGGCCGGCGCGGACTTCGGCTTCGAAGGCGTGCCGGGAACCGGCTGGACGCCTCCGGATCCGGAAATGGCCGTCGGCACGCAGCACGTCGTGGTGATGACGAACGGCCAGATCGCCTGCTTCGACAAGAGCGGCGTGAATCTGTGGCGCGACGAGATCGAGAACTCCTTCGGCTTCTGGGGCGGCCTGGGAGCCACCAACTTCGTCTTCGATCCCGAAGTCAAATGGGATCCGCACGCCGGACGGTTTCTCGCCATGGCCTGCGAGCGCGGCTCCAACGGGCACTCCTATTTCCTGCTGGCGGTTTCCCAAGACGACACGCCGACCACGGCCGCCGAGTGGTGGAAGTATCGCCTCGACGTCACCAGCCTGGCGGGCGGCGACATCGACTCGGCCAACCTCGCGGTGAGTTCGGACGCCATCCTGTTGAGCGCGGACTTCTTCACCCCCACCGACAAGTACCTGCTCTACCTGATCGACAAGGCGTCCGTGCTCGGCGGCGGCGTTCCGGTCACGACCAGCGAATTGATCTCAGGCGCCAGTCAGCAGTCCATGGGCATTCCGGTGGTGTACGACGCCAACGGGGTGCTCTACATCCTGCAGAGCACGGAACTGAGCACCAACACCACCGTGATCCTGCACGCCATCCAGAATCCGTTCACGGCGTACGCGCGCACCACGCGCACCTTGAGCGTGCCGCCCTACACCTATCCGAACCAGCCGCCGCAGAAGGGCACGACTTCGCGCCCCTTCCTGTTCGAACCGCGCTTCTGGTCGGTGGCCGAGCGCAACGGCTCCCTCTGGGCGGTGCACCACGTCAACGCGACGCGCGCGCGCGTGCGCTGGTACCAGTTCGGCTTGAACGGCTGGCCGACCTCGGGGCAATTCCCCGCCGTGACCCAGTGGGGCGAGCTCGATTACGGCGACCAGATCCACACCTTCTTTCCGAGCATCCACGTGGACGCCGCCGACAACGCCGCGATCACCTTCGCGCGTTCCTCGCCGACGGAGTACATCTCGATCGGCCGGACCCTGCGCGGCGCCGGGGATCCTGCGGGCAGTTTCCGCGCGATGCAGGTCGTGCAGACCAGCGACAACGCGCACACGAGCGGACGTTGGGGCGACTACAGCGGCACGCAGGCGGACAACGCGGCCGGGCCGGGGATCTTCTGGGGTCATCACGAGTTCACGAGCGGCACCACCGGCTCGTGGCGCACGTGGGTGGCGAAGTACCCGCTCGACGCCGCCTCCTTCCGACTGGAAGTGCCCGCGACGCTGACCGCGGGGGCGGTCGCCAATTTGGCGGTGACCGGCGCCGCGCCTGGCGGCCTGGTGCAGGTGTTCTACACCGAAGCCGGTCCCGGCCTGACCTTGCTCGGCGCCTTCGGCGCCTACTGCAGCCTGGACGGTCCCCTGAGCGGTCCGATGCGCACCGCCAACGCCAACGGCGTCGCCACCTTCAGCAAGTTCCTGCCCGCGGCCTTCGCCGGCCGCACCTTCTGGCTGCAGGCGATGACCAGCGGCCGCGCGAGCAACTGGGAGAAGCGCACGGTGCAGTAGGCACCGCACCGTGCGGGGCCGCCGGCCTTAGTTGGAGCGGATCTGGATCTGGCGCGCCTGCGGCGATTGCGGCTGGGATTTCGGCAGGTGCACGGTGAGCACGCCGTTGGCGAACCTCGCGTCCACCGAATCCTCGCGCACGGTCTCGGGCAGGGTGAAGGAGCGCGCGAAACTGCCGTGGATGCGCTCGACGCGGTGCCACTTGGCCTTCTCGTCGGCCGATTCGTGCAGCGCGCGGCGCTCCCCGCGGATCGTGAGCACGCCGTTCTCGACGGTCACCTGCACGTCCGCGGTCTCCACCTGCGGCAGATCCATGTGGAGCTGGTATTCGTGCTCGTCCTCGCGGATGTCCACCGCCGGCGTCCAGTCGGCGACGGTCATGCCTTCCTGCCCGACGCCGCGGCTGGGCGCACGGCTGAGTCCGCGGCTGAACTGTTCCATCAGGTCTTCCATTTCGCGGAAGGGATTCCATTGGGTGGTGCGTGTCATGCTGGTTTCCTCCGGAACAGGAGAGGCAAGACGCGTGCCAGCGAGGGACTGAATGCCATTGGCGGATGCTGCCAAATTGGCATGCCACGACGGCATGCTCCAGGGCCTCCCCGAACGGACGGCGGCACCAGAGCTCAGCGCCCGCCGTTCACCAGGGCGATCAGTTCGCGCACGCTGCGGTGGGCCTCGAGCGGATGCCGCAAGGGCTGGTCGAGACGGAGCTCGTAGCGATTGCAGCGCCCTTCGCGCGCGCGCGTCACCAAGCCTTCCTGGTCGAGGTCGGCGAGGATCTTCTGCACGGCGCGCTCGGTGATGCCGACCTGGACCGCGACCTCGCGCAGCCGCAGTTTGGGATTCGCGGCGAGCGCGATCAGCACGTGGGCGTGGTTCGAGAGGAAGGTCCAGGCGTGCCCGGGTTGGACGAGGGCGCGCGGAACGCGTGCGGCGCGGCGGCCGCCGCTTGACTTGCGAACTTTCATTCGTGTATTGTATTTCCATCATAACCGCGGCCCCCGCTCCGCGCATCCCTTTCCCGGCCCCCTTCCTCCTTGCTCACCCCCCCTGCACCCCTGGTCGGCGTCCTCATGGGCAGCGACGGTGATTGGCCCACGCTGCGCGCCGCGAGCGAACTCCTGGCGCGTTTCGAAGTGCCCCACGAAGCGCGCGTGGTTTCCGCGCACCGCACGCCGGACCTGCTGCGGAGCTACGCTCTGGAGGCCGAGGCGCGCGGCCTGCGCGTGCTGATCGCGGGAGCGGGCGGCGCCGCCCACCTGCCGGGCATGCTGGCGGCGTGGACCCAGCTGCCGGTGCTGGGCGTGCCGATCGAGAGCCGCGTCCTGCGCGGCGTGGATTCGCTGCTCTCGATCGTGCAGATGCCGGCCGGCGTACCGGTGGCGACCATGGCGATCGGCGAGGCCGGTGCGCGCAACGCCGCCCTTTTCGCCGTCCGCATGCTCGCGGGGGCGGACGCCGAACTCGGCGCGCGCCTGACCGAATACCGCGCGGCTGCGGCGCAGCAGGTCCTCCAGGCGGTGCTGGCGTGAGCGCGCCGATCCTCCCCGGCGCGGTGCTCGGCGTCCTCGGAGGCGGCCAGCTCGGGCGCATGTTCACCCTCGCCGCCAGGCGCATGGGCTACCGCGTCACGGTGTTCGCGCCCGAGGACGACACTCCGGCGGGTCAGATCGCCTACCGCGAGATCCGCGCGCCTTACGAGGATCTCGACGCCGTCAGGGATTTCGCGCGCGAGGTCGAGGTGGTCACCTTCGAGTTCGAAAACGTCCCGGCCGCCACCGCCGCGGCGGCAGCGCAGGTCGCGCCAGTCCGGCCAGCCGGCGCTCTGTTGCACGCCACGCAGGACCGCGGCCGCGAGAAGCGCGCCTTGGCGTCGCTCGGCCTGCCCGTCGCGCCGTGGGCTCCCATCCGGGACGCGGAGGATCTGAAGTCGGCCGCCGCGGCGGTCGGCTTCCCGGCGGTGCTCAAGACCTGCCGTTGGGGCTACGACGGCTTGGGCCAGCGGCGCGTCGCGCATGCCGCGGAACTCGCGCGCGCCTGGCGGGAGCTTGGCGAGGGCCCCTGCGTGCTCGAAAGTTTCGTGCCCTTCGCCGCCGAGCTGTCGGTGGTCGGCGCGCGCGGCCTCGACGGCGCCGTGGCGCTGTACGAGCCGAGCCTCAACCGGCACGCCGACCACGTGCTCGATCTCGCGCTGTGTCCGGCGCCGATTGCTCCCGCTGTGCGCGCCGCCGCGCTCGACATCGCGCGCACCGTGCTGGACGGCATGCAGGTGACCGGCGTGCTGTGCGTGGAAATGTTTCTCCTGCAAGACGGCGCCCTCCTCGTCAACGAACTCGCGCCGCGGCCGCACAACTCGGGCCACTTGACCCTCGATGCGCACGCCTGCTGTCAATTCGAGCAGCAAGTGCGCGCCGTCTGCGGCCTTCCGCTCGGCTCCACCGAGCGCCACGCGCCGGCCATGGCCATGGCCAACCTGCTCGGCGACCTGTGGCAGCACGGTCCGCCGCGCTGGGAGGCCGCGCTCGCCGATCCGGGCGTGCGCCTGCATCTCTATGGCAAGGGCGCGCCGCGTCCACGCCGCAAGATGGGCCACTTGAACGTCGCCGATGCGGACGCGGAGCGCGCCACGGCGCGCGCGCTCGCGGCCCGTGAGAGATTGCGCGCCCCGGCGCGGGAGGCCTCGTGGATTTCAGCCTGATCGCCGGCAACCTGCTCACGCCGCCGGTGCTGTTCTTCGCCCTCGGCATGGCCGCCACGCTGCTGCGCTCCGACTTCGAGATTCCGCAGCCCTTGACGCGCGCGCTGTCCATCTACTTGCTGTTCGCGATCGGCATGCACGGCGGGCACGAACTCGCGGCCGCCGGCTTCACGCTGACGGCGCTCAAGCCGATGGTGGCCGGCATCCTCGTCAGCGCGCTGGTGCCGTGCGCCGTGTTCCTGCTGCTCCATCGCCGCCTCGGCGCCTCGGACGCGGCGGCGATCGGCGCGACCTACGGCTCGATCTCGGCGGTGACCTTCCTGACCGCCGCGAGCTTCCTCGACGACCGCGGCCTCGCCTGGTCGGGCGCGATGGTCGCCACGATGGCGCTGATGGAATCGCCGGCGATCCTGGTCGCGGTGCTGCTGGCGCGCCGCGCGAGCGCCCGCGGCGCGGCGGGCGGCACCGGAACCGCGCCCGCCCCGACCAACCTGCTGCGCGAATCCTTCCTCAACGGACCGGTGTTCCTGCTGCTCGGCGCGCTCCTCATCGGCGTGCTCGCGGGAGATCGCGGGTGGGAAAGCGTGGCGCCCTTCGCGCACGCGCCCTTCAAGGGCGTGCTCTGCCTGTTCTTGCTCGACATGGGCTTGGTCGCCGCCCGGCGTCTGAGCGCGTTGCGCCAATCCGGCCTGCTGTTGAGTTCCTTCGCGGTGGGCGCGCCGCTCGTCCTGGCCGGACTCGCGATCGCCGTGGCGCACCTGCTCGGCATGTCGCAGGGCGATGCGCTGCTCTTCACCGTGCTGTGCGCCTCGGCCAGCTACATCGCCGTCCCCGCGGCCGTCCGCTCCGCATTGCCCCAGGCCAATCCCAGCCTGTTCCTGCCCATGGCGCTCGCGATGACCTTTCCCTTCAACGTCGGCGTGGGCTTTCCGCTCTACGCCACCGTGATCGAGTCCCTGTGGAGCACGGCATGATTCCGGTCAAACGTCTCGAAATCGTGGTGGACGCGCCGCACGGCGAGCGCGTGACCGAGCTGCTGCGGCGTCACGGGCTCAGCGGCTGGACCCTGCTGCGCGGCGTCTCCGGCGCCGGCGAGCGCGGGGTGCAATACGACGACGACGTCACCGGCGTGTCCACCAACCATCTGATCCTGACGACCTGCCCGCCCGAACAGCTGGAGGCGCTGCTCACGGATCTGCGCGCCCTATTGACCCTCTGCGGCGGCATCTGCCTGGTCAGCGACGCGCACTGGCTGCGGCATTGAGCTGCAGAGGGCCGGCGCGTAGCGCACGCGGGATTGCGGCGGCAGAAGGTCGGCCAGGATCTGCCAGGGGCCAGGCTGCCCAAGGTGATCGTCCACAGTTGGACGAGCGTGGCCGGCGAGGATGCGATCGGAGAGAGTGTGCGGTCCAGGCGGGTCAGGCCGCCCCTTCGTTGAGGATGGCCAGATAACCATCGTAAGCGAACACTCGATTCCGGCGCTTGCCCGTCATCTCGCGCGTGATCTTCAAGTCCGAGAGGCAATCCAAGGCGCGGGACGCAGTCGGGAACGTCATGCCCGTGCTCCGGGCCAGACCGTCAATCGTGATCAACGGTCGGTGGCAGAGTTCTGCGAAGGCGCGCTGAGCGCTGCCGGCGGAACGGCCGGCACTCTGGATGCGCTTCTGGTCCGCCGCGATCAAGGCGAGCAGCCGATGAGCCGTGGCCACGGCGCCGTCGGC
>CAZDMB010000022.1:0-9315 GCA_964506175.1 uncultured Planctomycetales bacterium | reverse complement strand
AGAAAATCGGTCCACGCTTCCCAATCGCCCTCCTGGCGCACGGCGTCCAGGAGGCGGTAGTACTCCGCACGGTGTTGCTTGAGGTAGAGGCTCAAGTACAAGAGTGGCTGCCTCAGCACGCCCTCCTCGTGCAGGATCAGAGCGATCAACAGACGCCCCGTGCGGCCGTTGCCGTCCAGGAAAGGGTGAATGGTTTCGAATTGGGCGTGCGCCAGAGCGGCCTTGACGAGCGCCGGGACTTCCGCATCGTGCAGGAAGCGCTCCAGCGCGGCCATGCAGTCGGCGATCGCCTCTGGCGGAGGGGGCACGAAGTGGGCGTTGCCGGGGCGCGTGCCGCCGATCCAGTTCTGGCTCCGTCGGAACTCGCCGGGTTCCTTCTCGGAGCCGCGGCCGCGGGCCAGCAACTTGCCATGGATCTCGCGGATCAGGCGATTCGAGAGCGGTAAACCTCCCTCCTTGTCGCCGAGGCGCGCCAAGCCGTGCTCCATGGCCGCCACGTAGTTGGAGACCTCGACGACGTCGTCGAATGGGACGCCAGGCGCCTCCTCCATCTCGAACAGCAGGAGGTCGGAGAGGGACGATTGGGTACCCTCGATCTGCGAGGAAAGGACGGCCTCGCGGCGCACGTACGCGTAGAGGAACAGGTCCGGTTCTGGCAGCAGGAGCGACACCCCGTCCAGGCGTCCGCACGCCAGCAGAGCACGCTCGAGCAGGCGCTGGCGGGCGGGAGTCCACGCGAGCGGGGGCACAGGGGGCAGCGGCCTGGGCACGAAGGCGCGGAGGCCCTCCCCCGACACGAGGGCTGTGGAGTACTGCCCGGTGAGGCCTCGATTCAAGGGTGGAGCCTTGTTGCAGCTCGCTTGAATAGTAGCGGACGCTATTAACGTTTGGTGGACTTAATATCAATAACGGGGCCATGTCAGGCGAGGAGGGCTCCCGGAATGGCCCTTGAAGAGGGCGACTCGGCTCCGACCGCGATCCCGGATCGGGCTGCGCCCCCTACCGGAAGTCCAGGTCCTCTTTCGGCGCGTCGGCCCAGGGGTGGCCGCCGTCGGTGGAGCGCGAGAGTTTGGCCCCCCGGTGGCAGTGGCCGAGCGCGGCCCACAGGGTGTTGACGTGCGGGCCGCGCGCGACGAAGTGGACGCCTTGGCCGGAGTGGCCGGCGAGCTGCGGCCGCCAACGGGAGCCGGATTTGGCGATCAGGAAGGTGCCCTTGCGGGTGCCGACGAGGATGCGATCGGACAGGGCGGCGGAGATGTCCGCCGCCGCTCAAGGCTTGGAGGATCAGGACGCGGGAGCCGTCGGGGACTGGGTCGGTGAGGGTGCTGCGATCCCTGATCAGGCGGCTGTCAATGAAGACGTTGACGTGCTGGCACAGGCGCCCGCTCTCGTCGCAGGCGTAGAAGGCGAAGCCGTGGGCGAGCTTCTCGACTTCCTGAATCACTTCGGCCACGGTGCGGCCTGGCAGGTTCAGGTCACGGCCTTCCGGGGATTTAAAGAACGTGAAGAGGTGGCGAGTCAACTTGACGCGAGCCATGCGCTGGTCACGCTACGGCGGCGCGCGGGTGCTGCGGACCTCCGGGCTGGATCCCGCGGAGTGGGATCGTGGAGAGGAACGGTCACATGGTCGTTGACAGCCTGCATGCCCAGCGGCACTGCTCTCTTTCGTGATGAACCCAGCCGATCAAGGCCCGCAGAGGGAGGTCCTCCGATCGGCCTCTTATGGACACCGCGCTGAGGGTAGACGAGGTGATTGGTATACTCCGCTCCAAAGCGAATGGTGAATTTCCGATTCGTGTCGGCACAGATCGCCCAACACCTTCATGAGGACTGGAGCAAGGCATGTCCAGAAATTCGAAAGTTGGAGCGTGATGGATCACAGTTTGTCATCTGGATCGGTGGATTTGCCACCGCAGCGATTGGTCTTCTAGTGCATGAGGCAGCGAGCCTCAGCGAGACCATCGGCTGGATTCCCATCGGCGTTGCCCTACTATTCTTGGCCGCGACATTAGTAATGGTAATAGTGCATCGGCGTTTCTACATCAGCTTCGAGCATGCCTTGTGGGGTCATCACTTCTGGTTGCTTAATCAGTTACAGATTCTCTCACGGGAATCTTTTGTGGAGCCGCCCGAGCTGGGCGCGTCGATGAGTGATAACGAGGTGGCAGATCTGCTGGTCCGTCACTTCGAGGTACATCCAGATCGCATTGCGCTTCTCAGAGGTAACCCAGAACACTTGCGCGCCGACTATCTCGCCACGCGGGCGATTTGGCTGCAGGGTGACGACGCTGGGCACGCAGCAATCAACCAGATTGTGAGTATCTTTGATGGCAGGTATGTGAACAGAGATGGAATTGCAGGAGTCACAGAGGAAGAGATGGATTCGGCGAGTGAGTCGCTAAAGAAGCAGCAAGCAAAGATAGGAGCGTCCCTCAAATTGCAGGAGAGGCGGCTCGGGATCCTTCAGATCTTTTCCATTTCCTTGTTCACTCTGGCCCTCGCCAGCCTGAGCGTCGGAGTACTGGTTACAGCGATCGCGTCTGCTCCAGAGACTACCGCCAATGAAGAGCTTGATTCTGATCCAGTGCCTTCTCAGGCTGCTTCCACACCGGAAGTGCAGGACGCGCCGTCAGAAGTTGCGCCAGTGGATGTGAAGGACTAGGCCCGATCACGAGAGGTGGTTTATAAGCGACATTCCAGCCCCCCGGCCCACGATTTTCTTGGACTCCGCGTAAGCTGACGACACCTTGGGATCCGAGCAGGATCAGACGATGCGAAGGCAGCAGACCAGCGGGGTTCCAAAGGAAGCCAGCCGGGAGAGCAGAGGAGCCCAGCGCAAGGCTTTCACGCAGCCAATTCAGCGTGGAGCGCCAGGCGGAAGCCTTGCAGAAGCTCCTGCCCGACAAGGCTCTAGAAATTCCGTTAGGCGTCTGTTAGGGTCCCGTCATGACCCGCCCTGCCGGTGCACTCCTTGCCCAAGCCGACTTGACGCGCAAGCGGACCAATACGGCGCTGGATGAGGCCACCCGAGCCTCCCTCGGTCAGTACATGACCCCAGGAGTCTTGGCAAAGTTCATGGCCTCTATGTTTCGGAATCTAGACTCTGAAATTCGCGTCCTCGACGCGGGGGCGGGAGTCGGTTCCCTCACTGCGGCGTTCGTCCACGAGGCTCTCGGGCGCAATCCAAAACCGAGGACGATCGAGGTAACGGCATACGAGATAGACCCGGTGATGGCCACCGGGCTACGCGAGGTCTGCGAGAGTTGCCATTCAGCCGCTCGGCGCACCCGCACACACTTCGTCGGGCGGATCGTGGAGCGCGACTTCATCGAGGATGGCTCATCTTTGCTCAACGCGGGCCTGTTCCGGGACGGAAGCTCGCCGCGCTTCAACGCTGCAATTATGAATCCGCCGTATCGCAAGATCGGGAGCGATTCACGCGAGCGTCTCCAGCTCCGCTCGGCCGGGATCGAGACCAGCAATCTGTACACGGCATTCGTCGGGCTAGCGATCCGACTTCTAGACCACGGTGGAGAGTTGGTCGCGATCACGCCGAGGAGCTTCTGCAACGGACCGTACTTCAGACCGTTCCGCCGCTTGCTCCTAGACGAGATGGCACTTCTCCGGATCCACGTATTCGAGAGCCGCAACCGTGCATTCCAGGACGATGCCGTGCTCCAGGAGAACATCATTTTTCACGCGAAGAAAGGTGCGAGGCGTGGCACGGTAATTCTCTCGACGAGTGCCGCGCCGGGCGAGCCCGTCTCCGAGCGCGCTGTGCCACATTCCGTTGTTGTAGATCCACAGGACCCCAATGCTTTCATCCACCTCGCCACGACCTGCGAGGAAACCAGTATTGCGGAGCGCATGGCAACGCTCCCGTGCGGCCTAGGTGACCTCGGTATCACAGTCTCAACCGGGCGCGTCGTAGATTTTCGGGCGCGCGATTTCCTGCGTGACGACCCGGGTTCGAACACAGTCCCGTTAATCTACCCGACGCACTTCAACAACGGATTCGTCGCTTGGCCGAAGTTCGGCGGACGGAAGGCAAACGCGCTCGCGGACGAGCGTGCTACGCGAGGAATGATGGTGCCGAACGAGACCTACGTGCTTACCAAGCGATTCACCACGAAGGAGGAGCGCCGCCGCATCGTCGCGGTCGTGTGCGATCCGGAGCGACTTCCTGCGGGCATCAAGCAACTCGGGATCGAGAACCACGTCAATTACTTCCACTCAGCCGGTAATGGCCTCTCGAAAAGCGTCGCGAAGGGCCTTGCTGTTTACCTCAACAGCTCGCTCGTCGACCGCTACTTCAGGCAGTTCAACGGCCATACGCAGGTCAATGCTACCGACCTCCGGAGCATCCGCTACCCGCGCCTCAACACTCTCAGGGCAATGGGGAGGCGCATCGGAAAGGCCTTCCCCGACCAACCAGGAGTCGATGCGATCGTAGACGCCGAACTCTCTTAGACCTTGAAGGACTCCGCCAAGAAATGCTTAGAGGCGTCCTCGCGGATCCAAACGTGCGTGCCTGGGGCAATGTTCTTGTGCTTTCCTTGCCTCTGAGCCGCGACCCTCCACGTCGGGTAGGCCGTCGTAAACCCGACCTCCTTTTTACCATTGCGCTTGGCAAATGCGCGGACCTGATCGAGCTTGTGATGATCTACTTCGCCATCGCTCGTCACGGCTTCAATGATCCAGAGTGCATCGGTTTGCCGGTTCCAGAGAAGGACGTCAGGCATCGCGTCGTCGAGGGTTATCTCGATAGCAGAGCCATGGAGCTTCGCGCGCTCGGGCTCAGACACCCGATCTCCATCGGCATCGTCCACGTACAACACTTCGAAACCAGGCAGGAAGCGCGGTGCGTAGTCCTCACAGCAAGCCTGAATTAGATCCGCGTGAGCCGTGTCGGTCGCGGCGCGAGTAGCCTCTGCCTGCTCTGCCTGAAAAAGGAGCCTGGCTCGCCTCGCATCCTCACTGCTCCAAGCTTTGAGCTTCTCGTGCCATTCGCGCGCGGAACTGCGAAGGACCTCGACAAAGCCTGGGTCGAGCCTGTACGCGGAGTTTCCGGATTTCGCTTTGGGATGGCCCTGAAGGAAGGTCCGGCTCTCAGAGTCGAGGTAGACGGGCTCGATCGCTCCAATCTGACGCAGCGGTTTGATCCAGTAGTCGCGGCCTTCCCGGTCGAGTTTCGATTTGCCGCGCTGAAGGATTCCAACGTGGCAGCCAACGTGGGCAACGGTCGCCCCATCCGAGAACCTCACCTCACCAGGGACTCTTGGGAACCAGGATTGGCGTTCATTGTCGAGCAACGCGAACACGGCATCGACCTGATCACTGCTCTCAAGGTCGAGTGCCCGCAGCACCTCAGCTATCCTGTCCTTCGTGACGCCCTGGAGCGACTCGGGCACGGGCTTATGGCCTCGTGCGAGTGCTTCATTCCGCATGGCCATGATCCGGTCGGCGAGCAGCATGGGGCTGCACACCTTATTCCCCCCCGGCGGGTCGATTCCAGCCTGAACACAGCGACGGCACCTATTCGGCGCACCGCTCGAGGCGTCTGGCCGGGCCCGGACCTAGTGTCATAGCCTAGTTGACCGATTTGCCGTTTCGCAGGCGCCTGCCAACTCGGCAGGCGGAGAGCAAGGCATGGAATTGAGCTGCCACAATGGCTCGCTGCCGACCTAATGGTGGCAGCGCAGGACCCTCGGACTCCTGGTACGGAAATTGCCGGAGCACAGTGCTTCAGCGTCAACCGACGGTCGCGGCCCGCTCGCAGAACCGTCACGCTGGGAGCTCTCTGACCCGAATGAACGAGATCTAATGACCATGAACGTCACCGTGCGAGTGCCGGATGGCATCGTAATAGCTTCCGACAGCCTCGCCTCGCAGCAAAACGCGATCCAGCTTCCGCCGCTGAACGTCCGGCATAAGTGCGGATCGTGTGGCAATGAGGAAGCAAGCAGCATCGCGGTGCCAGCGCCACCGATCGGCGTTCCCGCGAACAGCTCGCCACTGGCTAACAAGCTCTTCTACATTGGGCAGTTCGGTGTCTCATTCCATGGTGCGGCTGCCGTCGGTGGACGCACGCTCTGCAACCACGTTCTGAACTACGTCCATACAGATTTCGTTCCGTCGCGGACGGTTCGCGAAGTCACGGATGACCTCAGCACAATCCTACAGGAGGCACTTAGAAAAGACGTTGGCGACCTGTCCAGGCTCCCAGCTGCACTCGCGCCAATCGGCTTTCAGATCGCTGGCTATAACCACGACGACCTCGATGCTGGCTCTAGCTTCATGGTTGCTATTGGTCAGGACCGCAAGATCACCGATACCAAAGGGAACGGGGTCACGTTTGGCGGCATCGTGGATGTGGCCAATCGGGTCTACCGGAAGCTCCTGCCCACCGACAACGTGAGCTTGGACCTCATGACACTTCCCGATGCTGTAGATTTCGCGCGCTTCCTGATCCGAACTACGGCAGATTACCAGCGGTTCGCCAAGATGGTTCCTGTCGTCGGCGGTCCTATTGACATCGCTGTGATCACAAAGTGGGCCGGATTCAGGTGGGTGCAGCGCAAGACCCTTCTCGGACCAGACGAAGTGCGACTGAACGTTGGCAAGGTCGCAGAGGAAATGCGAACCCTGGGCAAGAAGCAGGATGGTCTGACCAGCGCGGTTGAGGAGCTATTTGCCAGCCGGGGGTAAGCGGTACGCTGCTGGCGGAGAGCGTGGGAGTCGGCTAGAAGTGGGACTGGAAGCGGTGGTGAGGATATCGATCCTCAAGGCTGCAGAGGAAGCCCTAAACCGTCCGTAGAATTCTCACACGTCAGCCGCGACGGGCGGTCTATTTCCAGGAGCACGGCGAAGCTGCGGAAAATGCCGCCGCTCCACACATTCCGCGAGAATCTCACCATGGCATCATCACAGTCTGCATCGCCCTGGCAAATCTCCGCGTTCCACCAACGCCAGAGGAATCCGTCGCGCTGGCAACGTCGGCCATCGCCGAGACCGCCCGCCGCAACGCACTCGTCCTCCGCTTCCCCGAGGGTTTCATCCCCGGCTACCGCTGGCCGGGCACGACTCCCCCGCCGCCGGATCCCGCATTCCTCGAACGCGCCTGGTCCGCAGTAGACGACGCCGCCCGCGCCGCACCCATCATCGTCATCCTCGGCACCGAGCGCCCGACCGAGCGCGGCCTGCAGATCGCCGCACGCATCACCCACCCGGACGGCTCGCTGGCGGGCTGGCAGGACAAGATCCAGCTCGACCCGTCGGAGGAATCCATCTACCCCGCGCGCGGGGCCGAGCAGCGCGTTTTCACCGCCGGCCCTCTGGCCTTCGGCGTAGTGATCGGCCACGAAGAGGGTTGCTAACCGAGACGCTGCGCTCGACCGTGCGCCGCGGCGCGCAGCGGTGGTTCCACCCGCACGTGCACGTCGCCGAGCCGGGGAGCCACCGACCCCGCTCCTTCGCGGAGCTCGCCAACACCGTCCACGAGAAGGCGATCCTTTGCCGCGCGGCGGAGAACCCCTCTCCGGCCGATAGGATCCGCACTCGATGCGCCGCCGGGCCCTCCATTCGGGTTTCCGACGCCTGTGAGCGCGACGCGCAGCACCGCGCAGGGAACATCAGGAGGATCATCCACCCATGACCGCCAGCCTCCAAGCATCCAACCGCCCCGCAAGCTGGCCGTGCTTGTTCGCCGGTCTCGGCCTCTCCGCGCTCGCCGGCTGCGCGCTGCAGGAATCGCAACATCCCAGCCCAGCGGGTGCCCCCGCTGCGGAGGAATCAGCCATGCACCTGACCACCTATCTGCTGTTCGACGGCACCTGCCAGGAAGCCATGAACTTCTATCACGCCATCTTTGGCGGCGAGCTGACGCTGACCACCGTCGGCGAGTCGCCGATGAAGAGCGCATTTCCGGCGGCGATGCACGGGAAGGTGGTGAACGCCCGGCTCAAGAGCCAAGGCGTCGATCTCTCGGCCTCCGATTGGCTGCTGCCCGCGCACGGCCCCGTCCGCGGCAACACGGTGTGCCTCTACCTCAGCGGCGGGACGCAGGAGGCGACGCAGGCGCTCTTCGCGCAGTTGTCCGAGGGCGCCGAGGTCACCGATCCCCTCCGCAATCTGCCCTTCGGCCTGTATGGCGCGCTGAATGACAAGTTCGGGAACCGCTGGATGTTCCAATCCGCGGCCCAGCGCTGAGACGGCCTTCAGGCGTGCGCGATCCGCACCCCGCGCGCCGCGAGGTGCGCGAGCACGCGGTCGAGCAGTCCGGGCACGGCGCCGAGACGCTCCGGCGGATGGACGCCCGGCGTGGCGAAGGCGCCGCCCAGGATCAGCTCGGCCACGGCCGTGCAGGTGTAGCCCGTCGTGCGCGCCATCGAGGAGGTCTGCGTCGCCGCCTCGCCGCGGTCGAGCAGGTGCCAGACAGCTTCGCGCGGCGCGCCGGTGGCCTTGTCCGTGCCGCGCACCGTCACGCGCATGGCGGTGAACTCGGCCTCGCCGGGTTCGAGCCGCCACTCTTGGAACAGCATGCGGCTGGTGGCCTCGCGCGGGACGATCTGCATGGCCTTGCCCTGCGCGTCCGTCGCAGCGATCGGTTCCTCCGACAAGAATCCGGACTCCCGCAACGCCAGCGCGAGTTCGCGATGTCCGGGCCAGCGCAGCGTCTTCTCGCGCATGTCGGGAACGTGGCTCATGGTGGTCAGCAGGCTGCGCAGGCCGTCGGTATTGAAAGCCTCCAGGGTGCCGACGCCGGGGATCTCCACGAACTCCGGCTCGGACAACGCGGGCTTGACCACCACGCGGCCGCCTTCCATCAGCCGCGCCGGGCGCAGGTACTCCTCCACCACGTCCACCGGCGAAAACGGCGCCTTGTAGCGCCACGGCCAGCGCGGCTCGGCGGGCAGCCCCCCCACCAGGCATTCGAAAAAACTGACGCTCCACGCGCGCTCGTGCGCGCCGAAGATGAGGTTGTCGAGGCCCGGCGCGACGCCGACGTCCACCACGGCACGGACGCCCTTGGACTTCGCCAACGCATCGAGCTGCAGCGCGTCCTCGGGGAAGAATGAAATGTCCGCGACGGAGGTGCCCGCCTCGATCACCGCGCGCAAGGTCTGGAAGCCGAGAAATCCCGGAACCGCGGTGACCGCAAGATCGAAGCCGCGCACCGCGGCGCCCACCGCCGGCGCATCGTTGGCGTCGAGCGCCCGCGCCTGCGGCGGACGCGCGATCTTCTGCGCCGCCGCCTCGCGGCCCAGTTGCGCCAGCGCCGCCTCGCTGCGATCGCAGGAAGTCACTTCGTGGCGC
>CAZDMB010000021.1:0-19944 GCA_964506175.1 uncultured Planctomycetales bacterium | reverse complement strand
TCTGGGGCTCCGCTGCGCCTCGCCGCCGCCCAAGCTGCGCCGTTATTCTAGCCAGCGGAGGCCGCGCGCCATGACCGAGCAACTGGAGCACTACCGCCGGAAACTCGCCTTCGAGATCGACGCCTGGGATCTCGAGCGCGCCCGCGAAGCCGGCGAGAAGGTGCTGGTGATCGACGCGCGCTCGCCGGAGGCCTTCGCGCGCGGCCACATCCCCGGCGCGCTCAACCTGCCTCACCGCGCCATGAGCCCCGCAACGACGGCGGGTCTGGATCGTACGGCGCTGGTGGTCACGTATTGCGACGGCATCGGCTGCAACGCCAGCACGCGGGGAGCCCTGAAGATGGCCGAGCTCGGCTTTAGCGTGAAGGAGCTCATCGGCGGTCTCGACTGGTGGAGTCGCGACGGGCACCCGGTGGAAGCCGGCTGCGGCTGCGGGTGAACGGCATGACCCCGGAGCAGTTTCGGCGCCTCGCTCTGCGGTGTGCGGGCGCCGTCGAGGGCGAGCACATGGGGCACCCGGACTTCCGCGCTGACGGCCGGATTTTCGCTTCGCTGCATCCGGACGGCGCGCAGGGCATGATCAAGCTCACTCCGGCTGGCCAGCGGCGGCTGCTGCGCGCGGATCCGGCTACCTACTCCGCCGCCCCCGGCGCCTGGGGCCGGCAAGGGTGCACCATGGTGCGACTCGCTGGCGCGAAGCCTGCGGAGGTTCGTGCCGCGTTGGCGGCCGCCCGGCGCCGCGCGCGTCCGCGCTGATCGCCGTCGCCTCCCACGGCGCGAGTTCCTCCCACGGCGCGCCGGAGGTTACCAGGCCCGCGCGCGCGACTAGAGGAAGCGGGACGGAGGTCCATTCAAGACGCGCGGTTCTCTGGCAGCGTCGAGCGTGAATCCCTTGCCTGAGCAGGAGTTCAAGCCCTCGTTCTGCCGAAGAGAAGTCATCCCCTCGCGTCATGCACCTTCTTCCGCTCCTCACGGCGGCCATTTCCGCCTGGACCTTCGCCGTTTCGTCCCCCCAGGAACCGGCGCCGCCTTCCGGCGCCGAGCGCCTGTTCGCGCAACTGCGCGACATCCGCACGGACGCCCGCAAGTCCAATCTCTCCCTCGGCGAGGATGTGGTGGATCGCCTGTCCGCGCGCCTGCGCGACCGGGGTCGCGCACTCAACCCGAACGAGCGCTTCCAAATCCTGTCCGACCTCGCCCGCGAGGAACTGCGGATCGGCCGCGTGGCCGAGGCCGTCGGTCACTACGAAGCGGCGCTCGTTTTGCTGCAAGAGCAGAAGTCTGGGGTGCCGCAGAAGGCCATCGCCACGACGCGGTTCCAACTTGGCGTCGCCTGCATGCGCCTCGGCGAGGTCAACAACTGCTGCAATCTGCGCACGCCGCAGAGTTGCATTCTTCCCATCGCGGGCGCCGGCATCCACACGGACCAGGCGGGCTCGCTCCGCGCCATCGCCGAGTTCGAGGCGCTGCTGGCGACCGTCCCTCCGGGTTCGCCTCTGGCGCTCAAGGCGCGCTGGGCGCTGAACATCGCTGCCATGACGGTGGGGACCTGGCCGGACGAGATTCAGGAGTCCGAGCGCATTCCGCCGTCGGTGTTCGCCTCCGACGAGGAGTTCCCGCGCTTTGCCGAAGTGGCCCAAGCGAAGGGCTTGGACGCCGTCGGCCTCGCCGGCGCCGCCATCGCCGAGGACTTCACGGGCGACGGGCTTGTCGACCTGATGACGACCAACTCCGAAGTGAGCTCTTCCGACAGGAGCGGGACGGCAGTTGGAGCGAGCGGACGGCCGGGGCCGGGCTGGAGGAAGAATGGGGCGGGTTGAACGCGGTGCAGGCGGACTACGACAACGACGGCGACGTGGACGTGCTGGTGCTGCGCGGCGCCTGGTGGAGCGCGTCCGGGAGGCACCCGAACTCCTTGTTGCGCAACGATGGCGGGCGCTTCACGGACGTCACCTACGCGGCAGGACTCGGCGCGAAGAATTACCCCACGCAAACCGCCGCCTGGGCGGACTACGACAACGACGGCGACCTCGACTGTTACGTCGGCAACGAGTCCGATCCCGAATGTCCGAGCCCGGGACAGCTCTTCCAGAATCAGGGCGACGGCACCTTCGTGGACGTTGCCGGTGCGGCCGGCGTGAGCAACGACCGCTACGCGAAGGGCGTGGTGTGGGGGGATTTCGACGAGGACGGCTGGCAAGACCTCTTCATCTCCAACATGGCCTCCGCCAATCGGCTCTACCGCAATCGCGGCGACGGCAGTTTCGAAGACGTTGCCGCCACCGCCGGCGTGGCGCTGCCGCTCAGCAGCTTCGCCTGCTTCGCCTGGGATTTCGATCAAGACGGCCATCTCGACCTCTGGGTCGGCTCCTACGGCAGCACCGAGCGGCCGCCGAGCGTGGCCGACGTCGCTGCCAGCTACCTCGGCCTGCCGCAGCGCGCCGAACCGCCGCGCCTCTATCGCGGCGATGGCGCCGGCCGCTTCGAGGACGTCGCCGAAGCCTATGGCATCCGGCTAGTCACGGTTCCCATGGGCTGCAACTTCGGCGATCTCGACAACGACGGCTATCCGGACTTCTATCTCGCCACGGGCTATCCGCTCTACGAGGGCCTCGTGCCCAACGTGATGTATCACAACCTCGGAGGCAAGGGCTTCGCCAACGTCACCACCGCCGGCGGCTTCGGCCATCTGCAGAAGGGCCACGGCGTCGCCTTCGCGGATCTCGACGGCGACGGCGATCAGGACGTCTTCACGCGCATGGGCGGCTCCTATCCCGGCGACGCCTACGGCAACGTGTTCTTCGAGAACCCCGGCTTCGGCAACCACTGGCTGAAAGTGCGCCTCGTCGGCAAGCGCAGCAATCGCTTCGGAGTCGGGGCGCGCCTGGAGGTCGAGATCCATCAGGCGGGCGCCCTGCGCACCATCTACGCCACGGTGGGCACAGGCGGCAGTTTCGGCGGCAATCCGCTGCGCCAAGAACTCGGCCTGGGCCAAGTTCGCGGCCTGGTGCGGCTGCGCGTCATCTGGCCGGCCAGCGGCGCCGTGCAGGTTTTCGAAGGCGTACCGCCAGACTCGAACCTCCGCATCACGGAGTTCGCGTCCGCGCTCGAGCTGCTCAGTGGTTGAAGGCGAGCGCGACTAAGGCTTCAACACGCAGCTGGCGGCCAGGAAGTGGTCGCCTTCCATCTTGCCGGTCATGTCGGCGTGGACCGCGTGTTCGCAGATGCCGGAGTCGTGACCCGGCGCCGGCACCCCCGTGACGAGCACGGGCTTGCCGTCGATCTTGGCGGCGAGCTTGCACCCCTGGACGCCGGGCATGCCGTAGACGCAGCTCGCGCAGGCGACCTCGTAGGTCTGGGTGTTGCCGACGGCAAGGCTGCCGGCCGCAGGCGCCGCCGCGGTCGGGGCAGCCGACTCACGCGCGGTGCAGGCCGACAAAGCCAGCACGGAAAGCATGAAGAAGGATTTCATGCCGCTCATCATACCAGCGAATGCCGGGACGCGGTCAGCGGCCGCGCAGGGCGATTCCTTCGCGCGACGCCTTCTGGTAGACCGAGCCGAGCATGCGCTTCAGCTGCTTGGCGATGGCCTTGGCCGGCGCTCCCTGCTTCGCCATGCGGCGCAGGAGAGCGACGTCTGCCTTGGTCCATTGTGAGTAGTGGCGGGCGGTGGATGCCATGTTGAAACCCTTTCCATCCTACAGAATGCGCGCGCACCTTCGCAACGATGTTGATAGATTTGACGTCTCCTATGGAACAGTCGCGCTGCGACGTCGCCGTGATCGGCGGAGGCGTCATCGGCTTGGCGTGCGCGCGCGAGCTCGCCTTGCGCGGCGCCGCCGTCTTGGTGCTCGAGCGCGATCGCCTCGGCCACGGCTGCTCGTTCGGCAACGCCGGCTGGCTGACGCCGTCGCAGGCGTTTCCGTTGGCGGCGCCCGGAATGCTGTCGAAGGCCGCGCGCTGGCTGTTGAATCCCGACAGCCCTTTCTACGTGCCGCTGCGTCCCGACCCCTTCCTATTCGGCTGGCTGGCGCGCTTCTTGGCAGCGGCGCGGCGAGCGCCCTTCGAGCGCGGCGCCGGCGCGCTGCTCGAGTTGTGCTGCTGGAGCACCGATGCCTGGGAGCAACTGGCCGGCTCCGGCGCAGAACCCTTCGCTTTCGCGCGCGACGGCCTGTTGGCCGTCTACGAGACGGACAAGGGCGTCGCCGCCGCGCGCCGCCTCGCGGACCTCGCCTCGCGCCACGGCGTGCCGCACGCCTGGTGGAGCGCCGCGGAAGTGCGCACGCGCGAACCGGCGGTGCGCGGCGCCCAGATCGGCGCGATCTTCTACCCGCGTGACGCCAGCTGCGAGCCCTACGCGGCGGCGTGCGCGCTTGCGGCCGCGGCGCGGCGGGCGGGCGCCGTGCTGCGCGAGCAGGCGGAGGTGCGCGAGGTCGAGCGCGCCGGCACGCGGATCCTCGCCCTGGACACCTCGGCCGGTCGCGTGGAGGCGCGCGACGTCGTGCTCGCCGCGGGCGCGTGGTCGCGCTCGCTGGGTCGCCGGCTGGGCCTGAACCTGCCGATCCTCGGCGCCAAGGGGTATTCCTTGCTCGCGCCGCGCCTCGACCCGCACCCCGTCCGGCCCATCTATCTGGCGGAGAGGAAGATCGCGCTGAATCCGCACCGTGACGCCTTGCGCATCTCCGGCACGCTGGAACTCGTCGGCGAGGACCTGTCCATCAATCAGCGCCGCGTGCGGGCGATCCTCGCCGGCGCGCGCGCCATGCTCGATCTGCCGCCGCAGCTCGGCGAACTGCGGCCGTGGAGCGGTCTGCGCCCGTGCGCGCCTGACGGCATGCCTTTGATCGGACGCGCGCGCGGCGCCGAGAACCTGTGGCTCGCCACCGGTCACCAGATGACCGGCCTCAAGACCGCTCCCGGCACCGGCCTCCTGCTCGCCCAATTGATGAGCGGCGAGGCGCCGAGCTTCGCGCCGGCGCCCTTCGACGCGGCGCGCTACGGCTGAAGCCTAGAACGCGTCGCAGGCGCGATAGGCGTCGACCACCGCGCTTTCCCCCGCGCGGCCCGGCTGCGAATTGCCGTGCTCCATTCCCAGCACGCCCTGATAGCCCCGCGCATGGATGTGCGCGAAGACGTTGCGGTAGTTCACTTCGCCGGTGCCGGGCTCATTGCGGCCGGGGTTGTCGCCGATCTGGAAATAGGCGATCTCGTCCCAGCAGCGGTCGATGTTGGCGATCAAGTTGCCCTCCGTGACCTGCTGGTGGTACATGTCGAAGAGCATCTTCACGCTGGGGCTCGCCACTGCTTTGCACAACATGTAGGCCTGGCTGCTGCGCTGCAGCAGCATGCCCGGGTGGTCGGTCCAGGGGTTGAGCGGTTCCATCACCATCACCAGGCCGTGCGGCGCGAAGATTTCCGCGCCGCGACGCAGCATCGCGATGGCGTTCGCGTGCTGATGATCTTCGGGCATGCCGGGATCGTGGTCCCCCAGGACGATCGTCATCCAGGTGGCGTCCACGCGCTTGGCTACCTCCACCGCCTGCCGCAAGTCCTGCAGGAAATTCTCGGCCATCTCCGGAGAATTCGAAGCGAAGCTCTTCTTGCCGAACGCGGTGCCGAAGTTGGCCACGAAGACGCCCATCTTCATGCCGAGCCGGCGCATCGCCTGCGCGATGCGCTCCTGCTCCGCGACGGGGCGGCCGGCCATGCCGTTGTCCTCCCATGCCCTGAAGCCCTGGTCCGCGGCCCACTCCAATTGCGTCACGGGATCGTCGCCGGCGTGCTGTTGAAACATGCCGAAGTGGGGGGCGTAGGCCAATTGGAAGTTTCCGCGCCGCGCGGTGCGCTGCTCCGTGATCCGGGAGGCGGTGGCGGCGGCGGGGGCGGCTCCGACGACGGCTCCGGCGGCCACGGCGGCCAGGCCGGATTTGAGGAGGGTGCGGCGATGCATGCGGCCAAGTTAGCGCCCGCCGTTGAGGGAATCGCCGCCCCGGCGCCGCTCTTCCTTCGTAGCCATGCGCCATCTCCTTCCCCTCTGCACTCTCCTCGCCTGCGCCGCGGCCTGCGGTGGCGGCGGCTCCACCGACGCCGGCAAGGGCGGCGAGAGCCTCGGCCTGCTGATGACCGACGCGCCGGCGGACGGCCTCTCCGTCTTCTCGCTGGACGTCACTTCCGTCGTGCTGCTGCGCGCCGACGGCACGGGCACGGCGAACCTGCTGGCCGCGCCGCGCAACTTCAACGTGCTGGGCCTGGCCGGCCTGCAGGCACTCTTGGGCCTCGCCGATCCGCCGGCTGGCACCTATACCGGCATCCGCCTGGCGGTGGATCCGGCTTCCGTGCGGGCGTTCGACAAGACGGGCGCCGCCGTCGCCGTGCGCGTGACGCGCGCGGTGGACGACGCCTCGTTTCTCGCGCTCGACGCCAGCAACCTGGTGCTCGACGGCGTCTTCCGGCGCGTGCTGCTCGACGTCGACCTCGCCAAATCCTTGACGGACGACTCCAGCAACCCGGGGGGCCTCGCCTTCGAGCTGGAACTCGAAGCCGAGCACGAGTTCGAGCATTCCGCCTTCGACGAGTTCCGCGGCCGGGTGATCAGCGAAGATCCGAGCGCCAGCCGCTTCGTGGCCGACCTGCTGGACGACTCCGGCGCCGCCGCGTTCGGGCGCGTCACGGTGGTGCTCAGCCCGGGCGACGCGTTGATCGGCGACGACCAGCAGGCTTTCGGCAGCGAGGCGGCCTTCTTCGCCGCGCTCGCGCCCGGCGCCGAGGTCGAGGTGCACGGTGCCTTCGCCGCCAGCGGCGCGGTCAACGCGACGCGCGTCGAGATCGAGGACGGCCAGGGCTTTCCGGTCAAGATCAAAGGCGAAGTCCTCAGCGTGGACGCGGGCCTGCAGGAGTTCGAGTTGCTGTGGCGCGAGGTGCGCCGCGGCTCGTCCCTCGCCTATCCCGTCTTGGCGCAGGTCGGCAATCCGCGGGTCCTGACGATCGCCTGGGATGCCGGCACCACGTTCCGTCTGGAGGATGGCGGCGCCGCGACGGCCGCGGGCCTCGTTCCCGGGACGGATCTCTACGTCAGTTTCGCCGACTTCGCCGCGCCCATGCCCTTCCTCGCCGCCCAGCTCGAGTTGGACGACGAGGGCGCCGCCTTCGAAGGAAGCATCACCGACGTCAGCGGCCTCGACTCCTCCTGCGTCATGCAGTTGGATGCGGACGAACCCGCATGGCTCTCGGGCTCGATCAGTGCGCCGGCGACCATCGTGCTGGCGGGCGTGCAGCGCATCTGGCTCGACACGGCGGCGGATCCGGTGCTGCAGGCCGGCGAACTGCTGACGGGTCTCAAGATCGAGGTGCACGGCGCGCTCTCCGGCCCGCCCGCCGCCGCGGTGATCGCGGCCAGCCAACTCAAGGTCAAACCGGGACGCCTGGAGGGCGTCATCACCGGGGTGAATCCGGGCGCCGAAACCGTCCAGGTGAGCGTCCAAAGCGTGAAAGATCCGTTCGGCGGAGCCCCGCCCGCAGGCAGCATCCTGGTGCAGGTGCCCGCGGACGCTCGGATCACGCTCGATGGCACCCGCACCAGCCTCTCCGGCCTGGCCGCGGCGCAGGCGGGCCTGGGAGCCGGTCAGAGCCTCAGCCTCAAGCTGGAAGGCTTGGCGGACGGCGCCGGCGGCTGGAACGGTTGGCAATTGGAGGCCAAGGTCAAGAATTGACGGCGCCACCACAACATCTTGTGGTGTGCTCGCCCTGACGACGGACTGAAAGGCCTTCTCCCGGATTCTGCGAGGGCTAGACTGCGAAGGACGGTGCCCTGGGCGCCTACCCATCGCTACGATCCAACCATGGCCGACAACGAGATCCTCATCGTCCAGTCCAAAATCAAGGACTACATCCGCGCCAAGTCTGGCATGAACACCTCCGGCAGCGTTTCCGTCCAACTTTCGGACGCGATCCGCCAGCTGCTGGATCGCGCCATCGCGAGCGCGCAAGCCGACGGTCGCAAGACGGTGATGGACCGCGACGTCCCGCCGATCGTCTGAGCCCCGCCGGCTCGACCTTGGGCCGGTCGCTCGGGCGCCTGGGAGGCCTTCTGGTCCTCGCGGGATGCTCGGCGCCGGCCCTGGACGGCTCCGCGCCGTCCCTCCGCGGCCTCTGCGCCGTGGACGCCCAAGTGGCCTGGTCCAGCGGCAGCGGCGGCGCCGTTCTGCGCACGACCGATGGCGGGAAAAGCTGGCGCCGGCTGGCCGCGCCCCCGGGCGGAGCCACCCTCGACTTCCGCGACGTCCAGGCCTTCGATGAGCGGCGGGCGCTGCTGCTGGCCGCCGGCCCCGGGGCGGCTTCCGGACTCTGGCGCACCGCCGACGCCGGCCGCAATTGGGAAAAGATTCTGGACTGTCCCTGGCCGGAGGGGTTTTTCGACGGCATCGCCTTCTGGAGCGAACGCGAAGGCGTCCTCGTCGGCGACCCGGTGGACGGCGCCCTCCTGATCTTGCGCACCGACGATGGCGGCGCCACTTGGGTCCGCGCGCGCGCCTTGCCGCCTCCGGTGCCGGGCGAGTTCGCCTTCGCCGCCAGCGGCACGAGCGCCTGCGCCCTTGCCGGCGGCCGCGTGTGGCTCGGCACCGGCGGCGCCGGTGCGGCGCGCGTGTGGCGCAGCGTCGACGGCGGCCGCTCGTGGGACGCGGTCGACGCGCCCCTGTTCCAAGGCCTCGAGTCCGCAGGCGTCTTCTCGGTGGCGTTCGCGGATGCGATGCACGGCGTCATCGTCGGCGGCGACTACCTGCGCCCGAACGCGCGCGAGAAGACCGCCGCGTGGACGGAGGACGGCGGCCGCAGCTGGATCCCTGCGGCGCAGATGCCCGCGGGCTATCGCTCCTGCGTGGCGGCCTGGAACGGCGGTTTCGTCTGCACCGGGCCCGGCGGCACGGATTGGAGCGCCGACGGCGGACGCACCTGGAGCCCCTTGGCCCCTGGTTTTCATGCGGTGGCGCCGCCCTTCGCGGCCGGGGCCGATGGCCGCTTGGCCCGATTGCCGCAGCCCTGACGGCGCGCGCGCCGACCTTGCCGTCTCTACGGCTTGGCGATGCCGATCACGCCCGTGGCTACCCGTGCGCCGGCGTTGCCCGTCGGTTGCGTGGTGAAGTCGTCCGCTTTGGCGTGCACCACGATGCCGCGACCGAGGATGGAGCCCGCGCCGTCCAGGCGGAGGCGCGCGTCCAGCCGCTTGTACACCGCAACGCCGTCGGCGCCGGCCTCGAGGTTGCCGAGGTCGCCGGCATGGCGGGTGGCCGCGTCCGGAGCGCCGTGGGCTTCGCCGCTCGGGTTGAAGTGGCCTCCGGTGCACATGCCGTCGGTGCAGTCGAGGTCGCCCCACTCGTGCACGTGGAAGCCGTGGGCGCCGGGGGCGAGGCCCTCCACGCGCGCCTCCACCAGCACGCCGCCGAGGGTGGCCGTGAACTTGATGGTGCCGCGCACGGACTCGTTGCCGGCCGTCGGGCGCAGCACGCAGATGGCTTTGGTGGCCGCCGGCGCCGCGGCTTCCACCGTGGCCGGGCGGGCGGAGTGGTCGGCGTCCCGCACGATGAAAGCGCAGGAAATCGGGGCGAGCACGAGGAGAGCGAGGATGGATTGCTTCATCGATCGCTGACTGTAGCCTCGCGGCGGGCATGCATGCGGCCCAGCAACACCGCCATGCCCAGGCCGGCCACGGCGAAGGGCAGCACCGCCAGGGCCGAGCCGGCGACCGCCAGGCCGGCGCCGCGAGCCGCCTCGAAGCCCTTGGCGACGCCGAGGTCGCCCCCGCGGTAGATGAGGGTGTCCATCACCGGCTTGGACTGGAAGCGGGCTTGGCGGCCGCCGACCGTGAACAGCACTTCGCGAGCCGGCTTGCTCATCGCGAACTCGGAGATGCGGCGCGCGACCTCCACGCCGGCCACCATCAGGAGGCCGGGCGCCAGGGCCAAGGCGCTGAAGCCGAGCAGGGTCACGAGCGGCACGACCGCGAGGGTGGCGGCGACGCCGAAGCGCGGCAACCAGCGCCCGGTGACGAAGAGCTGCAGCAGGAGCGTGCCGAGATTGGTGCACAACTCGACCTTCGCCAGGAAGGAGGCGCGCGCTTCGCGCTCGGGAAAGGCGGCGCGCACCAGGTCGTTCTTGACGATGTAGAGCACGCCGCTGCCGACCAGGAAAAGCAGCAGATAGATGGTGACGGCGCGCAGGAAGGGATCGGCCGCGAGTTGGCGCAGCCCTTGCCACCAACCGCCGCCGATGCGCTCCTCCGGGGAGCGCAGCGGCACGTTGGCCTGCCGCGCCAGCACGCCGCGCACGCTCATGGCCGCCCCGAGCAGGGTCGCGGCCGAGACGAGCAGCAGGGAGGCGATGCCGATGCTCTCCACCAGGAAGGCCGTGATGGCGCTGCCGCTCAGCTGGCCGATGGTGACGCCGGCCGCCACCAAGCCGAAGAGGCGCTTGCCCTGCTCGCTGCGGAAGGCTTCGCTGGCGAGCGACCACAGCAGGCTCAGGACGAAGAGGTTGTACGTGCTGACCCAGACGTAGAAGGCGCGATCCGACCACAGGCGCACCGGTCCGTCGGGATCGGAGGCGGTGAACAGGGCCCAGAAGGCCACGAGCACGGCCGCGAAAACCGCGTAGACGCGCGGCACGAGGGCGCGCCGCGGGGTGCGGGCGGCGAGCCAGGAATAGATCGGCAGCGCGAGCAGGGCGGCGAAGAAGGTGCCGGTCCAGAGGGAGGAGACCTCGGTGTGGCCGGCCGCGGCCACGCCGTCGCGCACCGGCCGCAGGATGCCGTAGCCGCACCACAACAGAAAGCCCGTGAGCGCGGCGCGCAGGACCGGCACGCCCTCGCCGGTGCGGATCGCCAGCCAGTTGCGCAGACGCAAGCGATCAGGCGCCGGGCAGCGGGCAAGACGCCAACAGCGTGCTCGCCTGGCCGGCGGGGTCCTTGGTTTCGATGGCCTGTTCGATGCGGCCGTCCGGCCCGATCAGGAAGGTCAGCCGGCGCGCGTACTGATCCTGCGCGGTCTCGCAGGCGCCATAGTTCAGGGCCACCTTGCGCTCCTCGTCGGACAGCAGCGGAAAAGGGAAGGCGAACTTCTCGGCGAAGGCGCGATTGGCCGCGGGCGCGTCGAGGCTGACACCGAGCACGGCGACGCCGCGCGCCTGGAAATCCTGGATTCGATCACGGAATCCGATGCCCTGTTTGGTTCACCCGGGCGTGTCGGCCTTGGGGTAGAACCAGAGAATCAGGCGGCGGCCGCGGTAGTCGGCGAGACGCACGGGCCGACCGAGGTGATCGGGCAGCGTGAAGTCGGGCGCGGGCGAGCCGGCAGAAGGCATGCGATGGCGGGGCCCGAGCAGCCGGCGGAGAAAGGTGCGCAGCATTCGGGGAGGTAGGAGCATAGCGCCGCCTCTAGACATGAGACTTAGTCTCAATTACGCTTGCGCCCCATGCTCCTCCTCACCACCCTCGCCTTGTGCCTGGCCCAGCAGGAGGATGCCTCGCTGCGGGCCGAATTGGACACCACGGCTCTCAGCACGGGGGGCCGCCTGCAGGCCTCGCTGCGCAGCACGGAGTTGGGCCAGCCCGCCCGCCTGCTGTTCGGACCTCCGGCGGTGCGGCCGCTCCCGCCGCCGGCGGGGGTGGTGCTCGTGAGTCTGCCGCAGGCGCGGACCTTCGCCGGCCTCATCGGCGCCGACGGGCGCTTCCGCGTGGATGCGCCGTTGCCGGCGATCGCGGTCAGCGGTCGCTTGATCGCCGTGCAAGGCGGCGTGCTGGCGCGCAGCGGACAAGTGCTGCTCTCCTGGAGTCGCGTGCTCGAAGGCGATGCGCGCCGCTCCGCCGCCTTCCAGGACGCGAGCGGCGGCCTGCCGTCTGCGACGCAGACCCAGGTCAGCGGCTCCGTGGTGCCCATGGACTACGACCGCGACGGCGACCTTGACCTGACGATCGCCACGCTTGCGGGCCCGAGCGGAACGGCGGGCGGACTGCAGTTCCTCACCAACACGGGAGCCGGCTTCGTGGACGAGAGCGCCGCGCGCCTGGCGGCGCCGGACAACGGCCCGTGCTTCGCCCATCAGACGGCCGACCTGAATGGCGACGGTTTCATGGATCTGGTGGTGCTGGGCCGCGAAGACGCGCTGGGCGTCGCCCTGGAGCCCGTCGTCTTCTTCAACGACGGCAGCGGCCATTACTCCACCGCGGCCGGCCGCGCCGACTTGGACACGGGGCTGGGCGCCACGCTCGACGTCGCGATCGGCGACGTGGACGGCGACGGCGATTTGGACCTCTTGTTCTGCGACGGGGCGCAGCACAATCCCTCCAAGGGGCCGCAGACGCTCGCGCTGCTGCGCAATCAAGGCGGCGTCTGGTCGCGCGACGCCGCCTTCGAGGCGGCGCCGTTCAACAACGATCTCTGGACCTCCTCGTGCCTCGCGCTCGCCGACGTGGACAACGACGGCGATCTCGACCTGGCGGTCGGCCGGACCTCTGGCATCGGCGGCGACGACATGCTCCTGATCAACGACGGCAGCGGAGCCTTCACCGACGAATCGGCGGCGCGACTTCCGAACTACCTGGACAAGACCAGCGACGCCAAGTTCGCCGACTTCAACGGCGACGGCTGGGTGGATCTCCTCTTCGCCCAGAGCCACGTCAGCACCGATCCCGCCTTCACCGGCGACATGCTCTACAACCAGGGTCCGGCGCGGCCCGGCGTGTTCGCGGACGCGCCCGCTTCCGCCTGGCCCGACACGCCGGATCCGGATCTGCTGCTCCGCTTGTGGATCGCCACCGGCGACGTCGACAACGACGGCGACCTGGACGTCGTGATTCTTCCGCACGAGTTCTTCCAGCCCTCCGGCGGCGTCGGCGGCCATCCCGGCCTGTTCCTGAATCTCGGCGGCGCCCAAGGCGGCGCGGTCGGGACCTTCGCCAAGGATCCGCGTTTCTTCCGCGTCAACGGCAGCCCGATCGCCGACTTCATCGCCGGCGGCGGCGCTTGCTTCGACGCCGACGGGGACGGCGATCTCGAGTTCTACGTCTCGTCGCAGGGCGGCATCCTCGTGTCCACCAAGACGCAGGACCGGCTGTTGCGGAACGCGCTACGCTGATCGCGCTTGGAACTCCTCGACGCGCTCGTCTCCCGCCGCTCGATCCGCAAATTCGATCCGCAGCATCGCCTCAGCGAGGCGGAGTTGCGCCACCTGCTCGGGTACGCGCAGTTGGCGCCCACCTCGTTCAACATGCAGAACTGGCATTTCGTCGCCGTCAGCGATCCGGCGGTGAAGGAGCGATTGTGGCTGGCCGCGTGGCGCCAAGCGCCGGTGCGGGATGCTTCGGTGGTGATCGTCGTGACGGGGGATCACACCGCGCCGGCGCGCTGCGAACGCGCCCTGCGCCACGCGCCGCCGGAGGTGCGCGCCCGCATGAGCAAGTTGATCCATGAGCTGTACGAAGGCAAAGAGCCGCTGCTGCGCGACGAAGCCTGTCGCAGCGCGGGCTTCGCCGGCATGGCGTTGATGCTCGTGGCCAAGGACATGGGCCTGGATAGCTGCCCGATGATCGGTTTCGACCCGGAGCAGGTGTCCGCGGCGCTCGGTCTCGACGCAGCGCACCCGCCGCTGCTCATGGTGCCGGTCGGCAAGGCGCTGGCGCCGGCCTTTCCGCGCACCGGCTTCCTGGACTTCGCGGAGACCATTTCCGTGGACCGCTTCGGCAACCGTCCCTTGCGCGGCGAGCCGCCGGGCTGAGGCAGCGCCGGCGTGGCGGCGGGCGAAGGAATGCGTCACGCCCGCCTTTTCTCGACGATATCCTGCGACCTTCCTTCATGAACAAGACTTCCCTTCGCGGGGGCCGTGCGCTTCCTGCCCTGTTTCCTTCGCTCCTTCTCCTTTCCTTCGCCTGCAGCCACGAGGCGGCGCACAATGCCTTGACCGGCAAGACGGGTGCGGCCACGGAGCTCTCCAAGGAGCCGATTCGCTACACGGCGATCCCGGACAAGAACGCCACCGAGCTGATCGAGAAGTATCGCCTGGTCTCGGATCACTTGGCCAAGGCTCTGGGGGTGTCCTTCGAGTACGTGCCGACGACCGACTACAACGCCTCGATCCAGCAATTCCGCAGCGGCGACGTGCAATTGGCGTGGTTCGGCGGACTGACGGGCGTCCAGGCATGCGAGTTCGTGCCCGGCGCGCGCATGATCGCGCAAGGCAAGGTGGATCCCGCCTTCAAGTCCTACTTCGTGGTCCATCAGAGCGTGAACCTCGAGAAGAGCGACGTCTTCCCGCCGGGCCTCAAGGGTCTGAAGTTCACCTTCGGCTCGGAGAGTTCCACCAGCGGGCGCCTGATGCCGGAGTACTACATCCGCGAGAACACCAAGATGGCGCCGGCGGAGTTCTTCGGCATTCCGAACGCCTACAGCGGCGCGCACGACAAGACCGCGCAGTTGGTGGAGGCCGGCACCTTCCAGGCCGGCGCCCTCAACTACAAGACTTACGACGACATGGTCGCGCAGAAGAAACTCGATCCGGCCAAGTGCAAGGTGGTCTGGGTCACGCCCACCTATCCGGACTACAACTGGACGGCGCATCCGCTGCTCGACCAGCGTTACGGCAAGGGCTTCACCGACCGCCTGCAACAGGCGCTCGTCAGCATCACGGACCCCGTGTTGCTCGAGGCGCTCCAGCGCAAGGAGGGCCTCATCACCGCCAAGAACGCGGATTGGGAGCCGATCCGCAAAGTGGCCGCCGATCTGGGGTTCCTCAAGCCCTAGACGCGGGCAGTCCGGCATGAGCGCCGCCTCCTTCGCGTTGCGCGGCGTCGGGGTCAGACTCGGGGGACAGGACGTCCTCCGCGACCTGGATCTCGACGTCGCGCCCGGCGAGCGGGTGGCGCTGGTGGGGCCGAGCGGGGCGGGCAAGACCACCCTGCTCCGCGTCTTGAATGGCGTGGTGCAACCCACCAGCGGCCATTTCCTGTTCAACGGCACGGACATCTCCGCGCTCTCCGGCAAGGCGCTGCGGAGCTGGCGCGCGCGCGTGGGCTTCGTGCCGCAGGATCACGCCCTCGTGCCGAATCTGCGGGTGATCCAGAACGTCGTGAGCGGCAAGCTCGGCCGGCGCGGCACCTTGGCCGCGCTGCGCGCCTTGCTGCGGCCCGCGGCCGGCGACCTCCAACTGGTCTACTCCCTGCTGTCGCGCGCGGGCATCGGCGAGAAGATCTACGCCCGCACGGACACCCTCTCCGGGGGACAGCAGCAGCGTGTGGCCATCGCGCGCGCCTTGTTCCAGGAGCCGGAGGCGCTGCTGGCCGACGAGCCGGTGGCCAGCGTAGATCCGGCGCGCGCGCGCGACCTGCTGCACCTTCTCACCGATCTCGCCGATGAGCGCCGCCTGACCCTCATCGCCAGCCTGCACGATCTCGCGCTGGCGCGGGACTTCTTCCCGCGGGTGATCGGCTTGCGCCAGGGCCGCGTCGACTTCGACAAGCCCGCCGCCCGCCTCGACGCCGCGGAGATCACGGCGCTCTATCGGCTGGAGGCCGGCGGCGATGCGTGAGGCGCGCGTCGTACCCCGGCTTGCCCGACCCTGGCCCGTCGAGCGGCGCGGCCTGACTCTCCTCGGCATCCTCGCCGCGGCCGCGGCGGCGTGGCTGTTGCTCGGGTTGACCCCCGCGCACTTGACGCCCGCCGCCGGCGGCGCGGAACTCGCGGGCAAGTTCTTCGGCGCGGCGCTGCGCCCAGCCATCGTCCACGAGGCCGACTTCATTCCGCCGGGCACGCCGCCGTTCCTGCTGCGCGTCGCCGAAGCCACGCGGCTCACCCTGGTCTATGCCGCCGCGGCGATGTCTCTGGCGCTGCTGGTGGGTCTGCCGCTCGGCTGCCTGGCCTCTGCCGCCTGGTGGGAGGGACGCGGCGCGGTTGGGGTGTCGCTGCGCTGGGGGCTGCGCGGCCTGATCATCGCCCTGCGTTCGGTGCATGAGTTGCTGTGGGCCGTCGTCTTCCTCGCCGCGTTCGGCGCCTCGCCCGCCACCGCGGTCCTGGCAATCGCGCTGCCCTACGCCGGAACACTCGCCAAGGTGTTCTCGGAAATGCTGGACGAGGCGCCGCGGCGCGCGGCCGACGCGCTGCATGCGCTGGGCGCCACGCCGTCGCGGCGCTTCCTCTTCGGCCTGCTGCCGGCCGCCGCCCCGGACATGGCGGCCTACGCCTTCTACCGCTTCGAATGCGCGGTGCGTTCGGCGGCCGTCATGGGTTTCTTCGGCATTCCGACCCTCGGCTACTACCTGAAACTCTCCTTCGACAACGTCCACTACCGCGAGGTTTGGACCTATCTCTACGCCATGATCGCGGTCGTGCTCCTGCTGGAGGCATGGAGCGCGCGCCTGCGCCGGAGATTCGTGGCGTGAGCGACGCCGCCCGCATCGCCGCGCTGCGCCGGGCGCGCCCGCGCCATCGCTTCCTGCGCTCGAGCCTGCTGCTGCTCGCCCTGTTCGCGGCCTACGCGTGGCTCGCCGGCGACTTCCGCCTCGGCGAGCTGTTCGCCGGCCAGCGCGCCGCGAATTGGTCGCGATTTTGGAGCGAGGACGCCGTACCCGCGCCCTTGCGCGACGGCGCGGCGCCCGGCGAACTGACTTCCTGGCTGGCGGCGCAATGGCGCGCGCAGGGCGCCGTGGCGGCCGGTCATTCGCTCGGCATCGCCGTGCTCGCCATCGCGCTGGCGGGCGCGGCGGCGCTGGTGCTGGCCCCGCTCGGCGCACGTTCGCTGATGATCTGCGATCCCTACGTGCCGCGCACGCGTCACAGCGCCTTGTGCCACTTCGGCTGGACGACGCTGGCGGGCTGCGTGCGCCTGCTGGCGGTGCTGCTGCGCGCGATCCCTGAATACGTCTGGGCTTTTCTGCTGCTCGCGGTCTTCGGCCCGAGCGCCTGGCCGGCGGTGCTCGCGCTCGGCGTCCACAATGCCGGCATTCTCGGCCGCCTCGGCGCGGAGACGATCGAGAATCTGCCGCCGGAGCCGTTGACCGCCTTGCGCGCCGCCGGCGCCACGCGCCGGCAGATCCTCATGGTGGCGGTGTACCCGCTCGCGCTGCCGCGCTGGCTGCTGCTCTTCTTCTACCGCTTCGAGACCTGCGTGCGCGAGGCCACGGTGCTCGGCATGCTCGGGGTGGTGTCGATCGGCTACTTCGTCACCGAAGCGAAGGCGCGCTTCCGCTACGACGAGATCTTGTTCCTCATCGCGCTCGGCGCGCTGCTCGTGGCCGCCGCCGACGTCCTCAGCCAGGTCGCGCGCCGGTACGTGCGCGCGACCGGACGGTAGGCGACCGCGCTAACGCGCGAACTCGGCGGGCAGGCCGGCGGCGTTCAGGCGCCGCTCGCGTTCGCTGACGAAGCGCCGGATGCCCGCAGCCAGATGCTCCGGGTCGAGGTGGGCTTCGGCGATGATCTCGTCGACGGAGCCGCCGGTGCGCCAGCGATCGTCGTAGTCCGAGGACATCGCGTATTCGTAGGCGGTCTTGTGCGCCGCCCACAGCCACATCGCCATGCGCCCGCCGTTGGTGATGAACGTGCTGTTGAACCAGTCCTCCCGGCTCACCAGCTTGTCGCGCCACGTCTTGGGCTGCAGCATGAACAGCTCGTGGCTGATGGCCGCGACCAGCTTCAGGTTCGGCCCGTTGCCGTCGAAGTACCCCTGCTCGATCAGCTTGACCACGCTCGCGGTCGAGGAGGTGCCGCGCACGAAGATGCAGCCGTCCTTCGGCCGTGCCGGGTCGTAGTCGCGCAGCAGGTACGCCCCTTTGGCCGCCTCCATGTGCGAGCCCATCTTGAGTTTGGCGCGATCGGGAATGCTGACGTTCGGCCGCGTCAGATGCAGGGCGACGATGGGCGCCTTCTTCGCAGCGAGCGCCGCCAGCAGCGCCGGGCCGACTTCGTTCGGCTCCCACGGGTGCAGGTCGATCACCTGCCCGCGCGGGAAGAGTTGCGTCACCATCGGCGAGAAGATGCCGAAGTGGGTGCGCGAGTCCTCGGCCGTCTCCGGGCCGCTGTGTCCCGCCACCCAGATCACCTTGCCGTGGTGGAAGGGGGAATCCTGCACCAGCTGGGAGTACAGGCGCATCGGGCCGTACTTCAGATAGGAGAAGGAGCCGTAGGTCGAACACGCGCCCCAAAACCCCTGGAATTTCTGCTCGGGATCGTTGGAGAGGTTGGTGCTCGCCAAGCCGCACATCAGGCCGGCGTTGCCGAACTCGGTGATGCACGTGGGCAGCAGCGCGCCGCCGGGATTGTTGTTGCGGTCGTACCAGCCGTAGCCCTCGCTGTCGCCGAATTCCTCGGCGAAGCCGAGGATGTTGGTGGACTCGGCGAGGTCCGCGCTGCAGGCGATCACCAGCGGGCGGCCGTATTTCTTGCGTCCGACCGCGTTGAGATAGGCGCCGACCTTGGCGAAGCCCTTGCGGTTCGGCTGGCTTTCTCCCGGCTTGAAGAAGACTCCCTCCGGGAGGCGCGCCGGATCCGTGAGTTCGGGGTCGGCGGTCGGATCGGCGGCGTTGAGGCGCATTCCGGGCAGGCTCCGCGGCACGGAGTCGCCGATGCTCACCAACCGGTCCGCGAGCCACCGGCAGAACTCCTCGTCGTCGAGCAGCGCGAGGACCGCCTGGATGTTCTTCGCGGTCTGCGCCTCGAAATCCTTGCCGGATTCGGGCTTCGCCTGGCCCATGCCCTCGAAGGAGACGCCGTACTTGTCGGCGAAGGCGCGCTTCGTCTGCCAGAAGATCTCGCTGTTCGGCTTGTGCGCGGCGCCGTGCGACTTGTAGCCGGTCACGCCGTAGCCGCGGCCCTTGGTGGTCTGGAACCACGAGCACTTCGGTTGATCGCCGCTGGCAAAGACGTTCTCCAGCAGGGTCTTGAGGATCGACTCGTAGTTCTCGCCGTCGGGCGTGCCGCGCGTGCGCCAGCCGTAGGTGTCGAACCAGCCCTGCGGGTCGCCGTAGACCATCGTCGAATAGGCGCGCGGGTCGATGCCGTTGTCGTTCCAATCGACCAGGTAGTTCAGGTTGCCGAGGCCCAGGCCCCAGGCGGTGTGCTTGGCTTCGTGGTGGCAGCCGGCGGTCAGGCCGCCTTCGCCCTCGACCGCGAACACCTTGACCTCGTCGGCGACGCCGGCGGCCTTCATCGCCATCGCCATGCCGACGGACGGCGGCCCGCCGTGGCCGCTGGGCCCGGTGTTGGCGCGGAAGATCAGCGTCTTGCCCTCGGCTTCGGCGTGGCCGGGCAGGCCCTTGTTGCGGCGCAGGCGCAGGAGGTCCTGCCACACCAACTGGCGTTCGGGAGCGTGCGGCACCGCGTACTTGGCGTCGCCGGTCTTCTTGTGCATGCGGATGAGCGCTTCGTTGTAGATCGCGAGCATCGCGTAGACCACGGGTGTGCAGTGCCCCGCGATCAGGACGAAACGATCCTGCAGGCCCTTCTCCGGATGCCGGATGTCCCAGCGCATGATGCCGGACAGCGTCAGCGACACGAGCAGCGGCTGCTTGCTGCGCGAACCGCCGGGGTGGCCGCTCTGGCGCAGGTTCAGCATCAGGTCGATCAATTGATCGACCATGTCGCCCACCTTCTCGAAACGGTGCAGGTCGGGCGCGAGGGAGGCGAAGGAAGGGGCGGGACGGGACATGCGTCCCGCCCAGTTTAGGCGGTCGCGCCCGCCCGGTCAGCCGCGCACCGCGCCGCGCGGACTCGCCGCCGCGCCGGCCGGCGGCACGCCCACCCCGTGGCGCTCGAAGCCGTGCTGCAGGACCAGCTCCGCCGGATAGATGTTGCGCCCGTCGAAGATCAGGCGGCGCTTCATCAGTCCGGCCATGCGCTCGAAGTCCGGGCGCCGGTATTCGTTCCACTCCGTGCACAGGATCAGCGCCACGGCGCCCGGTAGCGCCGC
>CAZDMB010000020.1:0-19975 GCA_964506175.1 uncultured Planctomycetales bacterium | reverse complement strand
CGGCGCGCACGCCGGCCAAGTACATCGCCTCGTAGTCGTCGGTGACGCGCGAGTAGCAGTGGACGTGCGGGTCGAGGATGCGCATGCGAAGATTCCTGCCGGGATTGTATCCCGCGCCCTCACGCGCCCTTGCGCGGACGGCGCCGCGGCGGACGCGGCGAAGGCGCCTTCGGGCTGGCGGCGCTGCCGCGCGCGCGTCGGCTGCGCCCGCCTTCCGCATCTTCGTGCGCCGTGCGCCGCAGCCTGTCGAGGCGCGCGCGCACGCGGCGGTCGATCTCGGCGGCGCTCATGCCGGTGAGCAGCGCCAGGCCCTGATCGACGTGGCTCGCAGCCCATACGTGGAAGCGGCGCGTGCGCACCGCCACCAGGATCTCCGGCGGCAGCATCAGGTCGCCGGCGTTGGTCTCCGGAATCAGGACGCCTTGGGTGCCCGTCAGGCCGCGCAGCCGGCAGAGTTCGAAGAAGCCCTCGATCTTTTCGTTGACGCCGCCGATGGCGAGGATGTCGCCGCGCAGGCTGATGGCGCCGGTGACCGCCAGATCCTGCCGCAGGGGCGCGTCCGCCAGCGCGCTGATCAGCGCGTAGAACTCCGCCGACGAGGCGGAGTCGCCGTCCACCGGTCCGTAGCTCTGGTCGAAGTTGACGCTCATCTTCGCCGGCATCGGCCGCTCCTGGCCGTAGCGCCAGCGCATCGCCGCCTCGAGCTGGAGCATGCCCTTGTTGTGAATCGCGCCCGCGAGTTCGACTTCGCGGTCGAAGCTCGACCACGCTTCCTCGCCCGCGCCGGCGATGGCGGAGATGCGCGCCGGCCTGCCGAAACTGATCGGACCGAGGCGAACGACCGTCAACGCGTTGATCGCGCCGACGCGCCGGCCGGCGGTTTCGATCACGGTGATGCCCTCCAGCACCGTGCGCTGGTGCCACTCGGCCTCGAGGGTGTGCATCTCGCGGAACTTGACGCGCGCGCGTTCCACCGAACGCCGGTCAACCTTCTTCAACCCGGCATGGGCGGCGTGGAAGGCGGCCTCGCGCGCGAAATCCGCGATCACCGCGACGCGCGAAGACAGGCGGCCGCGCCGTCCGGCGTCGCGCACCGCGCGCTCGACCACCGCCTGCAGGCCGTCGCGGGCGAAGGGCAGCAGCTGCTCGCGCGTGGCGAGGTCGCGGATCGCGTGCGTCAGCCCGGCGACGTGCTCCTCGTTGAGGGCCACGCTGTCGTCGAAGTCGGCCTTGACCTTGAAAATGTGAGGGAAATCGAAGTCCTGGTCGTGGAGGCTCTCGTAGAGGTCCTCGTCGCCGACCAGCACGACCTTGACGTGAATCGGGATGGCCTCCGGCCGCGCGCCGGTCACTCCCAGGGGCGACAGCCCCTCGAGCGCGTGCACCGCCAGCCTCCCGTTCTGCAGCGTGCGCTTGAGCGCGCGCCACACTTCGGCCTCCTTGAACACGTCGCGCGCGTTGAGCACCAGGTAGCCGCCGTCGGCGGAGAGCAGCGAGCCCGGCCGCACCGCGCGGTGCAGGTGTCCCGGGCCGTTGCGGATGACGTGGCGCTCGACGGTGCCGAACAGGTTGGAGTAGTTCGGGTGCTGCTCGAACACGATCGGGCAATCGCGCTCGCGCAGGCTGCGGACGATGTGCGGCTCGAACACCTCCAGGCCGGGGCGCGCCGGATTGGGAGCCGACTCGTCCTGCTCCTCGTCGTCCTCGGCGGGCGCCTCGCGCGCCGGCTTCTGCAGGAACAGTTGCGTGTTGTTGAGCGCGAAGCGCGCGCAGTCGCCGAGCCAGGCGCCCAGGTCCTGGTCGGCGTGCAGTTCCTCGGCCAGCGCCAGGGTCAGTCCCTCCACCGCCTCGCGCACCACGGTTTCGTCCATCGCGCGCACCTCGCGCACCAGGCGCAGGCCGAGCGCGCGCGCCTGCTGTTGCGCGCGATCCAACTCCGGCAGCAGGCGCTCGCGCGCCGCCAGCGCCTCTCCCACCTTGGCGGCGTCGGCGGCGCCGGTCTTGGCCATCTCCGCGGCCTTCGCCGCCGGCACGAGTTCTTCGCCGAGGCGCAAGTGCATCGCGCGGCGCGAGCCGGCCTCGTCTTCCACCGTGACCAGCGCCAGGCCGGCCGCCGCCAAGCGCTTGTCGAGTCGCTGGAAGAGCTGCGCCTCGGCCTTCTGGTACTTGCGAAACATCGCATGCCGCCGGCCGACGTGCCCCTGGCTGCGCAGCAGCTTCGGCACCTCGGTCGACAAGGCGTGCACCCAGCGGTCCATGCCCTCGGACAGGGCCGCCGCGCTGCCCGGCGGCAGGGCGATGTGCTTGGGCTCGATCGCGCTCTCGAAATTGTGAACGAAAACGTGGTCGCGCGGCAGCGGGCAGACCAGCCGCATCTGACGCAGCAGCGACACGACGATCTCCGCCTTGTCCGTGCCGCCGATGTCGCAGACGAAGATGTTGTAGCCGCGGGCGTCCACGGCCAGCCCGAGCTCCAAGGCCTCGAGGGCGCGCTCCTGGCCGTAGAGGGTCTCGCGCGCGTGCAGCGGGCGGCGTTTGGCCGGCGGAATCCAGGCGGCCGGACAGTTCCAGCGCAGTTCGACCGGCGACAGGCGGCGCGGCGGGCCGCGACGGGCGGCCGGGACGGGACGGGGAGCGGGCTTCATCGCGGGGAGAGGTCCACGCCCTGCTTGCGGAGGTAATCCTCGAGCTTGGCGACGGCCTCAGCGTGATTCTGCCGCCGCGCGAGGTCCAGCGCCTGCCGCAGGTCGCCCAGGCCGGCGTCGCGTTGGCCCAAGTAGAGCAGGGTGGTGCCGCGTCCCATGAAGGCGAAGAGGCGCTCGGGATTCAATTCGATCGCGCGGCTGAACAGGCGGATGGCCTCTTGGTAGTGGTCGAGTCCGCCCGGGCGGTCGCCGGCGGCCTCGCGTTCGCGGCCGAGGTCCACCTGCATGTTGCCCATGTACTCGTAGGTGATGGCCTGTTCGTAGCCGAGGACCAGCGAGTTCTCGAAGCGATCGTAGGCCGGACCGGCGGCCCCGAGATTCATCAGCGCTTCGCCGAGATGCATCTCGTACTCCGCCTGATACAGGCTGGCGTCGTCGAAGCCGCGCGCGCGCAGCGCCGCCTCCGCGCCGAGCGGCACGGCGAGCGTGAGCGCGGCGGCGGCGGCGCCGACGGCGCGGGGGCGCCAGCGCCCCAGCGCAACCAAGGCGTAGGGCGCCAACAGGCTGGCCGGCACGGCCACCGGCAGCCGATAGCGGGGCGAGTACCAGAAGATCACCACCACCGCCATCGGCAGCAGCAGGAGGAACACGGCGGGCACGGCGCTGGCGCGCTGGCGCGCCGCGAGGAAGGCCGCGCCGACGAGAGCCGGCACCAGCAGCCAACCGGTGGGCAGGCCGCCGCCCGGCCACGGCACCGGCCGCGGGAAGGAGGGATCCCGGCATTCCCAGGTGGCGCTGGCGATGTCGCTGTAGTGGCGGCCGCAGAAGAGGTAGGCCGTCTTGCGCGCGTGCAGCAGGAGCGCCTCCGCCGGGTGGGACAGGTTCCAATCCAGACCCAGGCGGAAGAAGTAGGAGTTGACGTTCTTCCAGCCTTCCTTGCCGGTGGCGGCTTTGGCGAGTTCGTAGGCGCTTTCGTTCTGGCGGATGCGCTCCGTGGCCACGCCGGGCACCGGCGCATAGTGGCCGACCGCCGCCGCCGAGTTGCCGTGCGCGTAGGTGACGCCGGACTGGGCGCTGACCAGGATCAGCTCCGGCCCGCCCGGGGAGTGCCGCGTGGCGAGCCAATTGTGCGCGCTCGCCGGCGCGATGAAGAGCGCGGCGACGGCGGCGGTCCAGGCCGCGGCCCGCAACCCCGCGCGGCTGCGCCAGCCCAGCCAGAGCGGCAGCACGAGCGCCATCAGCAGCATGGTCGGATTGGCGAGCACGTTGAGGCCGAGCAGGGCGCCGACGCACGCCAAGCGGCCGCGCGTGCGCTGCGCGTCGGCGGCGTGCGCGGCCAGCAGCAAGGCCGCGAGCAGGAAGAGTTGCAGGCTCGAGTTGAGCACGCGCATCGCGAAGAAGGCGGGCTCGCCCAGAGCGAGGAAGGTGCCGGCCGCGGCGAGGCCGAGGCCCGCTCCGCCCAGGCGGGCGGCGCCGAAGCGGTAGAGCAGCCAGGCGGTGAGCGTGCGCAGCGCGATCTGGATGCCGAAGACCGTCAGCAGGCCGCCGCCGAGGGCGCGCACGGCGCCGAGGACGTAGGGATAGAGCGGCGCGGAGAAGAAGGGGGTGGGACCGATCCATTCCCCGGCCGCGATGCGCGCCGCCCAATCCCAATATTCCTGCGCGTCGCTCTGCGGCATGCGCAAGAAGGGATTGGCGCGCCAGCCCGCCTGCAGGGTCCAGACCTGGGCGGCGAGGTCTGCCGCCAGCAGCAGCAGCAGCCAGAAGGCGGGCCTGCGCAGGACTCCGAGGCGATGCTCCGGCACGGCTCGGATTGTAGGTCCGGCCGCTTCAGGGCGAGCGCGGCAGTTGCGCGCGGAGTTCGCGCACGCGGGATGCGGCTTCGGCCTGGCCCGCTGCCTGATATTCGCGCTCGGCTTGGCCGAGATCCTGGCGCGCTTCTTCGAGGCGCCCCAACTTGCCGAGCAGGGAGCCGCGCGCGACGCGCACGTCCGTGCGCTTCGGGTTGAGGCGCAGGCATGCGTCGAATTCCAGGAGCGCGGCGTTCCAGTCCTGCTGCGCCTGCTCGGCCCTGCCGGCCCCTTCCGCCGCCACGCCGAGATCCACCAGGCAGCGGCCGATGCCCTCGTGCGAGGCCGGCGGGGCGTAGCCGCCGGCAAGCGCGCGCTCGTAGCGCGGCTTGGCTTCGGCCGGCCGACCCGCGTGGCGCAGTTGATGGGCCAGATGGAACTCGAACTCGGGCCGGAAGATCTCCGCGTCGTCCCAACGAGACATCAGCGCCCGGCCGCCGAGCGGCACGAGCGCCAGCACGGCGAGGCCGCCGATGCGCGCCGCCCGTCCTGGCTGCCGCGCGAGGACGGCGACGGCCCAAGGCGCGAGCAGACAAGCGGGCGGAACGAGCGGCAGGCGGTAGCGCGGCGAGTACCAGAAGACGAGGACGACGGCGCAGGGAATGAGCAGGAGCGCCGCGTCGAGCGCTGCGCGACGTCCGTGCCGGCGCAGCGCGAGCCAAGCCCCGAGGAGCGCGGCCGGCAGCAGCCAGCCGGTCTGCGCCAAGCCGAGTGGCGGGATCAGCGGATTGCTGAGATCCGGATCGCCGCGCTCGAGCGCCAGGCTGTAGAGGTCGCCGTAGTCCTGCCCGAAGAACAGGTAGCCCGCCTTGCGGGCGTGCAGCACCAGAGCCTCGCCGGGGTGTTCCTCCACCCACCGCAGACCTTGCGCGCGGAAGTAGCGGTCGGTGAGCCGCCAGCCTTCCCGGCCCGTGGCCGCTTTCGCCAGCGCGTAGGCCTGCCGATTCTGCTCGGCGCGATCCTGCGACACCCCGGGCAGCGGCCGGTAGACGCCTGTGGCGCCGGGACCGTTGCCGTGCGCGTAGGTCAGGCCGCTCTGCGCGCTGACGAGGATGAACTCGGCGCCGCCGGGAGCGTGGCGCGTGGCCAGCCAATTGTGCAGCGCCGCGGGCGCGAGCAGCACCAGCGCGGCGGCGGCAGCCCACGCCGCCTGGCCCCACTCGCGGCGCGTGCGCCAGCCGAGCCAAAGCGGCAGGAGTGGCACGAACAGCAGCATCGGCGGATTCGCGAGCACGTTGAGGCCGAGCAGCGCGCCGCAACCGAGCAGTCGTCCGCGCGTGCGCCGCTCCTCGACCGCGGGGGCGGCGGCGAGAAGGCCGGCGAGGAGCGCGAGTTGCAGCGCGCTGTTCAAGATGCGGGTGGCGTAAAAGGCGGGCTCCGCCAGCAGCAGGAACGTGGCCGCCGCGGCGAGCCCGTAGCCCGGATGGCCGAAGCGGCGCACCGCGGCGCGGTGCAGCAACCACGCGGTGGCGCTGCGCAGCGCCAATTGGAAGAGGCACACCGTGGCGAGTCCGCCGCCGGCGGCGCGCAAGGCGCCGAGCAGATAGGGATAGAGCGGCGCGGAAAGAAAGGGAGTGTCGCCGACGAAGCGGCCGCCGGCGATCGCGCCGGCCCATTCCCAGTATTCCGCCGCGTCGCCTTCGGGCACGCGCAGCAGGATGTTGCCGTCCCAGGCGCGGCCGAGGCCGAAGAGCATCAGCGCCGCGTCGGCGGCGAGGAGGAGGGCCAGGACCCAGCCGGGCCGGCGAAGGAGCGCGCGCAGCGCGGACACGTCGCCGGCGATTGTAGGCCGCGGCCGGCGCCTAGAAGTAGACCGCGACGCCCGCGTAGGGGCCGTCCAGGTTGAAATCCATGTTCAACTGGGTGCCGTCCACGGCGCCGTCGAGTTGCATGATGATCGCGCGGTAACCGATCATCAGTTCAACGTGATCCCACGGCTCGTAGCGGGCGGCGATGTCGTAGTCGAGGTAACTCAAGTCGGCGTCGTCGAAATCGAACTTGATGCCGGTGATCTCGCCGCCGAGGCGCACGCCGAAGGGCAGAGCGGCGTCGGCGCGCAGGCCGACGATCGGCACCGGCGCGCTCTGGTCCTCGAGCAGGGTCTGCACGTCGCCGATGGAAACGCCCGGCTTGTTTTCAGTGGCGATCAGGTCGAAGCGCGCGAACTCCACGTAGTCGAGACCGGCCAGCAGGCCGACGCGCGCAACCGGCAGATTCACGATGTCGAAGCCGAGCATCAGTTTGGAGACGCTCAGTTCGACGTCGCTCGTGACCGCGAGATCACCCGCGATCGGCATGCCGGCGAAACTGATGCCGCCCGTCACCGTGCCCTCGCTCGAGCCGTCATAGCCGAAGCGGGAGACGGACAATTCGAGCGGCGCGAAGCCCAGGCGCGCACCGTAGTACGCGACGGTCTCGGTGCTGCGCTTGAGGTCGAGCCCGCCCTGGAAATCGAAACCGCCGCCGGAGCTGTCGTCCACCGTGATGTCGTCGCTGCTGGCTTCCAGGCCGGCGGCATAGATGCTGCCGAAGCCGTAGGCATGCAGATCGCTCCAGGCGGAGCCGCCCGGAACGGCGCAAGAACTCGCGAGCAGGACGGAGCCAAGGAGGATGGAATGAAACCGCATCCTGGGCAACTTACGCGGCGGCGGGGCGCGGCTCAAGGACCGGCCAGCAGGCGTCGCGGCACCCAGCGATGCGCGCGGCGCGCCGCCTCGCGCAGCAGCGCGCGCACGTCGCGGCGCCAGCGCGCGCCTGCGAGCCAGCCCGGGTCGTAGGCGCGGAGAGCGGCGAGGCGCTCGGCGGCGCGCACTTCAGGCGGCAGGCCGGCCTGCAGCGCGGCGAGGTCGCGGCGGGCCAGCAACCGCGGCACTTCGGCGCCGAGGAACCAGTTGCGATCGTGATCCACGAAGAACAGTCGAGGAGCGCCCGCATCGCCGCCGATCAACAGATTGCTCGGCTTGAGGTCGCGATAGGCCACCCCCGCGCGATGCAACTGACGGACTTCCGCCGCCACCGCGGCGAGAAGCGCCGCCCGCTCGCGGCCGTGCCTGCGCGCCGCCGCTTCGTGGAAGGGTCGGGCGTCGGCGAGGTCTTCGAGGAGAAGCCAGGAACCCTGGCCGGGACGCGACCAGGCGGCCAGCGGCCGCGCCACCCCGAAGCCGCGCCGCGCCAGCGCCTCGGCTGCAAGGAAGGAGCGCACCGCCTTGCTCCGGCCGAGGGCGTCGCGCGGATCCAGCGCGCGCGTCGGCGGGTAGTGCTTGACGATGATGCTGCCGCCGTCGGGCAGGCGCAGACGCCGCACCTGCGATCCCGGCCCCGGCTTCAAGATTTCGCCCGCCGTCGCCGCCATTGCTGCCTCGCAGACGGCGCGCTCCGGCGCAGCGGCGCGCCAGATGGACGGATGCAGACCGCGGAGTTCGCGGCGCGCGCGGCGGTCCAGCCGCCGCTGCAACGCGCGAAAGCGCCGCCACTCCTCCGGCGCCGCACCGGGCGCGGGCCGGGAGGGGGAATGGGGCAGGGACGCCGTCAAGGGCTCTAGAATCTCCTCGCGGTGGCGAGCCTGCAGAGAATACCCGTCAGCCTGGTGGTGATCGCTCAGAACGAGGCGGCGCACATCGTCGACTGCCTGCGGAGCGCGGCCTTCTGCCAGGACGCCCTCGTGCTCGACGGCGGCTCGACCGACGCCACGCCCGCCCTCGCCGCGGCGGAAGGCGCCCGCGTCGAGTACCGCGCCTTCGACGGCTTCGTCAGCCAGCGCAACGCGGCGCTCGCGCGCGCCCGCTTCGACTGGGTGCTCGTCCTCGACGCGGACGAGCGCGTTTCGCCCGCCTTGGGCGCGGAGATCCTGGCCCTGTTCGCATGCGGGGAGCCGCCGTGCAACGGCTACAGCATGCCGCGCCTGTCCTGGCATCTCGGTCGTTGGATCCGCGGCGGCGGCTGGTACCCGGACCGGAAACTGCGCCTGTTCCGGCGCTCCCTCGGCGGCAGCACCGGCGTCGAACCGCACGACAAGCTGCGGGTCACAGGCCCTGTCGGGGAGCTTCGCGGCGACTTGCTGCACTACCCGTACAAGGATCTCGCGCAGCATCGCGCGCGCATGGATCGCTACACCACCATCGCCGCCGAGCGCATGTACGCGCATGGCCGTCCGTTCGCCACTTTGCGCATGTTGGTGATGCCGCCCCTCGTGTTCCTGCGCAGTTATGTGCTCCGCCGGGGGCTGCGGGACGGCCGCGCCGGTCTGATTCTCGCCGGCATGGAGGCGCGTTATGAGTGGCTGCGCTACCGCAAACTGCGCGCCTTGCGCCGCGCGGCGGCCCCGCGCCGCGCCTAGAATGCGCCCGTGAGCCTTCGAGCAGAGGCGCCCGCGCCGGCGCGCGCAGGATTGCCGCTCGCCGCCCTGGCCCTGGTCGCGGCCACGCCGATCTGGGGCACCGCGGTCTACTCGGCCGCTCTGCTGTTGTTGCTCGCCGCTTGGCTGGCGACGGCCGCCTGGCGCCGCGGTGCTTGGCGCAGCCCGCTGGCCGTCGGCGGTCTGCTGCTGATGTCGGGCATCGGCCTGGCGGCGCTCGCGGCTCCCGACGGCGCGGCCGCCTGGGAGGAATTCCGCTCCTACTATCCTTTCCTTCTGCTGATCCTCGCCGCCGACGCCGTGCGCGGCGCGGCGGATCTACGCCTCGTCGGGGTCAGTTTCCTGGCCTCGACCGCGGTTGCCGCGGCTGCCGCCTTCGGGCAGGCGCTCGGCCTGGTGGCTTGGCAGGACTCGCGCTTTCGCGGCTTGGTGGGAATCTTCGAGTACGCCGCCGGCATGGTGTTGGCATGGAGCGTCTGCGTGTGGTTCTTTCTGCATCTTCGCAGCCGCTGGGGCTGCGCCGGCCTCTACGCGCTGTCGTTGCTGTATCTCCAGGCCATCGGACTGAACGCCACACGGGCTTCGCTGGTGGCCCTCGCCTGCGCGCTGCTGCTGCTGGCCTGGTTCGGCCGCGCGCACTGGCGCAAGCTGCTGCTGCTGCTCGCGCCCCTGGCGATCGCCGCGCCGCTGGTGATGCGCTCGGAACTCGGAGCGCGCCTGGGCACCACCGAAACCGCGTGGAGCATGCAGGATCCGCAGACGCAACGGCAGGTCATCTGGGCGTACGCTTGGACCATGTTCCAGAGCGAGCCAGCCTTGGGCGTGGGGCCGGGCGGGTTCACCCGCGCCTGCGCGGAGCTGAAGCGCGATCCGCGCCTGGCGCGCTGGCCGCGGCTGAAGCATCCGTACAAAACGGCTCACAGCGTTCCGCTGCACCTCATGGCGACTTCCGGGCTCGTCGGCTTGGCGGGATTCCTCGCCTGGGCAGGGATTACGGCGGTCCATCTGGTGCGCGCGGCGCGACGCAACGCGCTATTCGCGGCGCCCGCGTTGGCGGTGTTTGCGGCCGTGCTCGCCTTCGGCGCCACGGACATGAGCCTGCTGAACACGCGCATCAGCGGTCTGCTGTGTCTCGCGCTGGGCGCCTGCGCCGGAGCGCTGCGCGCCGCCGCGGCGGCGGAGCGGCCGCCGCCCGGAAGGGAGAGCGCGCCATGACCGCCGCGCCGGCGGTCCTGGCCCTGGCGCGCGCGGCGCGCGACGCCGGCGGGCGCGCTTTCCTCGTCGGCGGCGCCGTGCGCGATCGATTGCTCGGCCTGGAGGCCAAGGACGCCGACGTGGAGATCCATGGCCTGTCCGCCGAGCGCGTCGAGCAACTGGCGGCGCAGATCGGCAAGGTGCACCTGGTCGGCCGTCAGTTCGCAGTGCTGCACGTCAGCACGCATGACGGCCCGGTGGAGATCTCCCTGCCGCGACGCGAATCGAAGACCGGACCGGGCCACAAGGGCTTCTCCGTCCAGGCCGATCCGCACTTGAGTCCGCGCGAAGCCTCCCGCCGGCGCGACTTCACCGTCAATGCGATGCTGGAGGATCCGCTGAGCGGCGAAGTGCTGGATCCGTGGGACGGCCGGGCGGATCTGCGCCGCGGCCTGCTGCGCCACGTCTCGCCGGCCTTCGCCGAAGACCCGCTGCGCGTCCTGCGCGCCGGTCGCTTCGCCGCCCGTTTCGGCTGGCGCGTGCACCCGGAAACTTCCGCGCTCTGCCGCTCTCTCGACCTCGGCGAGCTGCCGCGCGAGCGCCTCGAAGGCGAGTGGCGCGACATGCTCCTGCGCGGCTCCCGCCCGGGCCAGGGCCTGCGCGTCCTCGAGGAATGCGGAGCCTTGCGATTCTTCCCCGAGGTGGCCGCGCTGCGCGGGGTGCCGCAGGATCCGGTCTGGCATCCGGAGGGCGACGTCCTCACGCACACCTGTTTGTGCCTGGACGCGGCGGTGCGCGTGCGCCCGCAGATGGAAGACCCGTGGGCCGAAATGCTCGCGGTGCTGTGCCACGACCTGGGCAAGGCCACGACCACGGTGTTCGAGCGCGGCCGCTGGCGCAGCGCGGCGCACGACGAAGCCGGGGATGCGCCGACGCGCTCGCTGCTGGCGCGGATCAGCGCGCAGGAGGATCTGGCGGAGAAGGTCGCCGCGCTGGTGCGCGAACACCTGCGCCCCGGGCAGCTGCATGTGGCGCGCGACCAGGTCTCGGCGGCGGCGATTCGCCGCCTGGCGACGCGCGTGGACCTGCGCGCCCTGGTGCGCGTCGCCTGGGCCGACGCCGCCGGCCGCGACGTGGAGCTCCCCAACCCTTGGCCCGCCAGCGTCTGGCTGCTGGAGCAGGCGGAGCAGTTGGGAGTGCGCGACGCGGCGCCTTCGCCCTTCTTGCTCGGCCGCGACGCGCTCGCGCTGGGATTGCGGCCGGGGCCGCAGGTGGGGGAGTTGTTGCGCCGCGCCTACGAGTTGCAGCTGGAAGGCGGGCTGGCTTCGCGCGAAGACGCGCTGGCTTGGCTGGCGGCGCAGATCGCATAGAGCGCCGCGCGCTCCGCCGGCGTCAGCGCCGCGTCGAGCGCGGGAAAGAACGCCTCGCGTTCGCGGGCGTCGTGATGCGCGAGCAGTTCGCGGAGCAGGTGGCACGCGAGGATCTGCTCGACGCGGAGGCGCGGCGGCAGCGGGGCCGCCCCCGCCGGCAGCGCGGCGCGCGCTTCGGCCAGGCAGCGTCGCAGTTTGTCGTGTTCGGCGCGCAAGATGGCGGCTGTGCAGCCCGCGGTCTCCAGGCCGCGCGCGGTGAAGACGGGCAGCAGGTGGCGCTCTTCCATGTCTGCATGCCGCAGGAGGCGCTGCTCAAAGGCGGCGAAGCGCGCGCGCACGGCCGCCGCTTCGCCGGCGGCGACGGCTTCGAGCCAACACAGGAACTCGTCCGCGATGCGCTCGTGCTCCGCCGAGAGTTGCGCGAGCGCAGGGGCGGCGCTGCTCATTGCGGCGCCCGCCCCGAGCCGCCTTCCATGCGCCGGCGCAACCGGCGGCCGCTGGCAGCGGCCACCCAGGATCGCGGGAAAAGGCGTTGCGCGCCGAGCACGCAGCGGTGGCGCCAGCCGGGCACGTACACCGCGCGGCGCCCGAGTTGCGCGAGGGCGGCGCGAGCCAAGGCGTCCGGATCCGCGGGGGTTCCCAGCGCCGGGCCGTGCACACCCGCGACCGCGTGGAACTCGCTGCGCGTGTGACCGGGAGCGATGCTCAAGACGTCCACGCCCGTGCCGCGCAACTCCACGGCGAGCGCCGTGCCGAGCATCAGGTCGAAGGCCTTCGTCGCGCCGTAGAGGCTGACCCATGGCGTGGGTTGGAAGCCGGCCATGCTGGCCACGACGATCATGCCGCCGCGGCCGCGCGCGACGAGCCGCGGCAGGATGGCGCGCGCCAGCAGGGCGGGCGCCTCGCAGTTCAGGCGCACCATGCGCGCGATGGCTTGCGGCTCCTGCAGCCGGAAGGGGCCTTGCCAGCCGAAACCGGCGTTGTTCACCAGCAGCCCGAGATCGAGGTCGGCGACGGCGGCCGCGAGCCGGGCCGGGCCTTCCCCGTCGGTCAGGTCGACGCGGACCGCGCGCGCCTCGACTCCCGATTCGCGGCGCAGTTCTTCCGCGAGCTCGTCCAAGCGCTCCAGGCGGCGCGCGGCCAGCGCCACGTTGCAGCCGCGCTGCGCCAGTGCGCGCGCAAACGCCGCGCCGATGCCGCCGGAGGCGCCGGTGACGAGCACCCACGGCCCGTAGCGGGCGGGAAACTCCATCCGGAAAGGGTAGGCGGGCGGTGAAAAAAATAAGCGTCACGACCCCCCCGGATCATGACGCTTCTCCTTCCTCGGTGAGGAGAAAGGCTGTCAGCTCCATCCCCCCGAACGGTCGCCGACACTTGATTTACTCTTGGGACGCATGCGGGTAACAGGAACTTTCAGGCGCGCGGGAACGCCTTGGGCGGGGGCTGGCAGGGCTTTCGCGCCCGTGTCCGCTTGATTTCATGCGCGCACCGGTGTCGGATGCCCGCATGCGCGCCGGCGCCGCGCTCGCTCTGGCCTCGCCGGTGGCCGCCCTGCCGGGGATCGGCCCCGGCCGCGCCGGCAGTCTGGCGCGCGCCGGACTCCGCACCGTGGGCGATCTCCTCCGCCTGCTGCCGCGCGGCCTGGAGGCGCCGGCTCGTCCGGCCACCGCGGGCGACCTGGCCGCGCCCGCCGCTGCCGGCGCCTCCCGCCTGCGCCTGCGCGTCCGCGTGCTCGGGCTCTCGCTGTGGCCGCCGCGCGGGCGGCGCGCCGTTCTGACCCTGCGTCTGGAGAGCCTCGCGCCCCCGGGGGTGCGATTGAAAGCCTTCTATTTCAATCAGCCGTATCTGAAGTCCAAATTCGCGCTCGGCCAGGAACTGGAGTTGGAAGGCCGGCTCGTGGACAAATCCGGGCCCGCCCTGATCGCGCCGCGCTGCGTGGAAGCAGGGGCGGCGCGATCGCAGCCCGCGCCCTTCTATCCCGAAATCGAGGGCGTCCCGGCGGAGGTGCTGCGCAAGGCGCTGCTCGCCGCGCTGCCGGCTTTGGAAGAACTTCCGGACCCGCTGGCCGCGGAACTCCGCGCGCGCGCGGATCTGCCCGCGCTCGCAGAGGCATGGCGCGCGATGCATGCGCCGCAGGATCTGGCGCACTTCGAGCGCGGGCGCCGGCGCCTGGCCTTCGACGAGGTCGTGCGCGCGGAGCGTGCGCACCGCGCAGAGTTGGCGGCCGCCGGCCCGCCGCCGCGCGCGATCGCGCCCGCGGTGTGGGAGCGCATCCGCGCCCGGCTGCCCTTCCCCCTGAATGCCGAGCAGGAGGCGGTGCTCGCGGTGGTGCGCGCGGAGTGGGCGCGCGGCGCGCGCGTGCAGCGTCTGCTCCATGGCGAGGTGGGCAGCGGCAAGACCGCGGTGGCTTTCGCGATGGCGCTCGCGATCGCCGCGGATGGCGGTCAGGCCGCCTTGCTCGCGCCGACCGAGATTCTGGCGCGCCAGCACTTGGAGCGGTTTCGGGCCTGGCTGGCCGGCGCCCGCCTGCCGGTATGCGGCCTGCTCGGCGACGACGCGCCTTCCGCGCGCCGCGCCGTTCGCGCGCGCCTCGCGCGCCGCGAACCGCTGCTGGCGGTGGGCACGCACGCGCTGCTGGCGCCCGAGATCCGCTTCGGGGCTCTGCGCCTGGTCGTGTTCGATGAGCAGCATCGCTTCGGCGTGCGGCAGAAGGCCCAATTGCTGGCGAAGGGCCACGCGCCGCACGTCCTCACCATGACGGCGACGCCGATCCCGCGCACCCTGGCGTGGGCCCGCTACGGAGCGATCGCCACCAGCGTGTTGCGCGCGCGCGCCGGCGCCGGCGCGCCGATCACGACGCGCGTGCTGCCGGCGTCGGCGTGGTGCGAGGAAGCGGCGCTCCTGCGACCGCGCCTCGCGGCGGGCGAACGCGCGTTTTTCGTGGCGCCGCGCGTGGATGGACCGGACGGCCTCCTCGCGCGCGCCGCCATCCTGCGAGACGGCGCTTGGCGCGGCCTGCCGCTCGCGTTGGTGCATGGACGCATGCCCGGCAGCGCGGTGGCGGCGGAGCTGGCGCGCTTCACGCGCGGCGAAGCGCGGGTGCTGTGCGGCACCACGGAGGTGGAGGTCGGGCTCGACGTGCCCGGCGACGAGCACATGATGGTGGTGGGAGCGGAGCGCCTCGGTCTCGCCAGCCTCCACCAATTGCGCGGCCGCCTGGCTCGCGGCGCTGCGGCGAGCGCCGGCCGCTGCCTCTTCTTCTGCGCTCCGGAGCGGCTGGAGCGCCTGCGTCTGCTGGAACACTGCGTAGACGGTTTCCAGGTCGCCGAAGAGGACCTTGCCGAGCGCGGTCCCGGCAGCCTGCGCGGGACTCGGCAGCATGGCGTGGCGGGCTTCCGCCTCTTCGACCCGGCCCGGGATGCCGACCTCGTGGCGCTCGCGAGCGGTGTGACCGCGCCGGCCCCTTCCGACTAGAATGCCCGGCCCGGCAAGCGCCGTGCGGCCCCCGTGCAGACCTTCCGCCGCTCCTCTCTCCTCAGCCTGGTTCTCCTCGCGGCCGCCCTGGGCGTGGCCGCGCCGGCGGCGGCCCAAGGCGGAAGGCTGAAGATTCCGCCGACGCCGCAACCGGCCAAGCCGGTGGATCCGCCGGTCCCGGCGGAAGCTCCGGCGCCGCAAGACCCGGCGAAGAGCGCCAGCCCCGCGGCCTCGCTGTGGAACCCGCCGGCCAACGCCGCGGAGGCCATTTTCGCTGACTTCGAGACCTCCAAGGACCTGAGCGGCCCCGCGCGCGCCCGCTGTCTCGACCGCCTGCGGGGGCTCGGCCTCGAAACCCGCGCCACCGCGCTCAAGGCGCTGACCTCGGACTATGGACCGAGCGTGCTGCTCGCGGCGGAATTGTTGGAGTGGGTCGGCCTGACCGCCAGCGAAGATCCGTCCGACGTCAGTGCCCTGGTGGAGGCCGCTTCACGCACCGGCATGGTGGAGGCCTCGGGCCGCTGCCTGGATGCGGCGATTCGCCTCAATGGCGGCGCGCTGCCGACGCGATCGGTCACCCTCCTCTCGCACCCGAATCGCAGCGTGCGCACCGTCGCTGAGGGCCGATTGCGCGGCGCGCCGTCGCCGGTGCATCTGGAGCGCCTGCTGGAAACCGCCGAACACGGTCGGGACGCCGACGTGCGCTTGCGCGGAACCCGGCTGCTCGGCCTTTACGCCAGCGCGCCGGAAACGCGCCCGGTCCTGCGCCGCCTGCTGCGCGATGAGTCGGTCGAAGTGGCCTTCACCGCGGCGGCCTCGCTGGCCGGAGAGGCGCGGCCGGAGCAGGTTCTTTTCCTCGTGTCGGAACTGCGCCAGCGCGTGTCCGGCGCCGAGGCGGGATACCTGGCCTACGCCCTCCTCTTGCAGCAGAGCAGCAACGACGCCGCGCTGGTGTCCGAGGACGCCTTGCCCCGCCTCGAGGCCTTGCTCAAGGATTCCGACCTGTTCGCCAGCGGCGCCGCCGCCGCCTGCCTGGCCGAATACGCCTACCGCTCCGGGGCGAGCGTGCCCAAGACCTGGTCTGCCGAGGTCGGTTTCGCGCTGGTGCGGGCTGTCGGCGGAGTGGTGTTCTATCCGCAGTACGCGCGCTTCTCGCCGATGGCCGTCGAGACGCTCAAGCGCGCCACCGGCGAAGACTTCCCCGATCGCGGCGCGTGGCTCTCTTGGTACGAAGCTTTGGGCAGCAGCGGCATTCGCTTCCTGCGCGCGCGCATCGCGCTGCCCGAAGAGCAGTTGCCGCGCCTGCGCGTCTCGTGGCAGTGCAACACCGGCGAGGCGGCGCCGGCGTGGCGCACCTTGGCGGGTTCCGAGGCCTGGCTGCTGCCGTCCGAGCGCCTGATCGGTCCACGCGTGCTGGCCGAACTCGCCGAAGCATTGCGCGGCAGCGGTTTCCTCGAGCCCATCGGCGGCGCCAACCGCTACGGCCAGTCGGAGGAGCCGGTGCAGGTCACGCTCGAGATCGTGCTCGGCGAGCAGCGCAAGCGCCTTGCGTTCCGCGGCAGCGCGGCCGAAGGCGAGATTGCGAAACTGGCGGCGCGTCTGGACGCCTGGCACGACGAACACGCCTGGCAAGTGCTCGCCGGCGCCGACGGCCGCGAGTTCATTCTCGGCCACCTCGAGGCCATGGAGGGCTTCGACCCGGCGGCGCGCGCGGTCGCCATGGTGGATCTCACCCGCGGCCGCGTGGCCGCGCTCGATCCCACCCTCCTGGCGCAATGGTGCCAGCGCCTCGCCGCGGCTCCCGGAGTGCCTGCCGTGCTCGACGCCGCCGTGGCCACGGAGATGCTCGGCAACGTGGCGGCGCGCGCCGGCGATCCGGCGCTGGCGGCGCAGTTGGCGGACACCGCGCTGCTCCGTCCCGATCCGGCGCTGGCGCCCTTCCTGGCCGACGCTGCCGCCGCCGTGGACGAACCCCTGCGTTCCCGACTCCTGCTCGCCGGCCTGCCCCGGCTCGGACTCGACGCTGCGCGCGTCGTGCTGCAGGACACGCGCCTGCCGGTGCGCATCGCCGCCGTCACCGCCCTGCGCGGTTTCGGAACGCCGGCCGCGGAGGTCCTGCGCGCGCTGCTGCAGGAGGCGGAGCAGCCCGTGCGCGTCGCGGCCGTGCGCGCCCTCGGTGAGATCGCCGACTCCGGCGCCTTCGAGCAGCTCGCCACCCTCGCCGGTCCGGGCGATGAACTCGATCTGCGCAAGGAAGCGGTCTGGGCGCTCGGCCGTCTCGGCGATCCGCGCGGCGTGCCGGTGCTGCTCGCCGCCGCGGAGTCGGATCAACCGGCGCTGCGCGTGACGGCACTGCTCGCGCTCTCCGCCACGCCCGGCCCGGCGGCGGATCAGGCGCTCGGCGGCCTGTTCGCGGCGTTCGCCGGCACGGCGCTGGAGGGTTCCTACTTGCGAGCCCTGATGGAACGCGGCGCCGCCTCCGCGCGCTCCACCTTGCAGCCCTATCTGGTCCACCCGCAGCCTGCGCTCGCGCGGCGTGCCGCCATGCTCGACGGTCTGCTCGGCGACCCCGCCGCCGCCACCAACCTGATGGCCTGGTTGCCGAACGATCCGCGCAACCCGGAATTGCTGGAGGCGCTGGCCAACACGCTGTGCGTGGACTTCCGCGACCTCCCCGATCCGGCGGGCACCTACTTGGCGTGGTGGCGCGATCACGCCGACAAGCCGGCCTGGAGTTGGTTCCAGGAGGCGGCGGCCGGCTCCGGCTTCACGCTCGCGGTCGGTTTCGCCCAGGTCGGCGCCGCGAGCGAGCGCGAGTCCGTCAAGACGCTCCTCGCCATCCTCGCGAGCGGTCCCGCGCATCTGCGCGCGTCGGCCACCTATTTCCTGCACGGTCTGACCGGAGTGGACGCGCAGGTCGTGCTTGCCGGCACGCCGCGGCCGGAGGTCGAGCGCCGCATCCAGCCCTGGCGGGCGTGGCTCGACGGTTAGCGCGGCGGCGCGGAGGCGGCGTGCGGCTCCTCGTGCTGGTGGTGCTCGCGGGCACGACGCTTGCGGCCTTGGCCGTGGCTTGGCGCGAAGCGCGCTTCGCCGACTGGGAGCGCGTCGAGCGCTGGGCGCCTGAAATCCAGGCGGCCGCCGCCGAGTCCGGCCTCGATCCCTGCTTGCTCGCAGGACTGGTGTACGCGGAGTCGCGCGGCCGGGCCGACGCCTTGTCGCGCAGCGGCGCCGAGGGCCTCTGCCAGGTGAAGCCGGCGACCGCGCGCGAGGTCGCGCGGCGCCTGCGCATCGACGGCGAACCTCCCTATGCCGCCGCCGACAACCTGCGCATCGGCGCGCGGTATCTGCGCGAGCAGGTGGACGCTTGGCAGGATCAGGATCTCGGCCTTCTCTGTTACCGGCTTGGGCCGGGTCACGTGGCGCGCGCGGTGGAGGCCGCCGGCGGCGCTGCGGCCTTTCTGGAGTCGCGCGCCGCCGGCGAGGGTCCGTGGGCGTGGCGCGACCAAATTCTTGCGGCCGCGGCGGAGTTCCGCGCGCGCGGGCGCATCCTTTCGCGTTGACCTCCTCCGCGACCGCGGCGCAGACCCGTAGAATCCGGGCGTGATTCCGCTCGCGCTCGCTCTTCTCGCCCTGCAGGAACCCGCCGCGTCTCCGGTCTGGACCGGCATCCCGCAGCAGGACGCTCTGCGCTACGACATCGTTCTCGACGCCGACTTCGACGCGCGGACGCTCCGCGGCAGCGCGCGCATCACGGTGCGCGCGACCGCGCCGATCAATTCCTTGCGTTTCGATTTCGCCGGCGGCGAGCGCTGGCGCACGGACTTCCGCGCCGCGGACGGCGCCGACCTGCCGGAGAAGTACGAGGGGGGAGCGGTGCTGATCCCTCTCGGGCGCACGGTGGCGGCGGGCGAGGAAGTGACGGTCACCACGTTCCTCGAGGGCGTGCCGGCGGATGGTTTGGAGTTCGCCCGCAGCCGCTACGGCGAGACCTTCCTCGTGGCCGACCCTTTCGGCACGCGCACCCGCGGCTGGCTGCCCTGCGAGGACTTCGTCGGCGACCGCGCCGCGTGGCGCTTGGAACTCACCGTGCCGGCCGGCATGGAGGCGATCGGCGCCGGCGCGTGGCGGGAAACGAGCGCCCCTGGCGCCGCCCGCCGCGCCTTCGTCGGCGAGACGCGCGCCGACCTGCCGCCGACGCTGTTCGCCTTCGCCGCCGGTCCGTGGCAGCGCGTGCCCGAGGAAGGCGACGCGCGGCTTCTGCCTCACTTCGTCTATCGCGAAGACCTCGCCGCCGCCCGCCTCGGCCTCGGCCACCATGCGGCTTGGATGAAGACGATGGAGAGCACCTTCGGACCCTACAACTGGGAGAAGTTCACGACCGCGCAGGTGCCGACGCGCTGGGGCGGAGTGGAATATCCCGGCAACGTCTGGCTGATGGAGGGCCTGTACGACGGCGGCGACCACGGCGTCGCCACGCTGGCGCACGAGTTCACCCACATGTGGTTCGGCGACGGCGTGGGCTATGCGCGCTGGGAGCATGCTTGGCTGTCGGAGGGCTTCGCTTCCTATTTCGGCCCCTGGCTGCAGGAGCAAGTCGGCGGCATCCCGCTCAAGACGGCGATGTCCGGCGCGCGGCAAGCATGGCTGCGCGCGGCCCGCGCGCGCCAGCGGCCGGTGGTGTGGGCGGAGTACCCCTTTCCGGACGACCTCTTCATGTCCTCGGCGCCGAACACGTACCAGAAGGGAGCCTGGGTGCTGCACATGCTGCGCGACGAGGTGGGCGACGAGGCCTTCTTCGGCGGCATCTCCGCCTGGTATCAGGCGAATCGCGGCCAGCCGGTGCTGACCGACACGCTGCGCGCCGCCGTGGAGAAATCCGCCGGGCGCGATCTCGGCTGGTTCTTCGCGCAGTGGCTGGAGCGGCCGAATTGTCCGGTGCTCACGGTGACGAACACCGCCGCGGGCGTCACGCTGACGCAGGTTCAGGACGGCGAGCCCTTCGTCTTCCCGCTGACTCTGGCGTGGAAGGACGCGGCGCGCGCGCCGCAGGTCTTGCGCGTGCGTATGGACGCGCGCACGCTCGAGGTG
>CAZDMB010000019.1:0-20011 GCA_964506175.1 uncultured Planctomycetales bacterium | reverse complement strand
ATCGTCGTGCTGATAGTGCGCGTCGTTCTCCCACACCACGACGCCGTTCACTAGCAGGCGCGCGGATTCCTGCGAACTGCTGAGAGCGCCGAGCCAGCGCGCAAAGGCAAGGCGGGTTCCGGCGGAAGCGCTGCAATCGATCGGCGGCGACTGCAACCAGCTGGAAGAGCCCACCAGCACCTTGCCGTTGGTGCCGCCGAGGCCGAGGTCGTTGCCCCAGCAGTTGAGCCCGCTGGCGGCGTCCGCGGGATCGTCGGAATTGCCAACCGGGTCGCCGCGCTCCCAATCGTCGCCGACGGCGGTGCTGCCGTGGGTCCAGCCGGCGTCGGTGGCTTCCTCGAAGCCGCTGGCGTAGATGACGGCGCGCTGGCCGACGTGGAAGCGCAGCCAGCCGGAACGCGGCAGGCGCTGCACCGCGCCGTTGGCGCAGGTGGCTTCGATGCGGTACTGGAGGACGCTGGGCGAGGCGCGGCCGGGCAGGCCGGCAGACCAGGCGTTGCCGCCGGCCGGATTCATGACGAGGACTTGATCGGCGCCGTCGTCGGCGTTCCACACCACCTGCGCGGAGACCACCGGATTGGCGCCGCTCATCGGCACGAGGTCGGCGTTCACGAGGTAGGGCCCGTTTTCGTCCGTGGTGTCGCCGAGGGCGGCGTGGATCACGTCCACCGTCTTGCCGTCCGGGCGCAGCACGAACAGGCCGTTGCTGATGTCCGAGGCGTAGACCATGCCGTTGGCGGTGAAGGGATAGACGCTCCAGTCGCCCGCGGTGAACGAGCCGGTGGCCGCGTTGGTGTCGTAACGGCCGAGATAGACCGGCGTGGCCGGATTGGGGACGTCCCAATAGGTGAAGCCGGCGGTGTAGCTGGAAACGTAGGCGATGCCGCCCTTCAGATAGGCGTTGTGCGCCGTCGCGCCGAACGGCGAGATGCGCGCCTTCTGCACCGGCGACGCGGGGTTGCTGATGTCGTAGAGCGTCACGTCGCCGCCGTCGTTCTCGTCGGTGGTGGCGCAGAGCGTGTCGTTCTCGTCGACCCAGGTATTGTGGGTGAAATTGCCCGGGGTGAAGCGGTTCGCGATGAGCGGGAACGACGGCAGGTTGGACACGTCCACGATCTGGTAGCGGCCGTCATTGATCTCCGCGAGGTGCGCCATGCCGTGCTGCGCGAAGCAGTCGTGCACGTAGTAGGCGGTGAAGGTCGCGACCAGCGGCGGATCCGTCGGATTCTGCGCGGCGTCCAGCACGCGCATGCCGGCGGGAGTCCCATTGCAGTACAAGCGGCCCGTGCCCTGATCGCAGGCGATGGTGTGCGAATGCCCGACCAGCCCCGTGGCCGCGGTGTTGACCAGCACCGGAAGCTCCGGGTTGGCCAGGCTGATCACCTGCACTCCCGGGCCGCCCTCCGTGACCACGTAGCAGTAGGCGCCCCAGGTGACCATGTCGCGCCAGGCGGAGAAGGCGCCGGGGATGAAGCCGGTCAAGTACGGCGCCGACGGATTGGAACAGTTGTAGATGGCCGTGCCGGTGTTGGTGCCGAGGATCGCGTACTCCCGCCCGTCCGGAGCGGTGTAGCCCCAGACGTCGTTGTAGGCGTCGTATTCGTCCTTCTGCGCCATGAGGGTGACGCCGTCGCCCTGGGGAAGGGCGGCGAGGAGCAGGGGGGCGAGTGCGAGGAACATGGGGCGGTCACTGCACGAGGATCACGAGAAGGTTCGAGTCCCGCCAGGCGCCGGCGGCGCGGGCGGCGATCTCGAAGTAGCCGGTGCGGCCGGCTGCCGCCGGCGGGATGGAGAGCGTGGCCGCGCCGGCGCCGGCGGCGTCGGTGGTGCCGCTCATGAGCACGCTGACCGGAGCGCCGACGTCGAAGGCATGGCCTTGGTAGACGATGCCCGCCGCGCTCGCGCCATTGAGCAGCCACCACGGAGCGTTGGCCGGCGCCGCGCTGAAGTTCCAGGTGGCGGAAGCGCCGGCTGCGGGAGTGGTCGGGCCGGTGAGAACGATGGAGTTGGCGCCGCCGCCGCCGCCGCCGAGGACGTAGAGCTCGACGTCGTCCACGTTCCAGCCGCCGAACTGCAGACCGGCGTCGGCCTGCAGGCGGAAGGTGACTTGGACGGAAGGATTGTTGTCGGCCCAGGCGGAGACGTCGAGATCCATGTCCGTCCAGGCGGTGTCGACCAGGTTGCCGTTGGCCGGGTTCTCCCACACCACGTTGCCGTTCACTTCGATCTTGGCGTGATCGTAGATTCCTTCCTCGACGCTGAGCCAGCGCTTCAGGCGCAAGCGCACGCCGGTGCGGCCGCTGCAATCGATGACCGGAGAGCGCAGGTAATTGTGCGCGTTCGCGGCGTACTCGCCGTTCCAACCCGGCAGGCCGAGGTCGTTGGCCCAGCACTGCGCGCCGGTGGCCGCGGCGAGCGGGTCGCCGGCCTTGCCTTGCGGCGTGCCGCGCTGCCAGTCGTCCTGCGTGGCGACCTGCGCGTGCGTCCAGCCCTCGTCCGTCGCGCCTTCGAAGCCGTTGGCGTAGATGCTGGTGAAGGTGCCGACGAGGAAGCCGAAGTTCGTCTCGCCCGGCGCGAAGCCTTCCGGCAGCCAGGCCTGTCGGCCGTTCGAGGCGGTGCCGATGAGGTGGTACTCGATGCGCGCGGGCGCGGTCTGGCCGGGAATGCCGCCTTGCCAGAGGTTGCCGCCGGCGGGCGCCAGCGCCACGGTGTTCCAGGCGCCGCCGTCGCGCCGCCAGACGAGGTCCACGCCGGCGGTGCCGGCGCCGCCGAGCGGCGTCACCGCCGCGGTGACGACGTAGGGCCCGAGTTCGTCCTGGGTGTCGGCGAGTTCCGTGTGGCTGATGAGGAGCGAAGCCGGCCGCGCGATCTCCGCCACCGTCGCCAGCGCGCCCTGCGCGATCCACTGCGCGCGCAGCCAGTCGTTGGCGCTCGTGCCGATGACGTCGTTGATGGTGTGAATGTAGGGGCTGTACTGGCTGAGGTCCTCGAAGGGGAAGCAGGCCGGATAGCCGTGCTGGAAGAAGGAGCGGTGGTCGCTGGTGCCCGCCGACAGCACGCCCGAGTTGACGACGATGGACGGCACGTAGGCGCGATACACGTCCATCGCGAAGGCGTTGAGGCTGGCGGTGGTGTCATTGGTGACGAAATCCACGCTGCGGACGTCGCCGGGCGCCAGATAGGCGACCATGTCCAGCTGCAGCATGCCGATCACGTCGTCGTTGATGGCGTCCAGATGGGCGGCGTAGGCTTCCGAGCCGAGCAGGCCAAATTCTTCGCCGGACCAGGCGCAGAAGCGGATGGTGGAATCGAACTCCTGCTGCGCGAGGATGCGCGCGATCTCCAGCACGGAAGAAACGCCGCTGGCGTCGTCGTCCGCGCCAGGCGCGGTGCCGGTGGTGGTCGCGTAGTTGATGGAGTCGTAGTGGCCGCCGATCACGACGATCTTGGACGGATCCTTCAGGCCGGGCAGCTCGCCGATCACGACGTCGGCGCCGTTGTCGTAATCCCAGGTGCTGACGTTGAGCCCGAGCGCGGCAAATTGCCCCTGCAGCCACGTCTGGCAAGCGACTTCGCCCGGCTGCTCGTGCCGGCGCGTGCCGAAGTTGACCATCGTCTGCACGCCCGTCTGAATGTTGGCCTGGCTGACCTGCGCCACCCAAGCCTGGATCTCCGGGTCTGGATTGACCGCGGCGGCGGCGCCGCCCGCGCCACGCGGCGCGCGGAAGGGAGCGGCCGGAGCGAGCGCGCGCGCGCCGGACACGAGGCGCCCGGCGCCGTGACAGCGAAAGAGCGGCGCCTGCAGCGCGCCGAGCGCCGCCCGCGGCACCGCGCGCAGGCTCAGCCGGCCGCCCGGCGCCTGCCAGAGTTCCCGGCCCATGCGCTCGAGCGGATCTTCTTCGCCGGCGGCGTGCGCATGCGCCACCGCCACCATCAACTCCTCTCCCGGCGCCAGCCGCAACGCCAGCGGGGCGAGGCCCGCGCGCGCGGCGAGTCCGGCGTCTTCCCGGCCGACGAGCCAGCCGCCGAGATCGTCGTGCATGCGGCCTTGCGCGATGAGCGCGTCGCGCAGGCCGAGGTCCGCGCCATAGGGCCAGACGGCGAAGGATTCGCCGGCGCCTTGCGGAGCGGCGAGCGCGAGGGAGAGGAGCAGGGAGAGCATGACGGATTACTGCACCGTGACGGTGAGCAGGTTCGAGTCGTACCACGCGCCGCCGGAGCGCGCGGCCACCTCGAAGAAGCCGGTGTGGCCGCTGGCGCCGGCCGGCACGAAGATCGAGGCGCTGCCCGTGCCCGCGGCCGAGCTCGTGCCGCTGGCGAGCACGGTGATCGTGCCGCCGACGTCGAACACGTGGCCGCTGAACACCGTGCCGCCGGCGTTCGCGCCGTTCAGCAGCCAGTAGGGGCTGCTCGGCGGCGCGGCGGAGAAACTCCACAACTGGCTGCCGCCTGCCGGCACGCTGGTCGGACCGGTCAGGACGATCGTGTTGCCGCCGCCCGGCACCGGCTCCAGGGTGTAGACGAGCACGTCGTCCAGGTTCCAGCCGCCGGAGAAGCCGAGCACGTCCGACTTGAGGCGGAAGGTGATCTGCACCGCCGGATTGTTGTCGGCGACGGAGGAGATGTCGTACTCGACCACCGTCCAGCCGCCTTCGTTGAAGGCGGAACCCGTCGGACTGACGAAGAAGGTGGTGCCGTTCACCTCCAGGCGCGCCTCGTCCTGCGGCGCCGCATTGACGTTCAGGCAGCGCGCGAAGCGCAGCTTGACGCCGGTGCGGCCGGAGCAGTCGATGAGCGGGGACGTGAGGTAGTTGTTGGAATTCGAGGGGTAGTTGCCGTTGGTGCCGCCGGTGCCGAGGTCGTTGCCCCAGCACTTCAGGCCGCTGTAGGCCGCGTTCGGATCCGTGGAGGCGCCGAGCGGCTTGTTGCGCTCCCAGTCGTCGGTGCCGGACAGGGCGCCGTGCACCCAACCCTCGTCCGTGGCGCCCTCGAAATCGTTGAAGGAGAGTTCGGTGTAGACGCCGACCTTGAACTCCCACTCGCCGAGCACGGGTTCGCGCTCGTCGTTGCTGTTCGCGTCGTGCGCCGCGAGGTGATAGTTGACGATGGCCGGGCTGGGCTGCCCGGGATTCTGGCCGCGCCACAGGCCGCCGCCCAGGTTGCTCATCGCGACGGTTTGCGCCGCCCCGCCCGACACGCTGTAGACCACTTCGGCGGCGGTGATCACCGAGCCCACGAGGCTGGTGATGGTGGCGTCCACCACGTAGGGGCCGTTCTCGTCCAGGGTGTCCGTCAGCGGAGTGTGCACGATCGAAATCGTGTCGATGTCGATGCCGGGGAAGCCCTGGGCGCGGAAACCGGCATCGATGGAGCCGTAGTTCGGCGTGCCGTTGAGGATGTTGCCGTCGTTGTCGTCCAGGACCAGCCAGTGGCTCTCGATCACCGTTTTGATGAGGCCGTCGTTGTAGGCGTTCATCCAACTGGCCCAGAGGACGTCGGCCGTGAGGTCGCCGGCGGCGCCGCCGAGCGCCACGTTGAGGTTGTCGCGCACCTTCCACAGCGCGCCCATCAGCACCTCGCCGTCGTTGTGGACCTCGCCGTAGCAGCCGGGGCGCGTGTCGCCGCAGAACTGCCGCGTGTTGAGGCCGGTGCGGATGTAGCCGCCGCCGGAGTAGAAGTCCTCGCCGATGATCGGCGTGTCGTAGACGTACATGCCGACGACGTCGGCGTTGCCCTCGCCGAAGCCGTCGAAGCCGTTGCCGCTGCCGTAGATGTCGTTCATCCAGTGGCCTTCCTCGTGCGCCACCACCGTGCTGTAGCCGGTGTTGTTGCAGCCGCCGCCGGCGCGGTACATGTTGATCGAGGAGCCGTTGTAATAGGCGTTGCAGGCGGAGTTGATGTTGGCGTTGGCCAAGACCTGGAAGTCCACCGCCGTGTCGGTCGGCCGCGCGTTCTTGAGCCAGGCGCGCACGTCGATCACGGAGTCGAAACAGGAGGCCTCGGAGGTGGTGAACTCGGTCTTCGCCGGGTTCATGGTCATGGTGGAGGGCACGCCCGGAGTGAAACTCTGGCTCAGGGAGTAGTTGGCGCCGGCCTGGTTCTCGACGCGGGCGTACGGGCCGCTGTAGCGGGCGGTGAACGTCACGGGGCTGGCGCTCGGCGCGGTGAAGTCGCCGTTGACGTCGGTGGTGGCGTTGCCGGAGGCGCTGGTGAGCGTCAGGTAGCGCATCGCCTGGATCGTCGGCGGGTTGCTGGCGCTGCCGGCGCGCGATCCCGGCGTGGCCCAGGATTCCACGTGCCCCTGGATCTGCTGATGGATCAGAGCGTCGGCGGCGAGCACTTCGCCGCTGCGATCCGCCGCGGCGACGTAGACGCGGCGCGCGGCGGGATGCGCCGGGTTGCTCTCGTTGCGCACCTCGACGGCCCAGGCCAGGCGCGGCTCGAGCAGGTCGGAGTCGGCGATCGCGTGGCGCACCACGACGAGTTCCGGCTCGGCCGTGACGGCGCCTTCCATGCCTTCCTGGGCGGCGAACCAAGCGCGCGCGGCGGCGGCGGCCTCCCAGCGTCCGGCGACCGGCCGGACTTGCAGGCGCGGGACGCCGGCCACGGCGTCCGCGTCGAGGGCCAGGAGCGCGCCCTGCGGGGTGAAGAGCGCGTGCGCCGAAGCCTGCGCGACGCGCACGCCGCCGATGCGCTGCATGAACTCCACCGCGACCTTGTCGCTGCTGCCGATGACCGCCAGGTCGAGTCGCTGCACCGCGACCGGAACCAGGGTGTCCGTCGCGACGCCGAACATGCCGGAGGCGGCGTCGAAGCTCTGCAGTGCCAGATCGAACCAGTCCGCGTCCGTCTCCGGCGTGAAGGCGGCCTCGGCCTGGGCGCCCCACAGGAAGCGGCCGAGGCCGCCGGTGGCGCGCGAGGTCTCGAGGATCCAACTGCGCCCGGTGCGGGCGTCCCATGCCGCGCGCGCGGCATCCACGGGATCCTGGACGGGAGCGGCGGCCCAGCCGAGGCTGGAGAAGGCAAGGAGGACGAGAGCGGTCATGCGAGTGGGTGGTGGAGAAGAAGGCGCGTCGACGAGCGGGGAAAAGCGCGGAGGGGCGGCCTTGCGGCCGCCCCTCCCGGATGCATCTACTGAACGTTGACGATCAGGAGATTCGAGTCGTACCAGGTGCCGCCGGATTGCGACGCCACCTCGAAGTAACCGGTGCGGCCGGAGGCTCCGGCAGGCACGAAGATGGTCACGCTGCCGCTGCCCAGCGCGGAGGTGACGCCGCTGCCAAGCACCAGAATGCTGCCGCCGACGTCGAAGGAGTGGCCTTGGTAGACCACGCCGTTGCCGTTGCTGCCGTTCAGGAACCAGTACGGCGCGCTCGCCGGCGCGGCGCTGAAGCTCCAGTTCTGGTTGCCGCCGGCCGGAACGCTGGTCGGGCCGCTGAGCAGGATGGTGTCGTTGCCGCCGCCGGGCACCGGATCCAGGGTGTAGAGCTCGAAGTCATCGATGTTCCAGCCGCCGTACTGGAGGCCGGCGTCGGACTGCAGGCGGAAGGTGATCTGCACGGAGGCGTTGTTGTTCGCCCAGGCGGAGATGTCCAGGTCCTGCAGGCTCCAGGCGTTGTCCAGCAGATCCCCGTTGGCCGGGTTCTGCCACACGACGTTGCCGTTCACCTCGATCTTGGCGTGGTCGTAGATGCCCTGCTCCACGCACAGCCAGCGCGCAAACTTGAGGTGCACCCCGACCCGGCCGGAGCAGTCGATCACCGGCGAGCGCAGGTAGTTGTGCACGTTCGCGGCGTACTCGCCGTTGAAGCCCGAGGGCCCGAGGTCGTTGCCCCAGCACTTGGCGCCGCCGTAGGCCGCCGCCGGGTCCGTGGACTTGCCGGCCGGCGTGCCGCGCTGCCAGTCGTCCTGGGTGGCGACCTGGGCGTGCGTCCAGCCTTCGTCCGTGGCGCCTTCGAAGTTGTTGAAGTAGATCTGGGTCTTCACGCCGACCACGAACTCGATCTCGCCGGTGCGCGGGAAGCGCTCGTCGTTGGCGAGGGCGTCGTGCGCGTCGATGTGGTAGCGCACCGTCGCCGGGCTCTGCTGTCCCGGAATGTTGCCGCGCCACAGGCCGCCGCCGAGGTTGCTCATGGCGATGGTCTGCGCGGCGCCGCCGGACACGGCGTACACGACCTCGGCCGCCGTGATGGAGGAGCCCACCAGGCTGGTGATGGTCGCGTCGGCGACGTAGGGGCCGGCTTCGTTCTGCGTGTCGCCGAGCGGCGTGTGCTGGATGCTGATCAGCTGGAGATCCACGCCGGGGAATCCCTGGTCGCGGAAGCCGCCGTCGATGTCGCCGTAGTTCGGCGTGCCGTTGAGGATGTTGCCGTCGTTGTCGTCCAACGCCAGCCAGTGGTCCTCGATCACGGTGCGGATCTGGCCGTCGTTGTAGGCGTTCATCCACGACACCCACAGGGTGTTGGCGGTGAGGTCGCCGGCGGCGTTGCCGAGCGTCGTGTTGAGGCGCGCGCGCACCTTCCACAGGGCGCCCATCAGCACTTCGCCGTCGGCGTGCACTTCGCCGTAGCAGCCCGGGTTGGTGTCGCCGCAGAACTGGCGGGTGTTGTTGCCGTTGCGCACGTCGCCGCCGTTGGTGAAGAAGTCGTCGCCGAGCACCGGCGTGTCGTAGACGTACATGGCGATGACGTCCGCGTTGCCTTCGCCGAAACCGTCGCCGCCGTTGCCGCTGCCGTAGAGGTCGTTGGCCCAGTGCCCTTCCTCGTGCACCACCACCGTGCTGAAGCCGGTGTTGTTGCAGCCGCCGCCCGCGCGGTACATGTTGATCGAGGAGCCGTTGTAGTAGGCGTTGCAGGTGGCGTTGAGGTTGGCGTTGGCCAGCACTTGGAAGTCCAGGTGGGTGTCCGTCGGCCGGATGGACTTGAGCCAGGTGCGGGCGTCGAGGATCGAGTCGTAGCAGGAGGCCTCGGAGGTGACGAACTCGGTCTTGGCCACGTTCATGGTCAGCGTGGCCGGCACACCGGGAGTGAAGGACTGGCTGACGGAGTGCTCCGCGCCGGCGTCGTTGAGGACGCGGGCGTAGGGGCCGGTGTACATCGCGGTGAAGGTCACCGGGCTGGCGCTGTTGAACGTGAAGTCGCCGGTGGCGTTCGTCGTGACGTTGCCGGAGGCGCTGGTCAGCGTCATGTAGGGCATGACGTGGATCGCGGGCGGGTTGGTGGCGCTGCCGGCCTTGGTGCCGGGAGTGGCCCAAGACTCGACGTGTCCCTGAATCTGCTGATAGTGCACCAACTCGTCGTCCTGGAGGATCGCGCCGGCGCCGCCGTCGGCGGCCACGTAGACCTGCAAGCCGGCGGGATCGGCCGGATTGCTCTCGTTGCGCAACTCGAAGGACCAGGCCAGGCGCGGCGCGATCACTTTGCCGTCGGCGTGGCCGAGGATCACCAGTTCCGGCTCGGAGGCCAGTGTCGCGGTGCGGCCTTTGCGCGCCGCGAAATGGTCTTGCGCCAGCGCTGCCGCCGACCAGCGGCCGAGCGCCGGCCGCGTGGCGACGCGCTCCGCGCCCGGGAAGGCATGTGCGTCCAGGGCCAGCAGATCGCCCAGGGGCGTGAACAGCGCGTGCGCGGATCCGCGCACCACGCGCACCCCTTGCACCACCTGCGCGAACTCGACCGCCACCTTGTCGCTGCTGCCGATTTGGGAAAGGTTCAGATACTCGACGCCGACGGGCGTCAGCGTGGCGTCGGCCACCCCGAGCATGCCATGAGCGGCGTCGAAGGCGACGCGCGCCAACTCGAACCAGTCCTGGTCGCTCTGCGGGGTGAAGGCCGCTTCCGCGCGCGCTCCCCACAGGAAACCGCCGAGGCCGCCGAGTTCCGTCGGCCGCGTCAGGCGCCACTCGGCGCCGGTCTGCGCATTCCACGCGCGCAGCGCGTCGGACACCGGATCTTGGACAGGATTTTCGGCGGCAGTTTGGGCCGCAAGAGGGGCCGCGAACAGCGCGCAGGCCAAGGCAAACAACGGAATGGATCGCATGATGGTGGTGATGGAGGGGGCAAAGGGATGGGGCTGGACCACGATCCCCGCGGGCCGTTGTCCGGAGGCAGGACGGGACGAAACGTCTCTTGGTTCGACAATACCACCTTATGTTGGGGCGTACTCCCAAACTCGCCGCGTCGGGTGAAATGGCGGCGCCGCCCGCGCGCACCCAAAAAACGCCGCCAAACCGGAATTCCGGGGATACTCTCTGCGGTCCGCCAGTGCGCCCCAGGCCGAAAGGGGAACCTCGAGGTCTTTGCGCTGTCCTAGATGCTGCTGGCTGCACCCCCAACTTCTCCAGCCCTACCACCATGATTTCCTCACAACTGCGCGCGGCCGGCAAGGCCCTGTTGATCCTTTCCTCCCTGGCCTGGACCGCGGCCTGTTCCGGCGGCGGCTCGGCCATCATCGCCGGCGGCGGCACCGGCGGCGGGGGCGGGGGCGGCTCCGGCGCCAAGTTCGTCTGGGAAGACCTGAACGGGGACTGGATCGGCCAGTTGAAGCCGGCGCCGGCGGCGAGCACCCAGGCGCACAACGCCTACCTCCGTTGGGCCAACCTGCGCCTGACCGAGGCCGCCGAGAGCGGCGGTACCGAGTTCCTGGAGGGCAACTCCGTCCGGACCTTCAAGTTCACCGGCAAGGGCGCGCTCAGCGTGGATCTGCAGGCCTCCGCCGGCGTCGCCCGTCTGCTCCTGAGCGGCCAGATGGACGAGACGAGTTCCGTGCTGCAAGGCACCTTCAAACTGACCGAGGCCGATGGCAGCGAGATCGTGGGCGATTTCCACTTCACTCGTTCGGCGGGCGCCGGCCAGTTCACCCAGGACATGCTGGGCAAGCCGTGGGATGGTCTCGGCCGCAACGGCGTCGGCAAGTTCCGCTTCCTGATGTTCGAGCTGGACGCCGACGGCGTGGTCGTGAGCGGCATCATGAAGCACCCGGAAACCGAGGTGAAGATCCGCGACTACTCGCCCGGCTCCGGAACCTTCACCTTCGCCGACACGAGCATCGGCCGCATCAACAACGTGGTGATGGTCTCGGACCAGGGCCAGACGCTCTCCTTCCCCTTCATGCTGCTCGACGTGGACGCCACCCTGCTGTCGGGATCGGGCGTCGAATCCGAGTTGGGCAGCGGCATCGGCGAACTGGTGCCCGGCCTCTAATCCGCGCGAGACGAACACTCCCGCAACTTCCCGCAAGCGCGGCCTCCCCGAACAGGAGGCCGCGTTTTTCATGGACGCAGCGGCCATTGCGCGGCCCGAAAAATGCCGACGGGCGCGAAGACGGGGGGTAGTCTTCGGTAGCAACTCGGTAACCAGGATGGAACCGGGAACGATTTGGCCCCGCCTCTGTCCTAACTATGGATCGGAATCCCAGGAAATCGGACATGAAAACGCGCATCTTGCACCTGCTCCCGGCCGCGAAGGCGGCTTTGCTCTGGACGGCCCTGCTCGCCACGGCGGCCTGCTCGGGCGGTTCCTCCGCGGCGATCGCCGGCGGCGGCAGCACCGGCGGGGGACACGGCGGCGGCCACGGTCCGAAATACAGCTGGTCCGACCTCAACGGCGACTGGATCGGTCAGCTGACCCCGCCGCCGGCGGCGGCCCCCGGCACGCAGCCGCGCAACGTCTATCTGCGCTGGAGCGATGAGCGCCTCGTCGAGGCGGCGGAGAGCGGCGGCCAGGAGTTCGTGGCGGCCAACTCCACCCGCGTCTTCAAGTTCACCGCGCGCGGCGCGCTGAGCGCGGATCTGCAGGCCGACGCCGGCAGCGGCCGTCTGCTGCTGAGCGGCGTCATGGACGCCTCGCTGTCTGTGCTCGAGGGCACTTTCCAGCTGACCGAGAGCGACGGCGCGCAGCGCAGCGGCTCCTTCACCCTGACGCGCTCCGCCGGCGCCAGCCAGTTCACCCAGGACATGCTCGCCAAGCGCTGGGATGGCCTGGGAAGCAACGGCGTCGGCAAGTTCCGCTTCCTCAAGTTCGAACTGGACGGCGCGGGCGTCGTGGTGGACGGCTTGATGAAGCACCCGGACACGGAAGTCAAGATCCGCGACTACTCCTACGGCTCCGGCAGCTACGCGTTCGCGGACAGCAGCGTCGGCCGCCTGAACAACGTGGTCATGATCGCGGATCAAGGCCAGACCATCTCCTTCCCGTTCCTGCTGCTGAGCGCAGACGGAACGCTGCTCGCCGGCGCCGGCGTGGAATCCGAACTCGGCAACGGCGTCGCAGAACTCGTGCCTGGCTTGTAGTGTTCAGAGCAAACTGCTTCCAGGTGTTGTGGTGTGAGTCGCGGCCTCCCGGGCATGGGAGGCCGCGCTCCTTTGCGCGCGACGCTACGCTGACGCGCTTGGATGCGCGCCGCTGGACGAGAAAATTCGAGGCGCGCGCCGCTGCGCGGGATAGCCTTCAGACGGTCAAGAGTGTTCTCTTCATGCCTTTCCTTCTTCCCGCTCGAACGATCATGATTTCCTTGCTCCCTCGATGCTCCGCCGGCGCCTTGGCGCTTGGCCTGCTCCTCGCGGCAGCGTGCGCCCACCCGGGCGCCGCGGGCAGCGTCAACGGCGGCGGCGTGGTTCCGCCGCCTCCGCCGCCTCCTCCGCCGCCGCCGGCGTTCACGCTGGATGACCTGATGGGCGACTGGGTCGGCCAGTTAGTGCCGGACAACCCGGCGCGGCTGACGCAAAACGTCTACCTCCGTTTCAACTCCGACATCCTCGCCGAGGCCGCGGACAGCGCCGGCAACGAGTGGACGCTGAGCAATTCCGAGCGCGAGTTCGACTTCTCCTCCAGCGGCGTGCTGAGCGCCAACCTCGGCCTCCTGGCCGGCACCTCGGGCCTGCAGGTGGTCGCCAGCATGGACGCGGCGCTGACGGTGCTCGCCGGCACCTACGTGCAGGTGGGCGCGGATCTGTTCCCGGTCACCGGCAGCCTGGAACTGGTGCGCTCCAGCGGCCTCGACATGTTCGACGAGGCCATGCTCGCGGGCACCTGGTCGGGCGACGCCTCCAACGCCCTCGGCCGCAGCCAATTGATGGAGCTCGAGTTCGATGCCGCCGGCTCGGTGGTTTCGGGCAAGATGACCCGCACCGGCAAGGGCTCGGTGCGCCGCACCTACGTCAACGGCGCCGGCAACTTCAGCTTCTTCGACTCCGCCATCGGCCGCATCGAAAACGTGGTCCTGACGGCGACGAACAACGAAACCACCACGTTTCATTTTCTGCTGATGGACCGCGACGGCACCCTGCTCGCCGGCCCGGGCACGGACTCGAAACTGGGCGCGGGAATCCTGCGCATGACGAAGCAGATCGCCAAGTGAACGGCGGCGGTTGCGCTCGCCCGTAAACTGCGGGCGAGTGGGACGCTTCACTCTGCTGACCGATTTCGACGGCGTTTGGACCGATCCGCGCCGCGAGCTGCAGGCGGTGACGGACTATCTCACCGCCGAGTTCGCGCGCCTCGGCGGCTGGAGCCAGGAACAGGCTGAGGCGGTCTGCGCGCGCTTCCGAGCCGGCGTCCTGGCGCAGCCGCAGCGGCATGGGTGGCGGATCGCCGGTCGCCTGAGTTCGTACGTGGACGAAGACGTCTTCGCCATGCCTACCAGTCTGGGACAGTGGGTGGACGCCGGGCCGGACGCCGACGCCGCGCGCCTGCGCGCGGCCATCCTCGGCGAGTACCCGAGCGTCGCCGCCTTCCTCGACCACTGCTACCACTCCACCTGCGCGCGCTTCCGCGCCGAGGTGCCGCACGATCTCGCTCCCGGCGCGGAGCGCGTGCTCGCTTGGCTGCTGCGTGAGAGGGTGAACGTGGTCTTCGCCAGCAACGCGCCGCTCGAGAAGGTGCAGGGCTGGTTCGCCTGCCACGGCCTGGAAGTGGCGGACGCGCGCGACAGCGAGCCGGGCGCCGCGCCACTCCGCGCCTACGGCCGCGCGGGCAAGCAATGGCTGTCGTCCGCGCCCGCCACGCTCGCGTGCGGGGGGCGCCTCGTCGCCACCGACCGGCCGCAGTACCGCGCGCTGCTGGCGCGCGAGCAGGCCGACCTGGTGGTGGGCGACGTGTTGTCGCTCGACCTCGCGACGCCGCTCGCCCTGCGCGGCGCCGGCCTGCCCGGCGCGCCGCGCGCGCTCGCGCTGCTGCAGCTGCCGCAAACGCCGCGCTGGGTTCTGGAGGCGGTCGGCCCGGGGGCGTCGCAGGTGGACTGCGCCATCGCGCACGTCACCGCGCTGCCGCGCCTCGTCAGCGGCTTGCGCGCACCGTCTCCAGCAGCGGCAGCGTCCCCTCGATCTTGTTGAACGGGGCCGCCAACTGGAAGCCTTGCACGTGCGGCGCCAGCTCCTCGATGGTGGCGCGCGCGAGGGCGAGGCCTTCCGCCGCGGCCTGGCCGCGCGCGTGGGCCTCTTCCATTCGCTGCAGCACGCTCTGCGGCAGGTGCACGCCCGGCACCTCCGAATGGAGAAACTCGGCGTTGCGGAGGCTGCGCAGCGGCCAGATGCCCGCGAGGACGGGCGGGCGCGGCGTCGGGAGGGCGGCCAGAGCCGTCAGGAATTGCGCCGCGTCGAACACCGGCTGGGAAATGAAGTAATCCACGCCGGCGCGGACTTTCCAGCCGAAGCGCGCGTGCTCGCGCCCCGGATCCAGCGCGGCGTGGTTCCAGGCGGCGCCGAAGCAGAAGGAGGTCTGCGCGCCGAGCGGATTGCCACCGAGGTCGAGGCCGTGGTTCAGTTGATCGACGATGTTGCACAAGCCGATCGAATCGACGTCGAACACGGCGGTCACCTCCGGGTAGTTGCCCTGGTAGGGCGGGTCGCCGGTGACCACGAGCAGGTTGTGCAAGCCCAGCGCCGCCGCGCCGAGCAAGTCCGACTGCATGCCGAGCAGATTGCGGTCGCGGCAGCAGAAGTGGATGAGGGCTTCGATGCCGACCTCGCGCTGCAAGATCGCCGCCGCCGCGAGGTTGCTGATGCGCGCCGAGGCGCGCGGCCCATCCGGCAGGTTGATGGCGAGGGCGCCGGCGGCCTGCTGGTCGCGCGCGGCGGCGCACAAGCCGCTCATGTCGGGCGTGCGCGGCGGCAGCAGTTCCACGCTCACGGGACAGGCGCCGGCGGCGAGAGCGGCACCGAAGGCGGAGCGCTGCGGCAGCGGCACGGCCTGCTGCGGGGCATGCTCGCGGACGTGCAGCTTGGGCGCGCGCGTCCCGCCGCCGGCGGGCGTCGCCGTGGAGAGATCCTGCGCCTGCGCCATGCGCGCGGCGCGCGCGATCGCGCGAATGTGCTCCGGCGTGGTGCCGCAGCAGCCGCCGATCACGCGGCCGCCCGCCTGGAGGAAGCGCCGGGCGAAGCGCGCGAAGTAATCCGGGTCGCTCTCGTAGAAGACCCGGCCCTCGATCTCGCGCGGCACGCCGGCGTTGGGCTTGGCGCCGACCGGAAGCGCCACCTCCGCCATCGCCGCCAGCGCCGCGTCGAGCACCGCGCGCGGCCCGGTGCTGCAGTTGAAGCCGACGACGTCCGGACCGGCGGTTTCGACGGCCACCGCGCCTTCCGCCGCGGGCGTGCCGTGCGTGGTTTCGCCGCGGCCGTTCACGCTGAGGAAGGCCAGCACCGGCAGATCGGTGGCCTCGCGCACTCCGCGCACCGCCTCCACCAACTCCTCGACGTGGTTGAAGGTTTCGAGCGAGATGCCGTCGACGTGCGGCGCCAGCCGGGCGGCCAGTTCGCGATAGGCGCCGCGCACTTCTTCGTGCGCCAACCTCCCGATCGGCTCCATCTCCGCGCCGAGGGGGCCGAGCGCGCCCAGCACCAGGCGATGCTGCCCCGCGGCCTCGCGCGCGAGTTGCGCCGCCGCGTCGAGCAATTCCTCGAGGCGCGCCTCGAGGTGATGCTTCGCCAGGCGGAAGCGGTTGGCGCCGAAGGTGTTGGTCTGGATGGCGTCGGCGCCGGCGTCGAGGAAGGCGCGATGAATGTCCCGCAGGAGTTGCGGCCGCTCGACGCTCGCCAGTTCGAAGCAGTCGCGGAAGGACACGCCGCGCTCGTGCAGGGAGGTGCCCATGCCGCCGTCCAGCACGAGCACGCGCTCGCGCAGGAGCGCGCGCAAGGAGGGGCGCGGAGATTCCATGAGGCGCGTGCCGATGAGCCGCATGATGGCCTCCCGGCGCCGGCTTCACAAGCCGCGCGCCCTTGGTCCTAGAATGCCGCCGCGTGCGGATCCGGCTCGAAGGACTGACCCAGCGCTACGGCGGCCAGACGGTCGTGGACGGCGTCAGCCTCGAGATCGCCGCCGGCGAGCTGTTCTTCCTTCTCGGGCCGAGCGGCTGCGGCAAGACCACCCTGCTGCGCTGCATCGCCGGGCTGGCGCGTCCCGCCGCCGGGCGCGTGTTCCTGGGCGAGGAGGACGTCACCGACCTGCCCCCGCACCGGCGCGACACCGCCCTGGTGTTCCAGTCCTACGCCTTGTGGCCGCACCTCACCGTGCGCGACAACGTCGCCTTCGGGCTGGAGATGCGCCGCGTGACGCCGAGCGAGCGCGCGCGGCGGGTGGCGGAGGCGCTCGCCCTGGTGCGCATGAGCGAACGCGCTGACGCGCGTCCGGCACAACTCTCCGGCGGCCAGCAGCAGCGCGTGGCGCTGGCCCGCGCCTTGGTGGTGCGGCCGCGCTGCCTGCTGCTCGACGAGCCGCTCGCCAGTCTCGACGCGCGCCTGCGCGAGGACATGCGCGGCGAGATCCGCCGCATCTGCAAGGACGCCGGACTCACGGCGGTGTTCGTCACCCACGACCAGAAGGAGGCCCTGGCCATCGCCGACCGCATCGCCGTCATGCGTGCCGGCCGGCTGGCGCAAGTCGGCGCGCCCGACGCTCTCTATCATCGCCCGGCATCCCGCTTCGTCGCGCATTTCCTCGGGGACACCAACTTCCTGCCGGGCACCGTCGTCCAGCGCGACGGCGGCGGCGTGCGGGTGCGGACCGCCGCGGGCGAGTGGCGGACCGCGGCCCTAACGGCGCCGGCGCCGGCCGTCGGCGCGGCGGTGACGCTGTCGGTGCGGCCGGAAGCCCTGCGCATCGGCGCGGCCCCATCCGGCGCGAACGCCTGCGCCGCGGTCCTGGAGGACTCCGCTTTCCTCGGCGAGGGCACGCAGCACCATCTGCGCGCTGCCGCCGACCTGCGCTTGCGCGCCTTCGAGGCGCATGCGCCACCCCGGGAGCGCGGCGCCGTGTCCTTGCACTGCGCGCCCGATGACGTGGTGGTTCTTGACGACTGACATGCGGCGCTGGCTGCCGCTCGTGCTGCTGCTGGCTGCCGTCCTGGCGCTGCCCTTTGCCGCGCGCTCCGCCGCCGGCGAGGCGCCGGCAAGGCCGCAGCGCGGCGCGGACGCGGCCGTCCTGCGCATCATCACGCCGCACAACGAGGCGATCCGCGCCGAGTTCGCACGCGCCTTCGCCGCGTGGCACGCCGCGCGCACCGGGCGGCCTGCGCGCATCGAGTGGGTCGTGATCGGCGGCACGAGCGAGATCGGCCGCTACCTGGCGAGCGAAGCCGTCAACGCTGCCCGCGCCTGGTGGCGGCGGCGCGGCGAAGCGCCACCGGCGGGCGGCGTCGAAACGCTGCTCGCTCGCGCCGCGCCGGAGGATCCGGCCGGCGGCGCGCTGTGGCGCGCATTTCGCGCCACGGATTCGCCGGCGGCCTTCTCCTTGGGCATCGATCTCTTCTTCGGCGGCGGGGATTTCGAGCACCAGCGAGCCGCCGAGCAAGGCCTGCTGGTGGATCCGTGGCCGGCGGAGGAGCCCGCGGAACTCGCGCTCGTGCCGGCGGCCAGCGGCGGCCAGACGTGGCGCACCGAACTGTGGTACGGCTGTGCGCTCTCCACTTTCGGCATCGTCTTCAACCGTGATCGGCTGGCCGCGCTCGACTTGCCCGTGCCGGACGCCTGGGCCGACCTCGCGGATCCGCGTCTGCGCGGCCAACTCGGCCTGGCCGATCCGACTAAATCCTCCAGCGTCACCAAGGCCTTCGAAGGCATCGTCCAGCGCCGGATCGCCGCCTCCCTGAACGCGGCCGGCTTCTCCGCGGACGAGGTGGAGGCGATCGAGCGCGATCCCGCGACGGCACCCGCCGCCTACCAGGAGGCGCTGGCGCGCGGCTGGGACGAGGGCGTGGGGTTGATCATCCGACTGGGAGCGAACGCGCGCTCGTTCAGCCCCTCCTCCCAGCGCGTGCCTCATGAGGTGGCTGCCGGCGAGACCGCCGCCGGAATCGCGATCGATTTCTACGGCCGCACGCAGGCGCAGTTCTCGCCGGCGTCGGCGCCGCAGCGCGTCGGCTTCCGCATCCCGGCGGGAGGAGCGGGCGTCACCTGCGACCCGATCAGCCTGCTGCGCGGCGCGCCCGCCCGCGCGACCGCGGTGCTGTTCCTGGAGTTCGTCTTCAGCACGGCGGGTCAAGCGCTGTGGTGCTACCGGCCCGGCGAGCCCGGCGGCCCGACGAGCGCGGCGCTGCGGCGCTACCCCATCCGTCGCGACTTCTTTCCCTCCGCCGATCCGGCGCTGGCCGCGGCGTTCGCGCGCCACGCGCCGCATCTGAGCGAGGATTTCGCGGATCCTGCGATCGACGCCTACGCGTTGGCGGCGCAGTTCACCTACCGGCCGCGGTGGACGTCGCGCCACTTCGCGGCGTTGCGCGACCTGACGCGCGCCGCCTGCCTCGACGCCGGGCCGGAGTTGCGCGCGGCATGGGCGGCGGTGTGCGCGCACGGCGGTCCCGCGGCGCCGACCAACGCGGCGGCGCTCGCGCGCCTGCGGGCGCTGCCGGTCCGCTGGGATACGGCGCCGATCACCACCGCGGGTCCGCGGGCGGACTACCTCGCGGCGTGGAGCGACTTCTTCCGCGGCAACTTCAAGGCAGCGCGCGCGTTGGCGGGCGGCGGCCGGCCATGATGTCCCGCCGCCTCGCCCGCTGCATGTTTGCCGCCGCCGCCGCGGCCTTGGGCGCGCTGTTTCTCGCGCCGCTGTGGACGGTGCTGGCCGGCGGCTTCAGCGAGGGCGGCGCGTTCACGCTCGAGCACCTGCGCGGCGTGCTCGCCAATCCCGTCTACGCCGGAGGCCTGAAGAATTCCTTCCTCATCGCGTCCGGTGTCACGCTGCTGGCGAGCCTGATCGCCGTGCCGCTTGCCTGGATCGCCGACCGCTTCGACTTCGCCGGCAAGCGCAGCGTCACGGCCTTGATGCTGATGCCGATGATCCTGCCGCCGTTCCTCGGCGCCGTCGGCTGGCAGCAGCTCTTCGGCCGCTACGGGGCGGTCAACGCCCTGTTGGGCCTCGAACGCGACTGGACCGGCGCTGCCGGCATCGGCGGGGTGATTCTGCTCGAAGCCCTCGCCCTTTTCCCGCTGATGTATCTCAACGCCGCCGCCGCGCTCGCGAACGTGGACCCGGCGCTCGGCGAGGCGGCGGAGAATCTCGGCTGCACCGGATTCCGCAAATTCCGCCGCATCACCTTGCCGCTGATGGCGCCGGGTCTCTTCGCCGGCGGCATCCTGGTGTTCATCTGGTCCTTCACCGAACTCGGCACTCCCCTGATGCTGAACTACGCGCGCTGCGCCCCGGTGCAGGTATTCGACGCGCTCAAGGAAATCGGCAGCGACGCTACCCCCTACGCCCTCACCGCCGTGCTGCTCCTGGCCTGCACCGGCTTGGTCGCGGCGGGGCGCCTCCTGTTCGGCCGCCGTGCCTCCGCCGCGGCCGGTCGCAATGCCGCGGTGGCGTCGCCGCGGCGTTTGCGCGGCGCGCGCGCCGCGCTGGCGCTCGCGCCTTTCATCGTCGTGCTCGCTTTCGCCTTGCTGCCGCATCTGGCGGTGATCCTGACGAGCGTGGCGGCGCCCGGCTCCTGGTACCACAGCGTGCTGCCGCAGGACTGGACCATCGAGAAATGGGCGACGGAGATGGGCCACCCGCTGACGGCCGGCATCATCGCCAACAGCCTGGTCTAT
>CAZDMB010000018.1:4071-20218 GCA_964506175.1 uncultured Planctomycetales bacterium | reverse complement strand
GACGAGATCAACCGGGCCTCGCCGAAGACGCAGTCGGCGCTGCTCGAAGCGATGGCTGAACGCCGCGTCACCGTGCTCGGCGAGACCCGCGATCTGCCGCAACCGTTCTTCGTGCTGGCGACGCAGAACCCGATCGAGATGGAGGGCACTTACCCGCTGCCGGAGGCGCAGCTCGACCGCTTCCTGTTCCGCGTCGAAGTGCCGGGCGTCGACGCCGGAGTGATGCAGCGCATCATCACCGAGCGCCGCCACGGGCGACCGCCGGCGCCGGTGCCGGTGGCCGACGCGGCGGCGCTGCTGCGCTTCCAGGAGATCGCCGGCCGCGTGCAGCTGCCCAAGGCCGTGGCGGGCTGGATCGCGCGCCTGTGCGCGGCGTCGCATCCCGATGACTCGGCGGCGCCCGCGTCGGTGCGCGCCAGCGTCCGCTATGGCGCGTCGCCGCGCGCGGCGATCGCCATCGCCGAAGCCGCGCGCGTCGAGGCGCTGCTCGGCGGCAAGACGGCGGTCGGCTTCGACGACGTGCGCCGCGTTCTGCATCCGGCTCTCAACCACCGCTTGATCCTCGACTACCGTGCGCGGCTCGACGGCGTCACGCCGCGCGCGCTCGTGGACGCCCTGCTCGCTTCCGTGCCCGAGCTTGGCGAACCCGTGCCGGCGGAAGTCCGCGATGCCGCGCGCTGAGGCGCGCGCGACGCTGCTCGCAGCGGCACTCTGCTGGGCGGCGTCCGGAGAGGCCCGAGCTCAGGAAGAGGTCAAGTCCATCCAGGCGCTGGGCGTCAGCGCCGAGGCGGCGACGGCCATGCCCAGTTCCCAGACCGGCGGCTGGGTGCCGGTGCGCCTGCGGGTCGAGAGCCAGCGCGCCGCCCCGACGCGCCTCTCCATCTCCTGCCAAAGCGGCTGGGACGACGTGCTCGCGGCCGAAGCGGAGTTGCTGCTCGAGCCCGGCGCCAGCCGCAGTTTCGACTGGCTCGTGCCCGTGGCGCCCCTTGCCACCGGCGGGAGCGCGATCAGCGTCGCCCTGCGGGTCGGCGATCAACATCTCGGCGCGCTCATGCTGCGCTCCTACTCGAGCCCCAGCGCGGACGAACTGCAGCTGGGCATGCTGATGGTGGGGCCAGACGCCGGATCCGCCAGCGCGGCCGCCGCAGCCGTGAGCGATTCGCCCATCGCCGCCGCCGATCTGCAATCCGGCCTGCTGCAAGTGCGGCCCTTCGCGCGCGGCATGGACGACGCCAGCCTGCCGCAGGACTGGCGCGCCTACAGCACCCTGTCCATGGTGGTGTGCGACCCGCGCAGCGCGCCGAGCGCCGCGGCGGCCGCGGCATTGGCCTCCTGGGTGCGGCTCGGCGGCGTGCTCGTGGTGAACGGCCCGCGCCAGGAGGCCTCGAGCTGGTTGGAACGCTGCGGCATGCCCGTGGAGGAGAGCTTCCGCCTCGGATTTCCGAGCAGTCAAGCGGCCGACGAGCCGGCCTTCTACCGCCACGGCTTCGGTCGCATCGGCCTGCCCATCGGCGCCGCGCCGCTGGAGTTGGCCGCGATCGCGCGCGAGTTGAGCTACGTGCCGCTCGGCGAGCACGAGCGCGCGCCGCGCGTCGACCATCCGGACGGACCGCTGGGCCAGCGCTTGAACGCCTTCGCCGCCGCGATCCCGGGCGTCGACGAGATTCCCAAGCGCTCGCTCACCCTCCTGCTGCTGGCCTTCGCCGTGGTCGCCGGACCCGTGCAGTGGGCGCGTCAGCGCCGCCGCCCGGAGCGCACGTGGCGCTTCCTGTTCTGGACGCCGCTCCTCGCCGTCGGATTCGCGCTGGTGGTGGCGGCGCTGGCCGTCTTCGCCCAGGGAGTCGGCAAGAAGGACGCGGTGGTGAGTTTCACCTGGCTCGCTCAGGGCGAGCACCAAGCAGGCGCGCTCTTCTCCCGCCAGATCTTCGCCGGCAATTCCTTCGGCCTCGAGCCCCGCCTGGAGGCGGGCACGCTGATCCTCCCGGCCGAGATCAACCTCCTGCCGGGCTCCTCGGAGCGCTTCTCGACGCAGCCCGAAGTCGGCGGCGCGCTCACGGGCAATTGGGCGCCGGCGCGCATTCCGGTCGAGTGGCGCGGAGCCTGGAGCGGCAGCTTGCGGGCGGCGCTGCAGTTTCGCGCCGACGGCGAACGCGTGCTCGCGATCAGCGGATTCGACGAACCCTTGCGAGATCTGACGTGGCGCGACGCGACGGGCGCGCTGTGGCGCGCGGACGGCGCCCTCCAGCCGGGCGCCTCCCTGGCGCTCGAGCGGATCGAGGAAGACGGCTGGCAGCCGGAACTCGACTTCTCCGGCCCGTCCTGGCCGGCCCAGATTCCGCGCGAACTGCCGCGCGGCTGTTGGCGGGCGCGGAGCGACGCGGCGCCCTGGATTCCCGCCTGCGGCGTTCCGGCCAGCCGTCGCATCGCCCTTCACTGGGTCTTCGGCGAGACGGCGGAGGCGCCGTGACGACGCTGCTCGAGGTCCGCGGACTCACGAAGCAGTATCCCGGCCTGCTCGCCGTGGACGATCTTTCCTTCAGCGTGCCGCGCGGCGAGGTGTGGGGTTTCATCGGGCCGAACGGCGCCGGCAAGACCACGACCATGCGCATCTGCGCCACCTTGGACCTGCCGGATGCCGGCGAAGTGTGGGTGGACGGTTGCTCGGTCCTGACGGAGCCGGATCAGGCGCGCCGCCGCATCGGCTTCATGCCGGACGCGCTCGGCGCCTACGCCCACACCACCGTGCGCGAGTACCTCGATTTTTTCGCCCGCGCCTGCGGCCTCGACGCCGAGCGGCGCCGCGAGCGCATCGACGCGGTCGTCGCTTTCGCCGACCTCGGCGAGTTGTTGGAGCGGATGATGGACGGGCTGTGCTGATCCTCGACGAACCGGCGAACGGACTCGATCCGCGGGCGCGCATCGAGTTCCGCGAGCTCATTCGCGCGCTCGCGGCGCAAGGGAAGTCGATCCTGATCTCCTCGCACATCCTCGCGGAGTTGTCGGAGACCTGCGACGGCGTCGTTGTGATCGAACGCGGCCGCCTGGTGCGCTCGGGGGCGCTGCGCGACCTGGCGCAGGACCTGCAGCGCCACACGCTGCTGTTCGTGCGCGTGCTGGCGGATGCCGGCGCGCTCGAGCGGGCGCTGGCCGAGCATCCCGGCGTGCTGCGCGCCACCCCCGACCGCGGCGGCATGCGGGTGGAGTTCGACGGCGACGCCGCGCGCCAAGCCGCGCTGCTCGAGGACCTGGTGCGCCGCGGGCTGCGGCCGCTCGAGTTCCGCGGCCACCAGGTGGACCTCGAGGACATGTTCATGTCCTTCACGCGAGGAGACCTGCAATGATCCCGGCGGCCGCGCAGCGTCGCTTGGACCGGGCGAATCCGGTCCTGATCAAGGACTTGCGCCAATTCCTGCGCGGCCGCCTCTTCCGCGGCGCCTTCGTCCTCACCTTGATCGTCGCCACCATCGTGGCGAGCGTGATCCTGGCGGAGATCGATTCCTGGAACCGCAACCAGTCCGGACGCGACCTCTTCTTCGGCCTCAGCGCCGCCTACACCGTGGCGGTCTTCCTGGTCGGCCCGGTGCTCGCCAACCGCGGCATGGCGGCCGAACGCGAGCAGCACCTGCTCGACGCCCTCGCGCTCACCAGCCTCACGCCGGCGCGCATCGTGGCCGGCAAGTTCGCCGCGGCCGCCGTCCTCACGCTGCTGATCTTCAGCGCATTCCTTCCCGGTTTCGCCGCCGCGTTCTCGCTCTTCGGCGTGGACACCGTGCTGGCGGGGTGCATCCTGCTGCTGACCACGCTGGCAGGCTGCTGCCTGAACATGCTCGGCATCTGGGCGGCTTGCCTGGCGCGCACCGCCTTGGCGGGCAATCTGCTGCTGGGACTGCTGCTGATCGCCCTCGGCGGCAGCTGCGCCGCGTGGATCGCCGCTTCCGCGGCCTTGGCCTTCGGACTCGGCGGCGGAGGCGGCGCCCTGGTGCAGTTCCTGATCGGAATGCTGCTCACCGGCGCGTTGATCCTCGGCCTGTGCTATTGGCTCTACGCCCTCTCCGCCTGGTTGTTGGCGCACGTCGCGCAGCCGGCGATCGGCCGCGTGCGTGTGGCGGTCGTCGCACTCACCGGCGCCGCGCTGCTCATCGCCGCCTTCTCCTTGTGGGACAACCACTGGCCCGGTCCCCTGCATTTCGCGGTCAGCAGCCTGTACGCCTTCGCCACCTTCCTGATGCTGCCGAACCTCTGCGAACCGGACGTCCTCGACCCGCGGACCCGGCGCGAGCTCCGCCGCACGGAAGGGCGGCGCAGCATGATGTTCCTTCCCGGCGGAGGCGCCGCGACGGCGTTGTGGCTCACCCTGCTGGGCGGGGTCACGCTGCTGTACTTGATGCCGGCGGGGTCGCGCGGCGGGTCCTGGGATACGCACGGCGCGCAGCTCCCTCTCGGCATGCTGCTGCTGTGCCTCGCCGCCGGCACCTGGCTGCCGGCGCGCGCCGGACGCGCCGGCGCGGCGCGTCCGCGCTGGGTGTTCCTCGCCTACGCCGGCGTGCCGATCGTGGCGGTCGCGCACGTCATCTTGGCGGGCATCTTCGGCGTCGTCGACTCCGACGCCGTCGGTTCGCTCAACCCCTTCGGCCTGCTGGTCCTCGCCAGCGACGGTCGCGCCGGGGCCGGGCTCGTGCTCTGGCTCATCGTCGGCGGAGCCGGCTTGGCTCTGGCCGTCCGCCGCATCGTCGGCGCCGTGCGGCAGATCCGGCGCGCGCGCGACGCCGAGTCGCCGGCATGAGCGATCCTTACCTGCTGGGCTCCGCTTGGCGGCTCGTGCCGCCCGAGCGCGTCGGCGCCGGTCCCGCCGGCCAGCGGCTCGGACGTCGCGCCGGTTCCTCCCTGGAATTCCACGAGCATCGCGCCTACCAGGCCGGTGACGATCTGCGCCATCTCGACTGGCGCGCCTTCGCGCGCACCGGTTCCTTGCACACGCGCCTGCATCGCGAAGAGGTGGCTTCCACGGTCGAGATCGTGCTGGACGCCAGCCGTTCGATGGCGCTGACGCCCGCCAAGGCTGCAGGCTTGCGCGCGCTCACCGCCTTCTTGGCGGGCGCCGCCGCCGGCGAGCACGCGGTGCGCGCGGTGGCCGCCCAGGATTCTCCCCTGGAGCTGCCAACCCCGATGCTGCGCGACCTGGATGCCGCACTGCTGCCGCTTGCGAGCGCGCGCGCTCTTCCCGACCTGCCGCTCGCCGGCTTGCTGCGTCCCGGCACCCTGCGCATCGTGCTGAGCGATTTCTTGTTCCCCCATTCGCCCGCCGCCATCGCCCGAATCGCGCGGGGCGCCGGGCGCACCCTCTGCGTGCAGCTCCTCGATCCTGAGGACGCCGCGCCGGAACTGCGCGGCGCGCTGCGCTTGCGCGACGTCGAAAGCGGCGCCGAGCGCGAGCTCCAGGTGGACGCCGCCAGCGCCGCGCGCTATCGGCGGCGCCTCGAGCGCCTGAGCGAAGACCTGGCGCTCGCGTTGCAGCAGCATGACGGCGCCTTGGTGCGGGCGGTCGCCGGCCAGGACACGGTGGGCGCGGGCCTCAGCGCCTGGGCGCGCGGCTCGCTGGCGCCGGCCGGGTGGCTGGAGGAGCGGTGAGCTGGTTCGGCGCTCCCGCCGGCCTGTGGGCGCTGCTCGCCCTGCCGACCCTCGTGGCGCTGCACCTGTTCCGGCGTCGACACCGTGAGCAGGAGGTCTCCGCCCTGTTCCTCTGGGAAGACGCCGGCCAGACGGCGTACGCCGGTCCGCGACGCCGGCCTTGGCGCCAGAATGCCAGCCTGTGGCTCGAGTCCGCCGCGGCGCTGGCGGCCGCGCTCTATCTCGCCGATTTCCGTCCTTTCGGTCCCGGTGAAGCGGCGCGCGCCGTGCTCGTGCTCGATGATTCCGCCTCGATGAGCGCCGCCGAGGCGGCGCCCGGCGGCTACGACACGCGCCGCGCCGCGCTGGCGGCCGCCGAAGCGCGCATTGCCGCCGTCGGCCGTCGCGGCCGCGTGACCCTGGTGCGCAGCGGCGCGCAGCCGAGCTTGCTGGCCGGTCCGGACGCGCTGCCGCAGGAGGCGCGTGCCGCGTTGGCCGCCTGGCGCCCCGCGGCGCCGGATCACCCGCTGTCCGCGGCCGTCGCGCTGGCGCGCGAGCTTGCCGGCGAAGGCGGCGTGACGCTCATCACCGATGCCCTGACTACCGCCGCGGACTTCGGGCCGGAGACGGAAGTCGTGGCAGTCGGCCGCGCCATGCCCAACGCCGGTTTCGTGGCGGCGGAGCGCGTGCCGGCAACGGACGACGAGGACGAGCTCCGCTTCACCGTGCGCAACTTCTCAACCGAGCCTGCACGTCGCCGGCTGCGCGTGACGGCCGAGGGCGGTGAGCTGCACGCGCGCGATCTCGACCTCGAGGCCGGAGCTGCGGCGCGCTTCACGCTGTCCGTGCCGCGCGGCGCGCCGACCGTGATCCTGAGCCTCGACGCGGACGCGCTGACCCTGGACGATCACGCCAGCCTCCCGCCGCCGCCGCGCCGCCCGGTGCGCGTGCGCCTCGACCTCGAGGAAGTGGAGACGCGCCACCTCCTCCTCGAGCGCATGTTCGAAGCCCTGCCAGAGGTCCTGGCTGCGGCGGCGGACGAGCCGGCCGACCTCGTCATCGGCCACGAACCAGCGCCGGCTCCCGCTTGGACGCTTCTTCTGCCGCGTGATGCCGGAGCGCTCGAAGCCTACGCCGGACCCTTCGCCGCGGAGCGGCGGTGGCCCTTGCTCGAGGGAGTCGCCCTCGACGGCGTGCTGTGGACGCGCGACGCCGCCTTCGCGATGCCCGGTCTGGTGCGAGTGGCCGTCGGCGAGGTGCCGCTGCTCTGCGACTCGGGAGAAGCGGCGCCAATTCTTCGCCTCAACCTCGTCGCGGCGCGCTCCACGCTGCAGCGCACGCCGGACTGGCCCATCTTCCTCGCCAATCTGGTGGAAGCCGTGCGCGCGGGCCTGCCCGGGCCGCGAGCCACGGCCGTCGCTTGCGGCCAGGCCTTCATCTACCGCGCCGACGCGCCGACGGAGTTGCGCTTGCGCGGACCCGGCGTCGAGCGCGCATGGCGCGGCGCGACGGAGCTCGACCTGGACGACCTCCCCCCCGCTGACGCCTACCGCCTGCTGGGCCCGGAGGGCGAGCGCGCGCTCTTCGCGGTGAACTTTCTCGACGCGGCGGAGTCCGACTTGAGCCAGCGCGCGGCCGGCAACCGCGGCGGCGCGGCGGAGGCGTTCGGGGTCGCGCGTACGGACTCGCCCTTGCGCCTCGTGCTGCTTGCCGTCTGCGCCGCCGCGCTCGCCGCCAACGCCACTCTGCTGGCGCGCCGGAGGGAGGCGTGAGCTTCCTCCATCCCGAGCTGCTCCTGCTCGGCCTCCCGCTCGGCTGGGTCTTGGCGCGCGCGGGTTCGCCGCGCACGCTCAGTTGGTGGCTGCGACTCGGCGTCGCCGCCTGCCTGCTCCTGGCGCTGGCGGATCCGTGGGCCGGCGGCGCCGGCCGCGGGCGGGATCTGGTGGTGGTGGTGGACCGATCGCGCTCCGCGGGCGGCCGCGCCGAGCGGGATTTCACCGGACTGGCCCCGCTGCTGCGCGAAGCGGCGCGAGCGGGCGACCGTCTGGCGGTGATCGGCTTCGGCGCCGACGCGCAAGTCGCCGTCCCTCCCAGCGAGGACTTCCTTTTCAGCGGCTTCGGCGAGGCCGTGGACGCCGACGGCAGCAATCTGACGCGCGCGCTGGATGCCGCGCTGGCCTTATTGCGCCCGGATCGGCCGGGCTCGGTGTTGGTGATCTCCGACGGCGAGGCGCATGGCGCGGATCCCGACGGCCCGGCGCGCCGTGCCGCTGCGCGCGGAGTGCGCATGGACGTGCGCCCCGTCCCTCGGCCAACCGGCCCGGACGTCGCCGTCGAGGAGTTGGGGCTGCCGCCGCGCGTCGGCCCCGGCGAGGCCTTCACTTTCCCGGCGTGGATCCGCGCCACCGCCGCCGGTCCGGCCGATTGGACGCTGTCGCGCGACGGGGTCGAGATCGCGAACGGTCGCGCCGAACTGCGCGCCGGCTTGAACCGGCTGCTGCTGCGCGATCGCGCGCGCGCGCCCGGCCTCGCCAGCTACCGGCTGCAATTGAGGCGCGCCGGCGACGGCGAACCGGCGAACGACGCCGGTCTCGGCGCGGTCAGCGTGGCGGGTCGCCGCGCCCTGCTGCTGCTCAACGACGGCAGTACGCGCGGACGCTTGGCGCGCGCCTGCGAAGGCGCCGGCCTGCCGGTCGAGGCGCGCGCGCCGGAGGAGGTCGCCGCCTGGGAGCCTTGGCGGCTCGAGTCGTACGCCGGCTTCGTGCTGGAGAACGTCGAGGCCGGCCGCATCAGCGGACTTCTGCCGCACCTCGCGCGGCAAGTCGCGGACTTCGGAGCAGGCCTGCTGATGACGGGAGGCCGCGGTTCCTTCGCGCCCGGCGGCTACTACCGTTCCGCGCTCGACGCGCTGCTGCCGGTGACGATGGAGATGCGCGTCGAGCAGCGCAAACTCGGCCTATCCCTGTGCATCGTGCTCGACCGCTCCGGCTCGATGAGCGCCGCCGCGGGCGCCGGGCGCACCAAGATGGACTTGGCCAACGCCGGCTGCATGGAAGCCGTGCGCCTGCTGTCGGCGCTGGACGAGGTCGCGGTCATCGCGGTGGACTCCGAACCGCACGTGGTCGTTCCGCTGACGCCCGCGGGCGATGCCGAGGGGCTGGCGCGGCGCGTGTCCGGCATCCGCTCCGGCGGCGGCGGCATCTTCACCTACACCGGATTGATGGCGGCGAAGCGCCAGTTCGCGAGCAGCGGCTTGAGCAATCGGCACGTCATCCTGTTCGCGGACGCCGCCGACGCCGAGGAGCCCGGCGACAGCGCCAAGCTGCTGGCGGAGTGGGCGGCGCAGGGCACCACCGTCTCGGTGGTGGCGCTCGGCACCCCGGCGGACAGCGACGCGGCGTTCCTGCGCAGCATCGCGGCTCAAGGCGGCGGCGAGATTTACTTCACGACTTCGCCGGAGGAGCTGCCGCGCCTGTTCGCCCAGGACACGCTGCTCGCGGCGCGCGCCACCTTCGTCGAAGAGTCCGCGGGAACGCGCACCACGCCCGGACTGTTCGCGGTGGCGGCGCTGCCGCCGGGAACTTGGTGCACGCTTCCCGGCTACAACCTCACCTACTTGCGGCCGGAAGCGGCGCAAGGCGCCGTCACCACGGACGAGAACGCCGCGCCGGTGCTCGCCAGCATGCAATCCGGCCTCGGACGCACCGCCGCATTCTGCGGCCAGGTGGACGGAAGCTTCGGCGTGGCGGAAGCAGACTGGCCGCGCGCCGCGGAGGCCTTGGCCACGCTGGCGCAGTGGGTGTCGAGCGAAGACGCGGGCGAGGATTGGTTCACCACGGTGCGCCGCGAGGGCCGCGAGGCGCGTGTGATCGTGGAATCCGCGACGGTCGGCGCGCCGGCTGCGGGCGCGGCCGAAGTGCGCGTGCTCCGGCCGGACGGCAGCGCGCAGCGCGTGCCGTTGACGCCGTCCGGCGCCGGGCGCTGGGAGGGCCGCGTGCCGATCGGTCTCGACGGCATCTATCGCTTCGCCGCCGTCACCGAAGACGGCCGCGCGCTTCCGGCCGAGTCGCTGGCGGTGTCCTTCTCGCCGGAGTTCGAGTTGCGCGCCGACCCGCGCGAGGGCGAACAACTCCTGGGGCGGATCGCCCGCATCAGCGGCGGGCGCGTGGATCCGACCGCGCCCGAGATCCTCTCCGGCGAGCGCGGCGGGCGGGCCACGCGGCCGCTGGGCGCGGTCCTGACGCTCGCGGCGCTGCTGCTGCTGCTGGCGGAGGTCGCCTGGCGCCGCTTCGGCGCGAGCGTGCGGGCGCCCGCGTGGTGGCGCCGGCTTCTGCGCGACCGGCAGCCGGCGATGCCGCCCGAGCGCGCCGGCGCACCGCCGACGCCGCCGGGCGCTCCGGAGGCTGCGCCCGCGGCCGCGCCGCCGGCGACGCCAGCGCCGCGGCTCGACGACGCTCTGGCGGCGGCGAAACGGCGCGCGCGCCGCGGGCTGTAGGCTGATCGGCGCCCGCCGCCGCTCAGACGCGGCGCCGGCGCCAGGCGGATCGCGCCGCCCAGCCCAGGCCGATGCCTACGAGGAGCGCCCCGAGCAAGGCGCCGCCTTCCTGCGGAGTGAGATGCAGCAGCATGGCTGGGAGAGTAGCCTGGACGCGCGGCGAGGCCTAGTGGACGTGCCGCGCGACGACGTTCGACTTCAGGCCCAATTGAATGGCCTGCAGCCAGATCCCGCGGTCCTGCAGGGCCAGCGGCAGCACCCCGGCGAAACTCGCGGCGCCGCTGGCGTCGGTGACGCCGATCGCGGCGAGCGCCGGGTTGACGATGCCGAGGGTGACGCCGATGCGCGGTAGATCCGTCGCGCCGAGGCCCGTGAGGCTGTAGAGCAGCGCGACCGTGCCGTTCGCGGCGCCGTGCGTGGCCTCCACCGCGGCTGCCGCGCCGGCAGTCAGCGCAGGCACCTGGATGCGCAGGCCTGCCGGGATGATGCGATGCACCGAGCCGTCGGCGGAGTTGAGGATGTAGATCTCGCCGTCGGCGTCGGTGCCGAAGCCGGTGATCTGCGGCGAGGAACCGAGCGCCGCCGACAATTCCGGGGTGTGGTCGTGGAAGTCGACCACCTGGCTGCCGTCCCAGCGCATGCTCCAAACCTCGCCGCTGCAGTAGTCGGCGAAGAAGAAGCGGCCCTGCATGTCGGCCATCGCGGCGCCGCGGTAGACCTTGCCGCCCGTCACCGAGCAGCGGTACGGGAAGCCGCCGTGAATGTACTCGTGGATCGGCAGGGTGTGGGTGCCGTTGGGGTTGCAGTTGGTCGGCGGGTCGTAGCAGTGATTGCCTTCCATCATGCGCCAGCCGAGGTTGGCGCCCGCGGTGCCCGCCGGCAGGAAATCCACTTCCTCCCAGGTGTTGAAGCCGACGTCGCCGATCCAGATGTCGCCCGTGGCCTCGTCATAGTCGCAACGCCACGGATTGCGCAATCCAATCTGCCAGATCTCGTCGCGGAAGTTGGGGTCGCCGACGAAAGGGTTGCCCGGCGGGATGCCGTAGTTCAGGCCCCCGGCGGGATGGTCCACGTCGATGCGCAGCATCTTGCCGAGCAGGACGTCGCCGCGCTGCGAATGGTTGAGCGGATCGCCCTGGTCGGCGCCGTCGCCGACGCCGATGTACAGGTAGCCGTCGTTGCCGAACTCCATCCAGCCCGAGTAGTGGATCGGCGAAGGATGCGGGATGAACAGGATCACGCGTCCGCCGTTCGGGTCCGCCAAGTTCGGGTCGTTGGGATCGCGCAGGTACTCGGCCAGCACCCAGTCGCCGTTGAGGTCGGCGTAGGTGATGAACATGCGCCCGTTGTTGGCGTAGTCCGGGTGGAAGGCGATGCAGTTCGCGCCGTCCTCGCCGGCCCAGTGCCGGATCGCGCTGATGTCGAGGTAGGGCGTGGGCAGGAGCACCCCGTCCTCGATGATGCGCACGCGGCCCCAGTGGGTCACGACGAAGAGGCGCGAGGAGGGCTCGCCGGGGGCGGTGACGGCGAACACCGGCGTGTTCAGGCCGGTCGCCAGGACCTCCGTGTCGAGCGGTTGCTGGGCCCCGGCCGGAGCGGCCAGGAGGGCGAGGGCGAGGGGGAGTCGCGCGAAGCGCATGGAGGAAAAGATTAGCACGAGAACGCCGCGCTCCCGGCCCCCTGGAACCCTACTCGATGGCTTCGACCAGGACGTTCGAAACCTGGTTGCGCTGCGCCGCCTGGAACCACACCGTGCGGCCGGCGGCCGAGGGCGGCACCGTCAGCGGGAAGGAGGCGCCGCCGGTGGCGTCCGTTCCGCCGAGAACGAGCAGACTGGCTCGCGCCAGCGAAAGCGTGACGTTCAGCGGCTGCACCGGCGTGCTGCCGAGGCCGCTCACGCTGAAGGCCACGCCGACGGTCGCGCTGGGCGCTCCGCCGCTGACGTCCACCGTCGCCGGCGCGCCGGCGACGAGCTGCGGCACGCGCAGACGCAGGCCGGCCGGCACGATGCGGTTGACGCTGCCGTCGTTCTTGTCGCAGACGTAGATCTCGCCGTCGGCGTCTTGGCCGAAGCCGATGATTGCGCGGCTCGAACCCATGGTGACCGCCAGATCGGCGGAGTGGTCGCGCAGATCCACGGCGGTCACGCCGTCCGTCAGCGTGGACCAGACTTCGCCGGAGCAGTAGTCGCCGTAGAAGAAACGGCCGTGCATCGTGGCCATGGCGCGGCCGCGATAGACCACGCCGCCCGACACCGCGCAGCGGTACGGGAAGCCGCCGTGCTGGTAGTCGAGGATCGGCAGCGTCAGGCCGGCGGTGCTGCAGTTCGCCGGGTTGTAGCAGTGGGTGCCCTCCATCAGGCGCCAGCCGAAGTTGAGGCCGCCGACGCCCGCGGGGGCGTAGCTCACCTCTTCCCAGATGTCCTGACCCACGTCGCCGAACCACATGTCGCCGGTGAGGTCGTCGAGGTCGCCGCGCCACGGATTGCGCACGCCGTAGGCCCAGATCTCGTCGAGGAAGTTCGGGTCGTTGACGAAGGGATTGCTCGGCGGAATGGCGTAGGGAAAGCCGCCATCCACGTCGATGCGCAGAATCTTGCCGAGCAGGGTGTCGCCGCGCTGCCCGCCGTTGACCGGATCGCCCACCCCGCCGCCGTCGCCCGTGGCGACGTAGAGGAAGCCGTCGTGGCCGAACTCCATCCAGCCGCCGTGGTGCCAGGTGAAGGGGTGGCCGATCGTGAGCAGAATGACGCCGCTGTTCGGATCGGCGAGGTCCGGGTTGAGCGGGTCGCGCAGATAGCGCGCCAGCACCCAGTCGCCGTTGCGGTCGACGTAGGTGATGAAGAACTGTCCGTTCTGCTGGTAATCCGGATGGAACACCATGCCGAGCAGACCCTGTTCGTTGGCGTCCCAGGTGACGATGGAGTGGACGTCGAGGAACGGAGTCGGGCTGAGGACGTCGTGATCCACGATGCGGATGCGGCCCCAGTGCGTCACCACGAAGATGCGCGAGGCGTCGTCGCCGGGCGCGAAGGTGACCCACACCGGCGTGTTCAGGCCGGTGGCCACCTCTTCCGTGGCCAGCGGCTGCTGCTGGGCGGCGCCGAGGCCGGCGAAGGCGACCATGGCCGCGCACGCGGCCGACAAGGCGCGGGCGCGCATGCCTATTCGACCTCCTCGACGACGATGTTCGACTTCTTGCCGAACTGCGCCGCCTGCATCCAGATGGTGCGGTTCTGTAGGCTGGCCGGGACCGTGCCGGGGAAGCTGGCCGCGCCGCTGGCATCGGCCGGGCGCGTGGCGATCAGCGTGCCGCCGGCGATGCCGAGGGTCACGTTGGCGGGCGGCAGGGGCGTCGAGCCGAGGCCGGTGAGGCTGTAAAAGATGCCGGTCAGGCCGTTGGCGGTGCCGCCAGTGGTCTGCACGGTGGTGGCTGCGCCGGCGACGAGTTGCGGCAGGAGCAGACGCAGGCCGGAGGGCACCACCTTGTAGATCGCGCCGCCCTGCGAGCAAATGAACATCTCGCCTTCGGCGTCCTCGCCGAAGGCGATGATCGAACTGAGGGTCGCGGAACCCGGCGGATCCAGCTCGACGGTGTGCTCGGTGAAGTCCGTCACCGTGCCGTTGACGTAGCGCAGCGACCACGCCTGGCCGCTGCAGTAGTCGGCGTAGAAGTAACGGCCGTGCATGTCGGCCATGTTGCGGCCGCGGTAGACCACGCCGCCGGTGATCGAGCACCGGAAGGGCGCGCCGCCGTGAGAATACTCCTGGATCGGGATCACGAGCCCCGTCTGATTGCAGCCCGAGGACGGGTTGAAGCAGTGGTTGCCCTCCATGATGCGCCAGCCGTAGTTGCGGCCGCCGTTGCCGGCAGGCTCGAAATCCACTTCCTCCCACAGATTCTGGCCGACGTCGGCGATCCACAGATCGCCGGTCAGATTGTCGAAGTCGCAGCGCCACGGGTTGCGCGTGCCGAGCGCCCAGATCTCGTCGCGGACGTTCGGGTCGTTGACGAAAGGGTTGCTCGGCGGGATGCCGTAGTTGAGGCCGCCGGCGGGGTTGTCCACGTCCAGGCGCAGGATCTTGCCCAGCAGTTCCTGCCCGTTCTGGGCGCGGTTGCCCGGGTCGCCGGCGTCACCGCCGTCGCCCATGGCGACGTAGAGGTAGCCGTCCGGCCCGAACTGGATCCAGCCGCCGTTGTGGTTGGTGAACGGTTGATCGATCTCGATCAACTTGAAGGCCGAAGCCGGCAGCGCGACGTTCGGATCGTTCGGGTCCACCTGGTAGCGCTCGATGACGGTGTCGCCCCCGGTGTTGTCGGTGTAGTTGACGTAGAAGTAGCCGTTCTGCTGGTAGTTCGGGTGGAACGCCAGGCCGAGCAGGCCCTGCTCGCCGGTGAAGCGCAGTTTGCTGTTGATGTCGAGGAAGGCGTTGGTGAGCAGCACGCCGTCCTGGACGATCCGGATCTTGCCGAACTGGGTGACGATGAAGATGCGCGAGGCGTCATCGCCGGGCGCGGCGGCGACGAAGACCGGAGAGTTCAGGCCGGTGACAGTCTCTTCGGTGCCGATCGGCTGCTGGGCGAGCAGAGGGGCGGCCAGCAGGGCCGCCAGGCCGCCGGCGCAAAGGAGGGGATGCGAGCGCATGATCCCTCAAGGGTATCACGGGACCGCGCTCCCGCCGGCCCGCGCCCGGTCCTTCAGGCCGCGCCGCAGCCCGCTCGGGCGGCGTTGCCGCAGCGGGCGTGGACGGCCGCGCGCCAGCCGGCGATGCGCGGGCGCGCGCGCAGGCGCTCGGCCAAGGCCGGCGTCAACTCGGGCACGTCGAACTGATCCAGCACCGCGCACACCGCGAGATCGGCGCGCGTCAGCGCCGCGCCCATGAGGAAGGGGCCGGGCGCCAGAAGCGTTTCCACGCCGTCCAGCGCGGTCTCGATCTCGCGCGCGACGGCCGCCGGCTCCTTGTCCCCCGCCCCCTGGCCGTGCAGGCGCCCGCGCATCAGGCGGCGCAGGTAAACCTTTCCAACCGGGCGCAGGAGGACGGGCATGCGCCTGAAGATCAGCGCCGCGACGCGCTCGAAATTCTCGGGCAGGGCGAAGCGGGTGTAGACGCCGAGGAAGTAGAGATTCTCGTCCGCCCAATCCTCCCACACGCGGCCGAGCGCGCGCCCGCGCGGGTCCGCCGGTTCGAGCGTCGGCTCTGGAAAGCGCGCCTCGAGCGCGTCGAGGATGTCGGTGCTGTCCACCACCAGCGCGTCGCCGATGCGCAGCGCGGGGACGCGGCCGCGCGGGTTGATGCGCCGCGCTTCCTGGGGCCCGGCGACGTTCACGACACGGAATGGCAGTCCCTTGAATCGCAGCGCCATCTGCACCTTGCCACACGGCGGCGACATGGTCGCGCCGCGCGTCAGGCCGCCGTACTGGTAGAGCAGGAGTTCGGGCGCGCTCGCGGTCACGCCGGCAGCGTAGCGATTGGGCGCCGCCAAATTGGCGTCACAAGGGTGGGTCTGCGTGCGAAGATGGAGGGATGCGCCGCCTCTTCACTGCCGCCGCCTGTGCCGCGCTCGCGGCCTGCTCCTCCGGTTCCTCCCCCGCTGCCGAAGACTCCGCGCGCGCCAGCGCCACGCCGGCCGGCGCCGTGCAAGCGGCAGATGCCGCGGCCGCGCCAGTGGCCGGCGATCTGGTGGTGAGGAGCGACGCCGAATGGCGGGCCCTGCTCACGCCCATGCAGTACAAGGTTCTGCGCCAAGCAGGCACCGAGCGCGCCTTCACCGGCGAACTGTGGGACGAGCACCGGCCCGGCACCTACCTGTGCGCCGGCTGCGGCCTGGCGCTCTTCAGCGCCGACGCGAAATTCGAATCCGGCACGGGATGGCCGAGCTTCTGGCAGCCCATTGCGCCGCAGGCCGTCGCCGAGAAGGAAGACAATTCCCTGTTCTCGAGCCGTGTCGAAATCCGTTGCGCGCGTTGCGGCGGGCACCTGGGTCACGTGTTCGACGACGGCCCCAAGCCCACCGGCCTGCGCTACTGCATGAACAGCGCGTCGC
>CAZDMB010000018.1:0-4061 GCA_964506175.1 uncultured Planctomycetales bacterium | reverse complement strand
AGCCCGCGCCGGGTCCGCAACGGTAAAAAAAGAACCAGCGGCCCGAAGGCCGCTGGCATCCTTTCCCCTTGCTACACAGCCGGGCCGCCATCCCCTGCGGCCACGACCGGAAAACCCACGCGCGTGCAACTTCCATCGGCATGGTGCCGCGCGGCCTGCACGGAATTCTCTAAAAATATTGAAAAAATGAACGATTTCCTATTTTTTCACCATGCGGCGCGGCCGGGACGGCGCCAGAGCGACCCGTACCAGCGGCCCAGGCGGTCGCAGGCGGCCAATTGCAGGCCGGTTGCGGCCAGCTGGCGCTCGGTCTGCCCCCAGCGCCGATCCACGATGCCGCCGGCGTAGAGCGTTCCGCCGGGCGCCACCAGATCCGCGAGCGCGGGTGCGGCGTCCTGCAGGAGGTCGGCGAAGAGGTTGGCGATCACGGCCTCAAAGCGGCCCCGGGCCGAGTCGAAGCCCCCCCGCCATGCCTGCACGCACGGTGCCACCCCGTTCAGCGCGGCCATGCGCAGGGCCTGGGGGGCGCTGGGCGCCTCCGGATCCATGGCATCAACCCGCGCCGCGCCGAGCTTCGCCGCTGCCACGGCCAGAATGCCGGAGCCCGTTCCGACGTCGAGCCATCGCTGCGGGCGTTCCCGCTCCCACAAGCCGCGGACCGCGCGCAGGGCCATGCGCGTGGTTGGATGGGCGCCGGTGCCGAAGGCGGAGCCGGCCACCAGCACGATCTCGGTGTCCGTCGGCCGCAGGGAAAGCCGGTGCCTGGGGATAAATTCGGCATAAATGAAGAATCCAGCGCAGCGAAACGGCTTCCACTGCGCCTGCCAAAGCCGGTTCGGATCGTCGGCCTCGGGCGGCGGCGCGGGCTGCATTTCGAGCCGCAGCGACGCGCAACCGGGCAGATGCTCCCTGCAGCGCTCGAGCAGCGCGCGCAGGGTCGGCTCCTGCTCCGCCGTCAGCGTCAGGTACAGATCCACCTCCCGCGGCGAACGGTCCGGCTCGTCGGCCAGCAAGCCGTGCGGGTAGTCCCGTTGGGCGAAGCCGCTGCCGATTCCGCACGCTTGGATCAGCGCCAGCAACTCGTCTTCGAGACCGGGATGGGCGCGCAACCGGAAGTGCCTGCGCGCTTCTGCCATGACCTACGATAGCCCCGTGACCCGGCGTTCCGGCAGAGAGTCCAAGCAGGCGCGGCAGGCGCGCGCCAACGCCGTGATGGGACGATTGCGGGAGTTGTACCCGGAGGCGGGAACCTCCTTGCATGCCGCGGACCCGTTCCAGCTGCTGGTCGCCACCATCCTGTCCGCGCAGTGCACCGACGCGCGCGTCAACTTGGTGACCCCGGCGCTCTTCCGCCGCTTTCCCGATGCCCACGCCCTGGCAGCAGCCCCGGCGCCGGAACTGGAAGATCTGATTCGCTCGACGGGTTTCTTTCGCAACAAGGCCAAGAACCTCATCGGCGCGTCCCGCGCCCTGGTGCGGGAGCATGGCGGTTCGGTGCCGGACTCCATGGAGGCCTTGCTCGCCCTGCCCGGCGTCGCGCGAAAGACCGCCAATTGCGTGCTCGGCGCCGGCTTCGGCCGGGCGGTAGGAATCGTGGTGGACACCCACGTCGGACGGCTGGCGAGGAGAATGGGATTCACGCGCGCCACCGATCCGGTCCGCGTGGAGCAGGACCTGATGGAGCTCTTCCCGCGCGCGGACTGGATCCGCCTCTCCCATGCGTGGATTCATCACGGCCGCGCGGTCTGCACGGCCCGGCAAGCCCGCTGCTCCGGCTGCGCCCTGCGGCCCTGGTGCCTGCAGAGGGGGGTTCCCGCGGACTCCCGCCGCCGGGAAACCGCCCCCTAGGGCCTTCTCCGCCAGTTGACGCAAACTGGCATTCGTCCGATGATGGGTGCATGGAGCCGGCCGCCGCCGCCCTCCCCGGGTACGACATCGCCGCGCTCGCGGAGGCGGCCGGGGTCTCCACCCGCACCTTGCGCTATTACGGCGAACTCGGCCTGCTGCCCGCGGCCAGCCGCGGCCCCGGCGGCCGTCGGCGCTTCGCCGCCGACGCCCCGGCGCGCCTGCGCTTCATCGCGCGCCTCAAACACCTCGGCATGACCCTCGAGGAGATCGGCGAGTTGAACACGGCCTTCGATCGAGGCCGCACGCCCGCCATGCTCGCCCGTCTGTTGGAACTCCTCGACGCGCGCCTCGACCAAGTCGGCGAGCGTCTGCGCGACTTGCAGAGCCTCGAAGCCGAACTCCGCGACTACCGTCGGCGCATCGCCGCCAAGAAGAGCAGCTGAATGTCCTCTCCCGCCCACGCCGCATCCTCCCCCGCCGCCGCCGGCGAGTTCGCGACCCGCCACAAGGTGCGCATCATCACCGCCGCTTCACTCTTCGACGGACACGATGCGGCCATCCACGTCATGCGCCGCATCCTGCAGCAGGAAGGCGCCGAAGTGGTCCACCTCGGCCACACCCGCTCGGTCGAGGAAATCGTGGACGCGGCCATCCAAGAAGATGCGCAGGCGATCGCCGTCTCCTCGTATCAGGGCGGCCACATGGAGTTCTTCACCTACATGGTGAAACTGCTGCGCGAGCGCGGCTGCGGGCACGTGAAGGTCTTCGGCGGCGGCGGCGGCACGATCACGGACGCGGAAATCTCCGCGCTCCAGGCCGCCGGGGTGGAGAAGGTCTACTCGGTCGAGGATGGGCGCCTCCTCGGCTTGATCGGCATGATCCGCGACCTCCTGCGGCGGGCCGACTTCGCGCTGGCGCCGGCGGACGCGCCGCTGCCGGAGAACCTGCGCCAGCGCCGGCCGCATGACGTCGCGCGCGCCATCACCCTGATGGAAGCGGCGCATGGCGCGGGGGATGACGCGCGTCTGACGGAACTGCGCGCCGCGCTGCGCGCGCAGGCCGGCACCGGCAAGCCGCCCGTGCTCGGCATCACCGGCACGGGCGGAGCCGGCAAGTCTTCGCTCACGGACGAGTTGCTCCGGCGCCTGCTCGACGCCTTCCCGGACCGCACGGCCGCCATTCTGTCGGTGGATCCGAGCCGGCGCAAAACCGGCGGCGCGCTGCTCGGCGACCGCATCCGCATGAACGCGGTGCGCGGCCCGCGCGCCTTCATGCGCTCCATGGCCACGCGCCGCGCGCACCTGGCGACCGCGGCCGCGGTCGGCGACGCCCTGTCGGTGTTGCAGGCCGCGGGCTACGACCTCGTCATCCTAGAAACCGCCGGCATCGGCCAGTCGGACAGCGAGGCGGTGGATCTGGCCGACGTGTCCCTCTACGTCATGACGCCGGAGTACGGCGCGCCGACGCAGCTCGAGAAGATCGCCATGCTCGACTACGCGGACGCCGTCGCCATCAACAAGTGCGACAAGCGCGGCGCGCAGGACGCGCTGCGCGACGTGCGCAAGCAGGTGCAGCGCAATCGCGGCACGTTCTCCGAGCCGGCGGAAGCGATGCCGGTCTATCTCACCGCGGCGGCGCGCTTCGGCGACGCCGGCGTGGACGCCCTGTTCAGCCAACTGCTGCAGCTGCTGCACGAGCGCACCGGCCGGGACTGGAGCCCGGCTCCGCCTCCGCCTCGGGCCACCGACCTGCCGGTGGTGGTGCCGCCGCAGCGTTCGCGTTACCTGGCGGAGATCGTCGAGACCGTGCGCGGCTACAAGCGCCGCGTCGCCTCCCAGGCGGAGCTCGCCGGCCGCGCCGACGGCTTGGCGCGCGCCTTGCGGGAATTCGGCGACGCTCCGCCGCCGCCGGATCAGGACTATCCGGCCGCCAGCCTCACGGACGCGGCGGCCGACAGCGCGGTGCTGGTGTTGCGCCAGCGCTACCAGGAGGTGCTCCGCGATCTCGATCCGCGCGTGCGCGCGCAGTTGGCGCGCTGGCCGGACACGGTCGCGGCCTTTGCCGGCGACAGTTTCGCCTACGAGGTGCGCGGCAAGGAGGTGCGCGTGCCGGTGCGCCATGAGACGCTCGCCGGCATTCTCGTGCCCAAAGTGGCGCTGCCCGCCACGCGCGATTGGGGCGAACTCGCGCGCTGGCTCGGCCTCGAGAACCTG
>CAZDMB010000017.1:15324-20751 GCA_964506175.1 uncultured Planctomycetales bacterium | reverse complement strand
GGGTCGAGGCTGGCGGCGCGCCACGCCGGGTACAGGCCGAAGATCAGGCCGGTGGCGACGGAGATGCCGAAGGCCAACATCGGCGCCGACGGCGTCACGATGGTGCGCATGTCCGCGTAGCGCTCGACCATCACCGGGATCAGCAGGCCCAGGGCGATGCCGGCCAGCCCGCCGCCGACCGCGAGCACCACGCACTCGACCAGGAACTGCATGATGATGTGCCGCTTCTTGGCGCCGAGCGCGCGGCGAATGCCGATCTCGCGCGTGCGCTCGGTCACGGTGGCGAGCATCACGTTCATGATGCCGATGCCGCCCACGAGGAGCGAGATGCCGGCGATGCTGCCCAGCACGATGCTGAAGATGCGCTTGGTTTCCTCGGCTTTCGCCAGCAGTTCGAGCGGCACCACCAACTCGTAATCCTTCTGCGTGTGGTTGCGCGCCAGCATCTCGCGCGCGGCCGCCGCCGCCACCGGAACGTCCTCCGGCGCGTCCACCTCGAGGACGATCTCGTGCAGCTCGACCTGCTCCATCTCGCGCGAGCCGGCGCGAATCTTCACCTGCATCTCGCCGAACCATTGCGAGCCGGTGGACAAGGGGATGAGCACCTCGCCCGTGACCTCGATGCCCGGCTGTCCAGGGTCGCTGCCGAGCGGCACGCGCGGCAGCATCACGCCGACCACGGTGAAGTAATCCGAGCCGATCTTGACCTCCTTGCCGAGGATCGGCTCGAAGGGCGACAGCCAGCGGGCGACTTCGTAGCCGACGACGCAGACGTTGGCCGTAGTCGCCTCGTCCGTGGCGTTGAGGAAGCGGCCCTCGGAGATGATGCGGCCGGTGACCTCGATCCACTCGGGCACGGTGGCCAGGATGCGCGGGTTGCCGGCCCGCTCGCCGAGCCGGACTTCCTGCTGCAGTTGCTTGACCGGCACGGCTCGCCGTACCCAGGGAAAGGACTGCTCGCAGCGCGCCAGATCCTTGCGCGTGAGGCCGTACACCACCACGCGCGTGGTCTGGGCGCTGGCGACGTCGTCCGGCGGCTTGACGCCGCGCAAGATCACGTTCTGCGAGCCGAGCTCGCGAATCTGCTGCTGGGCTTCCTCGCTGGCGCCCTCGCCGATGGCCAGCATGGCGATCACGCTGCTGACGCCGAAGAGCACCCCGAGAGTGGTCAGCAGGGCGCGCAGCTTGTGCACCATCAGGCTCTTGAAGCCCAGGCGGACGGTGCGCAGGAAGGCGGCGAAGCTCACCGGCGCGCGCCCTCCGCGATGCGGTCGATGCGTCCGTCCTTGAGGTGCAGCGTGCGCTGCGCCCGCGCGCCGACCGTCGGCTCGTGCGTCACCAGCAGGATGGTCTTGCCCGCCGCGTGCAGTTCGTCGAAGAGGCCGAGGATTTCCTTGGCGGTGGCCGAGTCCAGGTTGCCGGTGGCCTCGTCGGCCAGCAGGATCGGCGGATCGTTGATCAACGCGCGCGCGATGGCGACGCGCTGCTGTTGGCCGCCGGACAACTCCGTCGGCCGGTGGTCGAAGCGACCGCCGAGGCCGATGCGCTCGGCCAGCACGCGCGCGCGCTCCAGCGCACCTGGCGGCTGGACGTCGCGGTAGAAGACCGGCACGAGAATGTTCTCCAGCACGTTCAACTGGGGGATCAGGTTGAAGGACTGGAAGACGAAGCCGATGCGGCTGCCGCGCAACTCGCTCAGGCCGTCGTCGTCGAGCGCCGACACGTCGGTGCCGTCCACCATGTACGTGCCCGCGCTCGGCCGGTCGATGCAGCCGAGGATGTTGAGCAAAGTGCTCTTGCCGCTGCCCGAAGTCCCCATGATGGACCAAAACTCGCCGGCGCCGAAGGAGACGCTGATGCCGTCCAAGGCGCGCACCTCGTTGGTGCCCATCTTGTAGACGCGTCGCACATCCTTCAGTTCGGCGACAGGCTGCCGCCCGCGGGCGGATTCCTGCGGCTCAGCGATCGCCATCGCGGCTCCCTGGTTCGGGGCGGCCCGTGCCTGGCGGACGACCGCGGTCGCCCTCCTTGCCAGGTCCGCTGCCGGGTGCGGCGGCCGCGCCGCCAGTGCCTGCAGGCGGACCCGTCTGGCCCCGGCCCGGCGCGCCGTTGCCGGCAGGCATCGCGCCGGCGCCGCCCGCTCCGGGCCGCCCGCCGAAGGCGGGCATGTCCGGCGGCGCGGCGCCCGCGGCCTGCGGTTCCGGCTCCGGCTTGAAGCCCGTGGGCGGGGACATCGCCACGATCTCACCCTCTGTCAGGCCCTCGAGGATCTCGACCCAGGTCTCGCTGCTGCGGCCGACTTTCACGGGGCGCGCCTTGCCGTCGAGGAAGCAGACGGTTCCGCCACCGCTGCGATACACGGCCTGCACCGGCACCACGAGCGCATCGTCCACCGAATCCACCAAAATCTCGACGTTGCACGACATGCCCGGCTTCATCTCCGGACCGGCGTCGAGGATGGTGATCTGGGTCTTGAACTGGCGGAGGTTGGGGTTGGCCCACCAGGAGTTGCTGTCCGGCACGAGCGCGACGAAGGCGACCTCGCCCCGGAACTCGCGGCCAGGGATCGCGCCGATCTTCAGGCGCACCGGCATGCCGCTGCGCACCTTCTGCACCACCGATTCGTGGATGCTGGCCTCGGCGATCATGCCGCCCGCCTGGGGAATGCTCATGATCTCCTGGCGCTCCTGCACCTCCGTGCCCTTCTGGATGGTCTCGCTGCCGCGCCCCATGCCGCCCTCGGAGCGGCGGTAGACCACGTAGCCGCCGACCGGGGCGAGGATCGTGGCCTTGGAGATTTGGTCCGTCAACTTGGCGAACTTCTCCATTTCCAAACCCAGCTTGGCCTTGTTGGTGCTGACGTCGGCGGTGATGTCCACCAAGCGGGCGCTCGCCTGCAACTTGACGCGGTCGAGCTCGCGCACGGCCTCCTCGACCGCCGCCTCCAGGCGCCGCTGCTCCTTGGGATGGTCGAAATCCTCCAGCAGCTTGGCGGCGCGGATCGCCTGCTGGTGCTTGATGTCGGCGCGCGTCATCGCCAACTGGTCGGTCTCCAGCTCCGAGCGCGTGAGAAACTCGCTGTCGAAGAGCTTCTGCGACCAGAACACGCGGTCGGCGGCCTGCGCCTTCTCTTGCTCGGCGAGTTTGATGGCCTCCTCGGCCTCCAGCTGCTTCTTGGGCCAGTCGCCCTCGAGGTACTTGCGCAGATCGGAGCGCGCGAAGTCGAGCTTCTGCTCGGCGGCGGCGCGATCGCTGGCGTTCTGGCTCTCCTGGATCTGCAGCGTCTGCTCGGCCTTGGTGAGCGCGGCGCGCGCGTTCTGCACGGCGATGTCCTGCGCGACCTTGCGGTCCTCCAGCGCCGAAGAATCCAGCTTTACCAGCAGGTCGCCGGGCTTGACCACGGTGCCCTCGTCCACCAGTTCGAGGATGGCGGCGCGGCCTTCCAGCTCGCTGTAGATCTTGGTGGCGTTGCGCGCGGAGAGGTTGCCGCTCTGGCTGACGGTGATGTCCAGATGCTGGCGCTTGACCTTGAAGCCGGCTTCGACGGCGGCGGGGGCGGCGCGAAACCAGCCGTCTTCGCGCCAGCCCGCCCAGCCGAGGCCGGCGATCACCGCCACGGCGATCAGGATGGGGAGGAAGCGGCGTCGGGGTTGTGTTTGATTCATGGCACGACGGGAGCGGAAACCTGGATGCCTGCGGGGCCGACTTCGAGCAACTCGAGATCCGAGTACAGGCGGAGGCGGGAGATGGCGAAGTCGCGCAGCGCCGAGGTCGCGGCGTTCTGGGCGCTCAGCAGCGAGCGGCGCGCGTCCAGCAGGTCGCGCGTCTGCACGCGGCCGGCGTCGAAATTGAGCTGGGTGCTCTCGACGCGGCGCGCCGCGAGGCCGACGGCGGCGTTCTGCACCTGGTTGCGCTCGCGCGCGTTGTTCGCCTGGCGCAGATCGTCGCGCAGGCCGGAGAGCACGCGGTCGCGCGCGTCCTCCTCCGCGCGCACGGCGGCCTGCAGGTCCAGCAGCGCCGCGCGATAGGCGTTGCGATCCGGCAAGTTGTCGATCGGCAGGTTCCAGCCGAGCCCCAGGGACCAGGGCGTGTGGTCGGAACGGAAGGCGAAGGGCCGGCCCTCCTCGCTGGAGGAGCCGATCGAGGCCTGGAGATCGAGTCCGGCGCGCAGGCCGTCGGCGGCGATGCGCGCCTTGCGCTCAGCGTCCATGGCGGCCTCGACGGTGTTGAGGAAGTCCAGGCGCCGCGCCAAGGCGCCGCGCGTGAGGCTGTCGGCGTCCAATTGCTCGAGGTCGGCGCCGTCGAGGTCGCGCAGGGAGCTGAGCTCCGCCGGATCCAGGCCCAAGCCGGCCTCGGGCGGCAGGCCGAGGCGCAACTTGAAGGCGTCCAACTGCTGGCCGAGACGCGCGCGCAACTGCAGCAGGCTGGTTTGGGAGGAGAGCACGTCCTGGCTGGCCTGATCGCGCTGGATGGGGGACAGGCGGCCGGCTTCGGTGCGGGCGCGCGACAGCTCTTCGATGTACTGCACGCCGCGGAGGTTTTCCTCTTCGTTGGCGATCTGATCGATGGTGACGAGGATCGCGTAGTAGTCGTTGACGACGTCCACCGCGAAGGTGCGGCGGAAGCGCTCGTAGTTGCGCACTTCGTACACCAGGTTGCGCTCGGCCTGCGTGAGCGGCTCCAGCACCACTTCGCGGGCGGCGCCGCTGAGCAGCGGCTGCGTCACGGACAGCGACAGGTCCGAGAGCGCGTCCCAGCCGTCGCCGGTGCTGATGACCCGGAACAGGCTCGCGCCGATGTTGCCGACGATGCGCGCGCCGCTGCCGAGCAGCCGGTTCATGCCGAGGTTCGCGTCGCCGGAGGCGCTCGCCGAGTCGTCGCCGGTGCCCGTCACGCCGACCGAGCCGTCCAAGCTGAAGGTGGTGGTGAAGCGCCAGCGCTCCAAAGTCAGGCTCAGGGCGGCGCGGAACAGCCGCTCCTTGCGCAGTTGGTAGTCGCGGTTGTTCGCGGCCGCGATCTCGAGGCAGTCGATCAGGGACACCGGCGCCGCCATGGCCGCCGGCTGCTCGAGCAGGCGCATGCGCAGCCGGTCCGCCGCCGGCTCGACGCGGAAGCCGGCGGTGTCGTTGAACAGTTCGGCGCGCCGGGCGTCGAGGTCGGCGTAGACCTCCGCGTCCGCCGCCGCCGCGTACTCCTGCGGCGTCGAGCAGGCGCCGGCGCAGAGCGCCGGAACGAGCAGCAGGCAGCGCCTCATGCCGCGCCCACCCGCTCGCGCGGTTTCAGGGGATGGCGACCGGTGGCGGCGGAACCGCAACCGGCGAGTTCTCCGGGCAGCGGCCGCGGCCCGCGCTCGTCCACGATTTCGTAGCGCTGGTTGCGCCGGCGCGGCACGAAGCCGGCTTCGCGCACGGCCTGCTCGATTTCCTC
>CAZDMB010000017.1:0-15314 GCA_964506175.1 uncultured Planctomycetales bacterium | reverse complement strand
TCGCCCGAAGCACGCTACTCCGCCGCCCAATTCCGCGAGGATGCGCTGGCAGCCCGCCGCGCTCACCACGTTCTCCTCGAGCATGGCGCTGCCGAAGTCGTTGCAGCCCATGCGCAGCGCCATCTGCGCGGCGTCCTTGCCCTGCGTCACGAAGGACGCCTGATGGTTGGCGAAGTTGTCGAGGAAGATGCGCGCCACGGCGAGCGTGCGGAAGTAGGGAGCGTGCGAAGCCTGGCGCCAGCCCTGCGCCAGCAACTGCTGACCGAGCGGGTTGCCGCCCGGCTGGAAAGTCCAGCAGATGAAGGCGGTGAAGCCGCCCGTGCGGTCTTGCAGCGCGCGCAACCGCGCCAGGTGCTCGACGCGCTCGGCCGCGGTCTCCACGTGGCCGAACATCATGGTGGCGGTCGTGCGCATGCCGAGGCCGTGCGCCTCCTCCATGATGCGCAGCCAGGCGTCGGCGCTGGTCTTGCGGGGCGCGATCTCTGCGCGCACCCGATCCACCAGGATCTCGGCGCCGCCGCCGGGCATCGAGTCCATGCCGGCGGCTTGCAGGCGCCGCAACACTTCCTGGGTCGGCAATTTGGACACGCGGCCGAGGTGCTCGATCTCCGGCGGGCTCATGGCGTGCAGGTGCAGACGCGGCCAGCGTTCCTTCACGTCCCGCAGCAGGGCCTCGAACCACTCGACGCCCAGCTCGGGATGATGGCCGCCCTGCATCAGGATCTGGATGCCGCCGACCGCAACGGTCTCCTCGATCTTGCGGTAAATGCTTTCCCGGTCCAGGACGTAGGCCTTCCGGGCGTCCTTGGGCTTGGCGTAGAAGGCGCAGAAGCCGCAGTCCGTGACGCAGACGTTGGTCGGGTTGAGATTGCGGTCGATGATGTAGCTGACGACCGGCTCGGGATGGTGGCGTCGGCGCGCCTCGTCCGCCAAGTAGGCCAGCAGGGCCAGGTCCGCCTGGTCATGCAGCAGGAGGGCCTCCTGGGGGGAGATCCTGTGGCCGGCGAGCACGCGGGGGACGAGGTCGGAAACTTGCATCCGGGAGGGCCAATTCTAGGGCAGGCGGCCGCGCCTTCCTCGCCAAAATGACCACCCTCGGTTACGCGTCAGTTGCGCTCCGGCTGGTCGGTCCTCCGCATCCAGTCCAATTCCGGCGCCGCGCGCGCCACGAGACGCTCCCATTGCCACTGCGAGTCCTGCGCCCAGGCCTCGCCCGGATCCGGCGGAAGCACGAGCCAGCCGCCCGCCCGCCGCTCCTCCTGCAGCTGCCCTTCGCTCCAGCCGGCGTAGCCGGTGAAGAAGCGCAGGCGTCCGCCGCTGGCGGCGATCCTCTGCGCCGCGTCCAGGCCGCCGCCGAAGTGCAGGTCGCCCGTCACCTTGCGGCCCTCCTCGGACGACACCGGCGCCTCATGCAGGAGGAACACCTGCGTGGGCGCCACCGGTCCGCCCCAGCGCACGGCAGAGTCCGCCGCCGCGGCCAAGCCGGCCGCCGGCAGCACGTCGGCGGCGCGCACGGCCAGCGGCCGATTGAGCACCAGGCCGATGGAACCCTCCGTCTCCTGGATGCAGAGCAGGACCACCGTGCCCTCGAAGTTCGGGTCCACCATGGAGGGCGCGGCCAGCAGCAGCGCGCCGGGCACCAAGGGATCCTTCATCGCGGCGGAGGGCCCGGTGCGGCGCCGGCGCGGAGGCCGTCGAGCGCCGCCAGGGTCTGTTCGACCTCCGCGCGGCGCGGATGGGCGGGAGCCGCCTCGAGGAATCGGCGCAAGGTGCGCTGCGCGAACAGAGTGCGCCCCTGCTCGAAGTAGATGGCGGCCAGGCTGGTGGCGTAGTCGAAGTTGCTCGGCTCGCGCGCGAAACACTGCTCCGCCAGCGGCTGCGCCTCCGCGAATCGACCGAGCGACGCGAGCGCCTGCGCCTTGCCGCCGACCGCCGGCAGCACCCCGGGGTCGAGGTCGAGCGCGCGCTGGAAGTGTCCGAGGGCTTCGTTCCACTGGCGTTCGAAGCCGGCGCGGTCGCCGGCGGCGCCGGCCTCGTTGGCCATCCACCCGGCGCAGTTGCCGAGGCCCAGCTCGCCGATCGGGGAGTTCTGGTAGTGATCGACGATCTGCTGATAGGTCTCGCGCGCGGCGCGCACGTCGCCGGCGATGAAGAGACTGTCGGCGAGTCCGAGGTTGCCCATCTCGCGCTCGATCGCCGAGACGAACCAGCGGTTCACGTCCACCTGCAGGCTGCGCTGATAACTCTCCAGCGCGCGATCGGTCCACTTCTCGCGCTCGGCGGCGTCGGGCGCCTGCTGCGCGCGCTCGAGCATCAGGCGCGCGTACCCGAGGTGGGGCGTCATCGAGTTGGGGCTGACCTGGCGCGCCCAGTCGAAGAAGGCCTCCTCGTCGAGCCAGGGCCGCTGCGCGGGAATCAGGGAGACCGCGTGGGGCACGAGCAGCAACGCGGCGCAGGCCGGCACGAGCCGCGGCCATGCCAAGCGGCGCGCGCACCATGCCAGCGCCATGGCGACGAGCAGGGCGTAGCCGGCGCTCGGCAAATAGAGGAAGCGCTCCTCGAAGGGATATTGGCCGAGGGCGCGCGTGTTGAGCACCGGCGCCAGCGCGGCGAACAGCAGGCCGAGCGCGATGAAGCCGGCGGCGGCGCGGCCGCGGCTGCGCAGCCACGCCCCCAGGCCCGCGAGCGCGGCCAGGGCGCCGAGCGCGGCGGGCCAGAGCCGCGCGGCGGCGTTCCAGGCCAGGTCCGCGCGCAGCGGCTGGAAGGGCGCATGCGGCCAGGGCCAGACGAGGAAAGCCAGATAGCGACCGAGCATGCCAAGGGACACCACGAGCTCCTCCAGCGGCGTGAAGTAGTGCCAGGTGTTGCGCCGGTCGAAGCCGGCGGCGAGGGAGCCGAAGGCTTGCGCGCGCAGCAGGTAGAGCGCCACGCCCGCGAGGAGGAGCGGCCCGAGCCGCCGCTTGCGCGGCGCGCCCGCCACCGGCCACAGCAACACCCAAGCCACGGCCAGTAGCCATGCGCCGATGGCCGCTTCCTTGGCCAGCATCCCTGCCAGGAGCCAGACGGCGCCGGACTTGAGGCGATGGTTCACGACTGCCGTCAAACCCAGCAGCGCGCAGAGTCCGGCGAGGAGATCGGGCGCAGCGGAGATCCAGGCGACGGCCTCGACGTGCGCGCCGTGGACCGCGAAGAGCAGACCCGCGGTGGTCGCGGCGGCGAGGGTCAATCCCAGCGCGAGCGCGAGGCGCGCCACCGCCGCGGCGCAGGCGGCGTGCAGCAGCAGCGAGACGAGGTGAAATCCGCCGGCCCAGGAACCGAAGAGGTGATGGCAAGCGGCCAGGAGCCAGGCGCCGAGCGGACGGTAGAAACCGGCCGCGCTGCGCAGCGGACTAATGACCTCCCAGAAGGGCTTGCGGAAGGCGTCCCACAGCAGGGACCAGTCGCCGATGCGCGGATTGCGGGTGATGAGTTCGTGGTCGTCGTAGAGGAAGCCCGCTCCCAGGATGGGCACGAACAGCAGCGCGGCGATCACGGCGCACGCGAGCAGCGCGACTTGGCGGGGGCGTTTCACCGGCGGAAAGGGTAGCAACGGGCTGCAAACTCCGTGCCGCCGCGGGCGTAGCAAGAACAGGTGAATTCCTCGCGATCCCTCACTACCCTGATCCGCGTGGCCCGCTCCCGCCGTCCCCTGGCTCTGGCAGTCGTCTTCGGCGGCCGTTCCGAGGAGCATGAAATCAGCCTGCGCAGCGCGCGCGCGGTGACGGGGCATCTGGATCGCGCGCGCTATGACGTGCGCTTGGTCGGGGTCACGCGCGACGGCGGCTGGCTCGGTCCCGCGGGTTCAGCCCTGCTGCTGGCAGGCCAGGATCCGGGCGAACGCGGCGGACCGCCGCGCCTCCCCGCCGACGTGGAGTGCGTGTTTCCCGTCATGCACGGCCCCTGCGGCGAGGACGGCACGCTGCAAGGATGGCTGGAGTTGCTCGGCCTCCCGTGCGTCGGTTCGGACACGGCCGGCGCAGCGCTCGCGATGGACAAGTCCTTGACCAAGCACGTGCTGCGCAGCGCGGGCATCCCGGTGCTGCCTTGGACCGACGTCACGGCAGAAGAATGGCAGCGGCAGCCGGAGGAAATCCTCGCCGCGGCGGCGCGTGCACGCGGCTTTCCCTGCTTCATCAAGCCGGCGCGACTCGGCAGCAGCGTCGGCATCACCCGCGCCACCGATGTGGCCGAACTGCGCGCGGGGCTCGACGAAGCCCTGCGCCACGGCGCCTTCGCTCTGATCGAACCCGCCGTCAGCGATCGGCGCGAACTCGAGATCGCGGTGCTCGACGGCGAGCCCGCGGCCGTCAGCCTGCCGGGCGAGATTCGCCTCAAAGAGGGCTGGTACGACTACGAGAACAAGTACCAGAACGACGCGGCCGAGTTGCTGGTGCCCGCGCCCGATCTGCCGGCCGCGATGGCCGACCACCTGCGCGACTTGGCCTTGCGCGCCTTCCGCGCGCTGCGCCTCAACGGCCTGGCGCGCGTGGATTTCCTGATGGACGCGAAGAGCAGCCGCTTCTACCTCAACGAGGTCAACGCCATCCCGGGCTTCACCAGCATCTCGATGTACCCGCGCCTGCTCGAGCACGCGGGCCTGAGTTTCGCCGAAATCTGCGATCGCCTCGTGGCCGACGCCATGCGCCGCGCGGGGGAGCGCCGCGCAGCGGCGCCGCTGGCCGCGCCCGCGCGCGAAATGCCCGCCGCCGCTGGATCTTGAAGCGCGCTCGGTCCTAGTCGTCAGAGAGCGTGAACTGCAGCTCCTGGCGGGCGAAAGTGCCGTTCGAGGCGGTCACCTCCAGCGCGAGGGTCAGCCGTCCGGGACCGGTGGTGTGCAAAGCCCACGTGCCGTCCGCGTCCTGCTCGACGTAACCCTGTCCCGGGCCGCCGACGACCCATTGCAGGTGCGGCGCGCCCTGCGCCTGATCTTCCACGCTCACGGCAAGGCGCAGCACCTCCCCGGCCACCGCAGCGGCGCGCGGGGCGGAGAACTGGCGGATCACGGGCTTCGGCGGGGCGCCGCCGTCCAGTTGCGCAGGAGCGCCGAGGGCAGCGGCGTCCACCGCCACGGCCAGCGCCGCGAGATCCAACTCCGGCGCGCGCGGCGCGTCGAAGGCGGAGATGCGCACGGCCACGTTGCCGCGCACGAAGGCGATCCAGGCGAGCGCGCGCGGGCCGGCGCCGGAGCGTCCGGCAAAGCCGACGTCGCCGGCGGCGATGCCGAGTTCCGCGAGCGCAGGCATGCGGTGATCCGATTGCAGGCCGGCCAGCCAACCGACCAAGCGCTCCTGCGCGGCGGCGGTGGTGTCCGCGACGTAGGTCTCCAGCACGAAAGCAGGCTCCGCCTCCGACCGATCCGCCGGGCGGTAGGCGCGCGTCAACAGGCCGGCGTCGCTCTGCAGCGCGTCCGCGGCGTAGCCCGGCAACTCGAGCGCCGTCGGCAGTCCCTGGCGCACCTCGCTACGCGGCCAAGTCTGCTGGGCGTAACGCGCGCGCGTCTCGGCCCAGTGGCGGCGCTCCAGCGGCGAGCGCTCGCCTCCGCCCTGGGCGGTCAGCGGCAGGGCGAGGCAGAGCAGCGCGCAGGCGGCGGCGGCGGCGCGGCGCAGGCCGAGCAGAAATTGCGAAGCATTGTGCATGGCCGGACTCCCTATTGCAGCCCCGGCAGGAGCTCGAGGTTCTTGGAGACGGTGTTGTTGGCGGCGAGGTCCATGTAGCCGTTCGCGCCGGCCCACAGGCGCCGCACGTTCCAGCCTGGCGTTCCCGGCAGCGCCGAGGCGTTGCCGTCCTCGTCCAGCTGCATGCAACTGTCGGAGACGGTGACGGCGTCGTCGTCGGTGACGATGTGGTGGTAGGAGAAGGAGTGGCTGCCGCCCCAGAGGTTGAGCGTGTAATCGGGAGCGCCGATGCCCCAGATCGCGCGCAGGCTCATGTACCCGAGACGCACCGGCCGCACGCCGGTCGCGCCCATCATGGACAGCATGGTGGTCGTGGCGCCCATGTTGTCGCTGCAGTTGACGTACTTCCCGCTGGCATGGGCGTTCAGCAGGCGCGCCAAGCCCATGTTCCAGGTGGAGAAGGACAGGTAGTGGGTGGCGCCGCCGTCGCCTCCGAGCGGATAGGCGTCGTACACCACGCCTTCGATCGCCGTCGGGATGCCGCCGTTCTGGCCGAAGAAGCCTTTGATGTGCACCTCGGTGAGACCGAGTTGATCGGCGGTCGGCAGGTTGAGGGTGTCCTTCCAGCTGGAGATGTATTCCGCCACCTCGACCCACGGGCCGCTGTACTGGGTGCCGCTCGCGCCCGCTTTGAATTGCGGCGGCCCGAGCAGGGTGTAGATGCGCAGCGGGATGGATTGAGTGCCCGGGATCGGCTGCCAAACGTCCGATCCGGCGGCGCGCGCCTCCCAGCGCAGGACCAACTCCACGCTGGTGCGCCCGACCTCGAGCGGCAGGGCGGGCAGATCCACGAGGGCGGTGGCGCCGGGCAGCGCGCGGGAGGCGCTGCCGACGGCGGCGCCGGCGTCGGTCTGGACGCGAATCTCGTAGCCGGGCACTGGATAGCCGGGGCTCATCGGCGCGCCGTTGGCGGCGGTCGCGCTGGCGCCGAAGGTCAACTCGACGCGCGGCCGCGAGCCCATCACGTAGGCCAGCGGGTAGTTGTAGGTGGTGTCGTCGTAGTTGGCGCCATCGAGCACCGGCGAGGCCGTGCCGGTGTGCACCGGCGCCGCCGGGCGCGGCTCGCCGTCGTTGAGGTCCAGATCGGACGCCTCGCCGGCGCGCGCGACGTTCAGGTACTCATGGATGGCCGGCGTCGCGTAGAAGGCGTACGACTGATCCTTCATGAAATACACCATCTGGAACTCGTCGTCCTGACCGGGGCTGTCTTGCGCCTCGAGTTCCGTCACGCCGAGGCGCACCAGGTTGAGCGGCAGTTCCAGCGGCGCGAGACCGGGCGCGCTGACGCGCATCGTGTAGGCGCCGGTGGGGCAGCGGAGGCCTTGCGCGTCCCGGCCGTCCCAGGTCACGCTCGTCGCCGCGGCGCCGCCGAGCAGCGTGCCCGTCCAGAGCTGGACGAGCGGCGCGCCGCTCGCGAGCACTTCGACGACGGCGTTGGCGCTGACACCGATCGGCGCTACGCGAAAACTGATCTGCGCCGCGCCGCCGTCGAGTTTGGGATCGGCGATGCGCGTGGCGGCGTCGCACACCAGTCGCGGCGGAGCCGGCGTGGGGAGATGGGGGCCAGGATTCTGCGCGACGGCGGGTGCCGCCAGAAGCAGCAGGGCGAGGAAGGCGGCGGGGGAGCCGACGAGGCGCATACGGCAATCCTACGCGGCAAAGGGGAGGGCCGCTACGCGCCTTCGCGGGCGCGGGCGAGCAACTCGCGCAAGCCCGCCTTGGCCGGGCAATCGGGGTGGTCCACGTCCAGCCGCAGCAGCAGGGCGATTGCCTCGTCGAAGCGCTTCTTGCGCAGGAGGGGGTCCACGTCGCGCAGCCCCTTGGCCAAGGACTCCTCCGCAGCGGTCGTGAGGGCCGGACCGCGCGTCGCGTCCTGCTCCAGGGCGAGACGGGCCGCGCCGGCCTCAGGGGCGCGGGCAGCCAGATGGCAGCGTTCCGCGCGGCGCAGCTCGCGCCAGAAAGTCAGGAGTTTGTCGCCGCGCGCCGGGGGAGCCTTCTCTGCGAGGATCTTGGCCACCAAGCCCTCCTGGCGGGCCGCCAGTTTGCCGAGGATCTCATTGAGCCGCGCCTCCATTCCAAAGATGGAGGCGGCCTGCCGCATTCTTCCGAGGCGCGCCAGAGCTTCGGCGTCCGCGGGATCGCGCGCGAGCGCCTTCTCCAAGTCCCCGAGTTCGCGCTTCAGGTCGGAGCCCAAGGCGGGCGCGAGAGCGCGCGCGAACGCCGACTCGAAGCCCCAACCGCGCGTCAGGAACAGAAGCTCGTCCAAGGCCTGGAGCGCGCGCTCCTCGCCGCCGGACGCGGCCGCTGCGGCGATGGCGCGCAGGCGCGCGCTCAATCCTTGCCACGCCGGGAGGAAGGCGTCGAAGGGCGCGTCCACCGGCGTCTGCGGCCAAGCGGCGAGGGCGCCCGCCATGGCGATGCGCCGCTCCGCCTGCGCGCCGGCGAAGCCTTCCGGGTAGGGGCGATAGAGCGGGTCGCCGACGAAGACGGCCTGCCACGAGACCAACTGCGAGGAAGCGACGGCGGCCTCGCCGAAGGTCCAGCCGGAGGCGAGCCGGTCCCACAGCACTCCCTCATAGGGAAAGCCGACGGTGTACGGCTCATACACCGTGCCGCAAGTGGCGGTCGCGCCCGCCGCGAGCAGCGGCGCGACCCAGTTCGCGGCCGGATTCCGCAGCGTATGGGCGGCGAAGGAGTGCAGGTGCACCGCGACGGCGCCGGTGCGAAAGCGCGGCAAGCCCTTCCACGCCGCCGGATCGCCGGCATACCACGCTTCGTAGTGAAGGAAATCTTCGCGGGCCGAAGGATCCACGACCTCCATCCGGTCGTCGTGGTCATACGCCAAGCCGAGCCGATCCCATGCCGCGCGCACGGTGCGCATGTGGACGTCGCGATAGCCGTAGCCGTCGCTGGCGTCGGTCAAGCCGCGCGTGTCCAGGAAGGAGCGGCCGCCTGGACCGAAACATTCCGCCAGCACCGCCTTTTCCGGCAGCGCCGCGGCGATCGACGCGGTCGGACCGTCGAGGCGCACCACGCCTAGGAAATCGTCCCCCGGAGCGAGAGGAGTGGCGCGGTCGAACAGCGGTGATTCCACCCAGCCGCTCGTCCGGACGGCGGTCGTGCGCAGCAACGCGAGCTCGCTGTCCACCGCCGCCTCGTTGCGCTCCTGCTCCGTATTGACGGAGCCGTCGAGCCCGGGCTGCTCCATGATGCCGAGGGGTACGCCGTACACCGGGACCAGCCAGAGGATTTCTGCGCCTTGCCGAGTCCAAGAATTCGCGCACGGGGTCGGCGATCTGCCGCTCGTAGACGGAGCGGGCGACGTGCTCTTCGGCGGGCGCGCGCAGCACGAGCTCCGGCGCGTCCGGCCGGCCGCGCCAAGCGCGCCACGCGCGCGCCACTTCTTCGCCCTCCGGCACGTTGGCGTTGCGAATCAACAGCACGCGCGGCGGATCCTGCGCGGCGGCCAGTGCCAGGGTGATCCCGGCGATCATGGCGCGATCGGCAGGCGGTCCCCGAGGCCGGGCAAGAATTCGAGGCGCAATTCCGCGGCGAGTTCGCCGAGGCTCTCGCGCAGGGCGCGCTGCTCGGACGGGGCGGCGCAGAACACCGCCGGCACGAGCAGGAAGTCGCGGCGTTGCGCGTTCTCGGCGCGCAGCCGCTCGATCACCGCGCGCGGGCCGTGCTCCGCGTCGCCGTAGGCGATGCGCAGGCGGTGGAAGCGGCTGCGCTGCTGCAGCACGTCGGGATTCTCCAACTTGAGCCACGCCGTGATTTCATCCGCGGCGGTTTCCGGCGGCAGCACGACGATGGTCGTGCCGCCGAAGGCGCCCGAGGACAGCGGCAAGCGCGCGCCGTCGGCAAAAGCGGCGGCGCGGATGGCCAGATCGGGCGCCTGCGTCAGCCCGGCGGCGCGCGCGCGGCGCGCGAGGATGCGCGCGGTCAGCTGCGCGCGCGCGTGCGCGGGCGCGGCGGCGATGAGCGCGTCTGCGGCGGGGCTGGTGGGTGTCGGCGGCAGGCCCAGCGCGGCGCGCACCCGCTGAATTTGCGCGGCGTCGGCGTCTGCCGAGGTCGCCGGAAGTTCCTCCAGGGAGGTGTCGAGGCGCAACGCGGCGTCGCCGGCGACGAAGGGCTTCCAGGATGCCAGCGCTTCCGCCGGCGCGAAGAGGTCGAGCGCCCGGACGGGGCGGTCCGCCGGCAAGTGCAGCGGCACGCCCATGAGCCCGAACTCGTCGCGCGCGGCCGGGGCGAAGGCCAGCGTGGCGAAGCGCTGTTCGCGGGCGTAGCGCGCCGCATACACCGCCATGGTCGCGCCGGCGCCCTCGCCGGCCACCACGATGCGGCCGGCATCGAGCACCAGCCCGGGCTGCGCTGCTTCCGCGAGCGCGCGCGTCAGCGCGCCCAGCGCCAAGCCGCCGCCGTCCGCGGCCGCGCCGGCGAAGAACCAGCGTCCGGCGCGGATGCCGTCCTCTCCCAAGTAGGGAAAGGAAGGCTCGAGCGCGAGGATCGCCACGTCCTGGCCGAGCGCCGGCTCCCACAGGCGCAGCGCGTCCTCGGCGTTCTGGCCGTCGTCGCACAACCAGACCAGCAGGGGCGCGGCGGCGCCCGCGGCATCCGGCACGCGCAACCGAAACTCGTGCTCGCGGGCGACGGTCACGGCGCGCACCCCGCTGTCGGCGCTGCGCGCGCGGGACTCCACCACCACCAGGAGATCGGCCTCGGGGTGGGTGCCCGCCGGCCGCAGGTCGGCCAGGTCGGTGGTGGTCTCGATGGCGACCGTCACCACCCGCGCGTGCGGCGCGCGCTGCCGCAGCTGCCACACGGTTCCCTGCCATTCGGCGCTGTGGAAGCCGCCGTTGACGTGGATCACGCAGCGCTCCGGATCTTGCGTGAGCGCGCGCGCCACCGACTCGCCCATGGTGTTGTCCCACAAATTCTGTCCGTCGAACATGCGGCTTTCGCCGCCGCCCATGCCGAGCGCGCCGTGACCCAGCGTCGCCTGCTCGACGCGCTGCCAGTACTCCGGCGGATTCTCGATCAAGACCTCAGGCACGAGCGCGCGCTCCGCGGGGGAGAGCGCGGCCAGCGCGGCGGCGCCGTCGCGCCCGAGCCGGCGGCGCAGTTCCGCCGGCAGGTTGGAGGCGATCACCGCGATGCCGCGCGCCTTGGCGAACTCGATCAACGGCCGGTAATCGGTGCGGTAGTTCGGCCACGGACGCGCGCGCGCCAAGAAGTCCGCCTCGGAGGCGCGGCCGGCGAGGTAGTCGTCGAGCGCCGGCTGGACGTCGCGCTCGAACATCTCGAGGGCAAGGGCGACGCGGCCACCGCGCGCCGCCGCCAGCTGCGTCAGGAATTCGAGCTCGGCCTCGTGCGTGAGGCGATCGAGGTGCGTCTCGCCGAGGAAGACCGCGTCCGCCTGCGCGGCGCGCGCCAAGGCCGCGTCCCAGCCGATCTCCTCCGCGGTGCGGCCGTCGAACACGCGCGAGGCGCGGCGCAGCAGGGACTCCGCCGGCGCCGACTCCGGGGCGGACGGAGCCGTAGCCGGCGCGGAGCAGGCCGCGAGCAGCAGCAGACAGAGCGGAAGGCGCCGAGCGGCGGGATGCATCGCCCGATTCTAGGGCCGGCTCAGTGGATCGCCTGCTTGAGACAGTAGACCGAACCGCCGGATTTCATGAATTCGCCGGTGTCCAGCGGCCGCGGGATGAAGCCGTGCGCGCGCAGCGCGGCCTCCGTGCGCGGCGAGCCTCGTTGCAGCAGCACGTGGCGACCGTCGGGGCAGTGGGCGTTGCCGGCGAAGTTCAGCGCCTCCTCCGGCGGGATCGCCAGCGCCAGCGGGAAGGCGGCGCGAAGCAGGGCGAGACCGTCCTCGTCGAAAGCTTCCGGCACGTAGAGGCAGCTGCGCTCGTCCAGCGCGGCCAAAGCCGTGTCGAGGTGGTAGAAGCGCGGATCGCGCAGCGCGTAGAGCAGGACGTCGAGCTCGGGATGCGCCCGCGCGAGCGCATGCCAGGCCGCCAACTCGCTGCGCGGCCCGACGCCGGCGTGCAGCAGGAAGCGCCCGGGATGGGGGATGCCGTCGCCGCCGCCTTCGCAGCGTGCGATCGGCGCAGGCACCTCCCGCCAATCCGCGCCGCGCGCCGTGAACCAGGCGCGATGCGCCGCGACCTCCGGCTGGCGCGAAGCGTGGGTCATGCGGGCGGCCCAGACCACCTGGCCCGCGGGAGTCGGCAGGGCGAGCGCGGGATTGGCGGTGAAGCAGAGGTCCGGCAGGCCCGGCGCCGCGTCCATGACCTCCACGCGCACGTTGCATTCGCGATAGGCGGCGCACAGCGCTTGCCATTGGGCGCGCGCACGGACGGCGTCCACGCGCTTCGGCGCGCCCGAGCCATCGGCCATGTGGGGATTGTGCACCGCCGTGACGGCGAAGGCCGCGGGATCCGCCAGCAGCACCGCGCCGGGCCGCGACACGCGGGGAAGATCGGCCACGCGTCGCGGCCAGTCGGCCACGCGCGGATGGCAGCGGCTCACAGCACGTCGCGCCGCTCGGCGGCGCGCACCGCGGCGTAGACGAAGGCGAAGGCCGCCCCGATGAGCACGAGGATGCAGGTCAGCACGGCCGGCGGGCTGCTCACGGGCGGGAAGATGCCCGTCCAGGTGTCGGTGATGCCGCACCAGGCGCGCACCAGCCCGAACAGGTAGTGGTGCAGACTGGTGGCGCGCAGCGAGCCCGGAATGGAGCCGACGGCGACCCCCCAGAAGATCAGCAGGCCCGCCGCCCACAAGATTGCGCGTTTGGTCCACACCCCGAGAAAGAGGCACACCGCGCCGTAGGCGAGGGCGGCGAAGAACAGCGCGCCGAAGAGACCGGCGGCGGTGCGCAGCCAAGCGCTGGCCGGCGTCGCGTGCGAGGCGACCGCGCCGATGGCGGCGGGCAGGAAGGCGGCCGCGGCGAACAACATCGTCATCATGGTGACGCCGCCCGCATAGATGCCGAGCAGCGGCACCCAGCGCGGCGACGGCCGCGTGTACAGGTAGCCGACGGAACCCTTGTCATAAATCTCGCCCAGCAAGGGCAGCATCGTCATCATCGTGACGAAGGGCGTCACGAAGTAGAGGCACAGCGGCACGACGAAGCGCTGGTAGACCTCGAACTGGCCGCCGTCGTCGGCGCCGATGGCGGCGTTGACCGCCAGGTTGACTCCAGGCAGCAGCGCGATCGCGAGCGCGCCGAGGAAGCGCAGTCCGCCCGCGCGCCGCCGCATGGACCACCCGAACACCGCTCCGACCGCGTGCTTCAAGCGCTCTCCTCCAGCAGCATCGTGAAGAGGGTCTCGAGGTCCGCGTCGTCCACCTCCAGGCTGCGCACTCCGCCGCTGACGCCGTGCTCGCCGAGGCGCGTCAGCAACTCGGCGAGTTGGCGCGTTTCGAGCCGCATGCTGCCGTCGTCGCCGGTGGTGACGCCGCTGGCCACGCCGTCGGCCAGGGCGTTCGCCGCCAGGCGCGGCAAGCCGTCGCCTTCGACGCGCACCCGGCGCGGCCGCGTGTCCACCAATTCGCGGATCTCGTCCAGCCGTCCTTCCGCCAACAGGCGCGCGCGATGCAGCAGCACCACCCGATCCGTCACCGCCTCCACCTCGTGGAGCACGTGGGAGGCGAACACCACCGTGCGGCCGGCGGCGCCCCAGGCGCGCACCAGGTCGAGCGTGGCGCGGCGGCTCACCGGGTCCATGCCGTTGAGCGGCTCGTCGAGCAGCAGCAGCTCCGGCTCGAACAGCAGCGCTTGCGCAACCTTCACGCGCTGGCGCATGCCTTTCGACATCTCGGCGAGGCGCGTGCCGGCGCGATCGGCGAGCCCCACGCTCTGCAGCGCGCGCTCCGCCAGATCACGGGCCTGCGCCGGCGAGGCTCCGCCGAGCAGCGCCATGGTGTGCAGAAAGTCCGCGGCGCGCTCGCTCTCGAAGTGCACGTCCTCGCCCGGCGCGTAGCCGACCCGGCGGAAGACTTCGTGGCGCCGCGGCCCGTCCATGCGCACGCCGAAGACTTCGACCCAGCCGCGGCTCGGGCGGATCAGGCCGGTGACGAGGCGCATGAACGTGGACTTGCCGGAGCCGTTCGGTCCGAGCAGCCCGGCGATGCCCGCGCCGATCTCGAGCGTGATGCCGGACACCCCCTGCACCTCGCCGTACCAACGGCACAGGCCTTCGCTGCGGATCGGCGGCGCGGCGCTCATCCGACCAACACCCGCTTGCGCAGCGTACGCCACAGGTAGAGGAACGAGAGCGCGCCGAGACCCAGCACCATGGCGAAGGCCAGGCCCGTCGGCGCCATGTGATCCGTGCGCTCGAGTCCGAGGCAGGCCGAGCACACGACGAACACGTCGTGCAAGAAGGACAACGCCAGGAAGGTGTCGCTGTGGGCGGACTCGCGCAGGGATTCGCCCAGGCCTTGGAAGAACACGAAGAAGACGCCGAGCGCGATGTTGGCGCCGTAGGCGTTGCGCGTGAAGGTGGCGGTGGCCTGAACCAACAGCGCGACCACCAGCGCGATCAGGGCCAGGGACAGGGCGAGGCCGAGGGGAACCATCCCGACCTCGGCGAAGTGGCTCGCCGGCGCCGTGAGGACGTCGCTGCCCCAGACGACCAGCAGCGGCAGCAGGGTGGCGGCGAGCAGGAAGCCGGCGTAGGCGATGGTGCGTCCGAACACGTAGCCGAGCGGGGTCACCGGCCGCGAGAAGTACGACTCCAGCGCGTTGGTGCGCATGTCGCTGGCGACGAGTTCCGAGCCGAACACCAGCGACAGCGGCAACAGGATGGGATAGACGAAGACCGCCAGCAGATTGCGATAGAAAGTCCCATCCACGCGGAAGTTGGAGGAGTCGCCGGTGGCCATCTCGCCGACCTTCTCCGTGAGGTCGCGCCAGCCCGGCACCACGCGATTGAGGATGTAGAAGAACACCATCATGCCGAGGGCCATCAGCATGCTGAAGCGCGTGATGCGCTTGACCCAGGCGGACTTCATGCCGCGGCGCAGCGTGGCGGTGAGCAACGGCCACCAAGCCGGCTTGCCGGTGCGCGGGCCGGCATAGCGCGCGTAGGCGCCGGCGCGGAAGACCATCAGTCCGCTCCTCCGTGGCCGTCGCGCCCCGCTTCCAGCGCCTCGAGGAAGGCGTCCTCCAGCGAGCGCGCGGCGGGCCGCAAGGCCAGGACGTTGCAGGCGGCCGCGCTCGCGAGCACGAACACGTCGCGCGGCTCGACGACGCCTTCGGCGCGCGTCAGCACCACCTCGCCTTCCGCCTTGCCCGGCTCCACGCCGAGGCCCGCCGCCTGCGCGGCCTGGCGGAAGGCCGCCAGGCGATCGCCCGCCACTATCGCGATCGCTATGGCGTCGAGGTCGATCCGGCACGCATCGTCGTCACCACCGGATCCTCGGGCGCCTTCATCCTCTCCGTCCTCGCCGCCTTCGACCAGGGCGCGCGCGTCGCGGTGACCGCGCCGGGCTATCCCGCCTATCGCAACATCCTCTCGGCGCTGGGCATCGAGGTGGTGGAGATCGAGGTCGGCCCGCAGACCCGGTTCCAGCCGACGCCGGCGTTGCTCGACAAGG
>CAZDMB010000016.1:19782-20900 GCA_964506175.1 uncultured Planctomycetales bacterium | reverse complement strand
GGCCGCGTGCCCGCCCTGCGGACTTTGCTGGCGGCGCCTTCCGGCGCGGCGCTGGGCGCGCCGCCGGCCGCCCTGGCGGATCTGCGCGCGCAGTTGGATCCGTGCGCGGAGTTGCGCGAGCGCATCGAGCGCACGCTGGCGGAGGACCTTCCCGGCGCCTGGCAGGACGGCGGCCTCATCCGCGCGGGCTTCAGCGCCGAACTCGACGAGCTGCGGGGCCTCGCCCGCGGCGGCAAGGATTTCCTGACGGAACTCGAGGCGCGCGAGCGCGCGCGGACCGGCATGCCGGTGAAAGTCGGCTTCAACTCCGTTTTCGGTTACTACCTCGAGATCACGCGCGCGCAGGCGGCCGCAGGCGCGGTGCCGGCGGATTGGGTGCGGCGGCAGACGCTCAAGAATGCCGAGCGTTACATCACCGGCGAACTCAAGGAGTACGAGGAGCGCGTGCTCGGCGCGGAAGAGAAAGCCCGCGAGCTGGAGTTGCGCCTGTTCGGTGAATTGCGGGAAGCGGCCGCGGAGCAGGTCGGCCGCGTGCTGGCCACCGCGCGCGCCGTCGCCGCCGTGGACGTGCTGCAAGGCCTGGCGCGCCTCGCGGTCGAGCGCGCCTACGCGCGTCCGGAAATCCTGGCGGGGGAGGACGCGGCGGCGCTGGAAGTGCGCGACGGCCGGCACCCGGTGGTCGAGCAAACGCTGCGCGACGAGCCGTTCGTCCCCAACGACACGCTGTTGCACGGCGGCCGCCGCCTGGCCGTGATCACCGGCCCGAACATGGCCGGCAAGAGCACCTATCTGCGGCAGACGGCGCTGATCGTGCTGCTGGCGCAGGCGGGCTCCTTCGTGCCGGCGCGCGCCGCCCGCCTCGCTCCCGCCGACCGCATCTTCGCCCGCCTCGGCGGCGGCGACGACATCGCCCGCGGCCAGAGCACCTTCATGGTGGAGATGGTGGAGACCGCCATGATCCTGCGCCAGGCCGGTCCGCGCTCGCTGATCGTGCTCGACGAGATCGGGCGCGGCACCAGCACCTTCGACGGCCTCGCGATCGCCTGGGCCGTGGCCGAGCACCTGCACGACGCCGCCGAGCGGCCGCTGGTGCTGTTCGCCACCCACTACCACGAGCT
>CAZDMB010000016.1:1543-19772 GCA_964506175.1 uncultured Planctomycetales bacterium | reverse complement strand
CGAGATCGGGCGCGGCACCAGCACCTTCGACGGCCTCGCGATCGCCTGGTCGGTGGTCGAGCACGTGCACGACGCGCTGCGCGCCCGCTGCCTGTTTGCCACCCACTACCATCAGCTCACCGACCTCGCCGCCTCGTTGGCGGCCGGCTGCAATCTGAACGTCGCCGTGCGCGAGCGCGGCGGTCAAGTGGCGTTCCTGCACCGCATCGAGGAAGGCGGCACCGACCGCAGCTACGGGGTGCACGTCGCCCAGCTCGCCGGACTGCCGCCCGCGGTGCTGGCGCGCGCGCGCGCCGTCCTCGCCCGCCTCGAGCGCGATGAAGAGGGCTTGTCCCGCCGCATCCTGGATGGGCGGGCGCCGGCGCCGGTGGTGCAACCCTCGCTGTTCGAACTGCTGGCGGACGCCGCACCGGAGTTGCTGGTGGAGTTGCGCGCGCTCGATTTCGACGCCCTGCCGCCGATCGAGGCGTGGCAGCTGCTGCGGCGGGTGGTGGCGGCCCTGCCCGCGGCGCGCCCCTGAAGCCGCGCCCGGTTCCGGCGTTAGGATGCCCGCGGAGGGCCATGGACAACCGGAACGAAAAGCAGCGCGCCTGCCTGATCTGCGGCAAGATCTTTCCGCGACGCTCCCTGATCATGGCGGCCGCGGTGCGGGAGACGGTCGCGGAGCTGATTCGCGCGGAGCACCCCGCCTGGAGCGTGGACGGCGCCATCTGCCGCGCCGATCTCAACGCCTACCGCGCGAAATACGTGCATCGCCTGCTGGAGTCGGAGAAGGGCGATCTCACGCACCTGGAGCAGGAAGTCCTGGCCAGCCTGCGGGACCATGAATTGCTCGCGCGCAATCCCGATGCGGACTACGCCGGCGAGCGCACGCTCGGCGAGCGCATGGCCGACCGCCTCGCCGGCTTCGGCGGCAGCTGGACGTTCCTGATCTGCTTCGGGCTGTTCCTCCTCGTCTGGATCCTGATGAATTCGCTCGTGCTTCTGTGGCGCCCGGTGGATCCGTATCCGTACATCCTGCTCAACCTGATGCTGTCCTGCATCGCCGCCATCCAGGCGCCGGTCATCATGATGAGCCAGAATCGGCAGGAGGCCAAGGATCGGATGCGCGCCCAGCACGACTACCAAGTCAATCTGAAGGCCGAACTCGAGATCCGGCATCTCGACGAGAAGCTGGACCACCTTTTGTCGCACCAATGGGAGCGTTTGGCGCAGATCCAGGAAATCCAGCTGGAGCTGCTCGCGGAGTTGAACCGCAAGGGGTGAAGCCAATGCGCCGCATCCGGCGAGGAGCGCGCGGGTAGCCTGCCGGGGCGGGAACGCCCCGCGTCCACCTATGAGCGATCTGAAGACCAAGCCCACCGGCGCCAGCGTGGCGCAGTACCTCCAGAAGATCACGGATCCGCAGCAGCGCGAGGACGCCGCCGCGCTGGCGCGTCTGATGCGCTCGGTCACGGGCGCCCCGGCCAAGATGTGGGGGCCGAGCATCGTCGGCTTCGGCCAGTACCGCTACTCCTACGCTTCCGGCCGCGAGGGCGACTGGATGCTCGCGGGATTCTCGCCGCGCAAGCAGAACTTCAGCGTCTACCTGATGAGCGGTTTCGAGCCGCTCCGGGAACTGCTGCCCGCCCTCGGCAAGCACAAGACCGGCGGCTGCTGCCTTTACTTCAAGCGGCTGGCGGACATCCACCTCCCCACGCTGCGAAAAATGGTGAAGATTTCCGTGGCGCTGACCAAGAAGAAGGCCGCCGCCGCCGCGCGGTCGCGCAGCCGCGCATGAGCGACTCCATCCTCACCCCGCGCCGCGTGCGCATCGCCTTGCGATGCATCGGCTTCGTGATGATGTTCACGGCGGTCGTCCGCCTGCTCCTGAATCTGGCCAGCGCGCTGTTCGGCTCGCGGGAGTTCTTCGGCGATTTCTTGCCGCTCGACGCCGTGCTCGGCGCCATCCAACTCGCCGCCGGCTGGTTCCTGATCGCCCGCGCCGCCGATCTCGCGCGTTTCATGGCCGAGGAGCGCGAGGACGGCGGCAACGGCTGATGCGCGCCTTCGCCCTCTGCCTGCTCCTGGCGGGCGCCTGCGCGGCGCCGCAGACGCCGCCCGCGCCGCTCCCGGCGCCCGCGCCGCCTGCCGCCGCGGCAGCGCCGGAACTCGGTTCCCTGCGCCACGCGCGCATCGCCACCCCCGCGCCGGCCGCGGGCGAGACCCTCACCTACTTCACTCCCGCCTTCGAAGCGGCGCAGTTCGAAGAACTGGCGCGGCTCGCCCCGCGCGTGCGCGTGGTCGCCGGCCTGACCCGCGCCCAGGCCTTGGAGCGCGCCGCCGAGGCGCAGGGCGTGGACGGCTTCTACGCGACGCCGGAGTTTCTCGCGCGCGCCACGCGCCTCGTGTGGGTGCAAGCCATGAGCGCCGGCGTGGATCGCTACATGGGCAACGCCGCGCTCATCGGCACGGACCGGATCGTGCTCTGCAACATGCAGGGCGTGCACGGCCCCGCGATCGCCGACCACGCGTTCGGCATGCTGCTCGCCCTGACGCGCGACCTCGGCTTCTACGCGCGCGAGCAGGCCGCCGCGCGCTGGACGCCGGATGGCGCCGGCCGCGCGTCGGCGCTCGCCGGCAAGACCATGCTCGTCGTCGGGCTGGGAGGCATCGGCACGGAGATCGCGCAACGCGCGGCGGGCTTCGGCATGCGCGTCACCGCCACGCGCCGCAGCGACGCCCCGGGCCCGGCCTACGTCGCGCGTCTCGGGCGCTCCGAGGACATGTTGGCGATGCTGCCGGAGGCCGACGTCGTGGCGCTGGCCGTGCCGCTGACGCCGGAGACCGAGCACCTGATGAACGCGGCGGCCTTCGCCGCGATGAAACCGGGCGCCATCCTGATCAACGTCGCGCGCGGCAAGGTGGTGGACACGGAGGCGCTGCTGGAGGCGCTGCGCTCCGGCCGCTTGGCGGGCGCCTGCCTCGACGTCACCGATCCGGAGCCGCTGCCGCCGGAGCATCCCTTGTGGCGCACGGCCGGCGTCATCATCACCCCGCACGTCGCCAGCGACGCTGAACTCACGGACGAGCGCGCCTGGGCGCTGCTGCGCGAGAACCTGAGCCGCTTCGGCGCCGGCGAGCCCTTGCTGAACGTCGTCGACAAGCAGGCCGGTTATTGAGGCCGGGCCGGCGTGGCAGGGCGGCAAAGGCGGATAGGATCATCCTTCAGCAGGAATGATTCAGCGCCTCACGACCTCGCGTCCGCTCTGGGCGGTGCTGGCCGCAGCCTTTTCCCTGGCGGCCTGCTCCGGCGGCGACGCCCCAGCCGGCTCGGTGGTGCAGGTGGCGAGCCTGGATGAACCTGGCCCGCGCCTCATCGTGGAGGGGACGGTGCGCGATGCGCTCGGCGCGCCGCTCGCCGGCGCCGTGGTGCGCCTGCACCAACCCGACGCCGCGGGCTACTACGAGCCGCCCGGCCAGGCCACCGGCCAGGCGCGGCTGCGCGGCGAGGCCGTCACCTCGGCCGAAGGCCATTTCCGCTTCGACACCATCCGCCCCGGGCCATACCCGGGTTCGCTCGAGCCCACGCACGTCCACTTGACCGTCCGCGAACCGAACGGATTCGAGTGGTCGCGGACTCTCTGGTTCGAGGGCGACCCGTTGCTGACGGAGGACCTGCGGCTCCGGCAGGCCGACTCGCGCGAGGTCCTGATCCTCACGCCGGAGCGCGTCGATCCAGGTTGGCGCGTGCGCTGCGAGCTGCAGCCGTCGCGATGAAGGATCCGGCAACGACCGCCGCCACCGATCTCGTGCTTGCGGCGTTGGCCGCCGCCGGGGTGGTCCTCGCCCGCCGGCCGCTCTGGCGCCCGCTGTTCCTCTTGCTCGCGGCCGGCAGCCTGCTCGGCGCCGCCATCCATGGCCTCGACCTGGGCGCGCGCGCGACTTGGTGGCTCTGGCTCCCGCTCAACCTTCTGCTCGGACTCGCGCTCGCGCTGCTCGTGGCGGCAGCCGGCTTTCGCCACGCGCTGCCGCTGCTCCTGCCGCTCGGCCTCGCCGTCGGCGCCGTGGCGCAAGCCTTCCCCGACACCTTCTTGCCGATCGTGGCGTGCGAGGCGCTCGCCCTCTCCGTGGCCGGCGCCTCCTGGCTGCGCCAGCACCGGCGCACGCTCGCGCTCGGTTGCCTGGCGGCGCTCCTGGCCGGCGGCGTCCAGGCTGCGGGCTGGAGCGCGCGTTGGGTGTGGGAATTCGACCACAACGGCCTCTTCCACTTGGCGCAGATTCCCGCCATGCTGCTGTGGATTGCCGGCGCGCGCCGTCCGGACGCCGCATGAGCGAAACCTCCTCCGCCTCCGCGCCCCGCACGCGCCGCCCTGTGCTTCGCGGCCTGCTCTTGCTCTTCGGTCTGCTGACCGCCGTGGGAATCGTGCTCCTGCTCATCACGCTCACGGCCTGGACGCGTTGGGAGCGCGTCACTCCGGAGCAGGCGCGCGCGGCCATCGACGCCACGCTGGCGGAAATCGGCGGCGGCCCGGCCTACGCCGAAATCGTGGGCGACGAGCAAATCATTCTGCATCACGAGCAGGAGCCAGCCGCGCCGGAGCCCTTGGGCCGCATCCGCGTGCTCGTCTGGACCGCGGAGAAGGGCAAACTGGTGCGGCTCAGCCTGCCGTCCTGGTTCGTCAAGTTGAAGGCCTCCGCCACCTTCGGCTTGGACGCGTTCATTGACGAGATTTCCGAGCACGTCAGCGGGCGGGTGCAGATTTCGCTGCACGACCTCCAGGCGCGCGGCCCGGGCCTCTATCTGGATTACACCTTCGACGAGGGGCGCATCCTCGTCTGGGGCGAGGGGCGCTGATCAAACCCAGGCGTCGCACACGCGCACTTCCTTCCAACTCGGGTGATTGAGTTCGATGAAGCGCAGATGGCGCGGGTGCGCCTGGTAGCGATCATGGGCAGCGCGGTCGGCGAAGACCGTGAAGAGCGCTACGTGGAAGCCGCGGTCGTTGACCGGACGCGCGAATTCCTCGCCGCGGACGCCGGCGAAGAAGTGCAGCATGCCTTCATGCCCGGACAGAAGTTCCTGACAGGAGGCCACGGCCGCGGCGACCTTTTCCGGGCTCGGATCCAGCAGGGTGAAGAACACGGCGTGGGCCAGCATGGGCGGAATCCTAGGCCGTCTGGCTCAACTCCGCCCGCCGGCGGCCGTTGATGACGGGAACTCCCGTTCCCTGATGTCCACCCCTTCGCCCCCTGCCCGCCCCCTGCGTCCCGCCGTGGCGGAGATCGCGCAGCGCTACCGCGACGGTCACCTGACCTACGCGGAGTTCCTGCGCCTTCTGCCGCGCGACGCCGACCGCCAAGATGACGCGGTCGCGGAACTGCTCGACGCCATCGTCGCCGGCTCCCCGCCCAGCGAGGCGGAGCGCGAGGAGCACCTGCGCCTGTTGGACGAACTCATCGGCCGCCTCGAAACCTGCGCCGGCTGAGGCGCCGGTCGCCGCTATCTTGGCGGCGTGACCGAGCCCTCGCCCATCTCCGCGCGCGCCCTGCTGCGGCGCGGCGCCGACGGCGTGCGCCGCTGCGCCTGGTGCGGCGAGGATCCGCTCTACGTGGCGTACCACGATGGCGAGTGGGGGCGCCCGGTGCGCGAGGACGCGCGCCTGTTCGAGAAGATCTGCCTGGAAGGATTCCAGTCCGGCCTTTCCTGGCTGACCATCCTGCGCAAGCGCGAGAATTTCCGCCGCGTCTTTCTCGAGTTCGACTTCGGCGCCTTGGCGCGCCGCGGCGAACCCTTCGTGGCGCGACTGCTGGAAGACGCCGGCATCGTGCGCCACCGCGGCAAGATCGAATCGGTGCTGAACAACGCGCGCCGCGCCCTCGCCTTGGCCGAGGAGCGCGGCGGCCTGGCGGAGTTCCTGTGGGAGTTCGCGCCCCCGGCCGGGCGCCCGTTCGCGCCGCTCGTGGCCGCCACGCCGGCTTCGACGGCGTTGTCCAAGGAGTTGCGCCGCCGCGGCTGGAGCTTCGTCGGTCCGACCACCATGCATGCGTTCATGCAGGCCGTGGGCATGTTGAACGATCACCAGCCGGGTTGCGCGGCGCGCGCCGTGTGCCGCGCCGCGCGCCGCGAATTCGGCGCCCGAAACGCGGTGGCGGAGCGGCGGCGGCGGACCGTGCAATGAGCGGCATGAAAACGCTCCCCTCCGCGCGCGCCATGCGGCTGGCCTGGCAGCGCCGCGACGCCGCCTACGACGGCCTCTTCTTCCTGGCCGTGCGCACCACCGGCATCTACTGCCGGCCCACCTGTCCGGCGCGCAAGCCGCTGCCGCGCAACGTCGAGTACTTCGCCACGCCGCAGGATGCCGAGGCCGGCGGCTATCGCGCCTGCAAGCGCTGCCGGCCGCTCGAGGGCGACACGCGTCCGCAGTGGGCGCGCGGTCTGCTCGCCGAACTGGAGCGCGCGCCCGACGCCCGCATCACCAGCGACGGGCTGCGCGCCCGTGGCGTGGATCCGAGCACGGCGCGACGCTGGTTCCGCCGCCACACCGGCATGAGTTTTGCCGCCTACGCGCGCGCGCAACGCGTGGGCGAGGCGCATGCGGCCATGCGCGCCGGCGCGCGCCTCGACGACGCCGTCGGCGCCGCCGGTTTCGCCTCGCACAGCGGTTTCCGCGACGCCTTCGCGCGCGTGTTCGGCGCGGCCCCCGGGCGCGCGCGGCGCACCGGCAGCGTCGTCACCGGCTGGCTGCCGAGTCCGCTCGGTCCCTTGCTGGTCGCCGCCGTGGAAGACGGCGTCTGTCTGCTGGAGTTCGGCGAGCCCGCGCGGCTCGACGGCCAGTTGCGGCGCTTGCGCGCCGCCTTCGGCGCGGCCACGGTGCCCGGGCGCAATTCCCACCTGGAACGGCTCGAGCGCGAATTGGAGGAGTACTTCGCCGGTCGGCTGCGGGAATTCAGCGTGCCGCTGGTGATCCGCGGCACGCCCTTCCAGGAGAAGGTGTGGCGGGCCTTGCTGCGCATTCCCTACGGCTCCACCTGCTCCTATGCGGACGTCGCCCGCGCCGTGCGCTCGCCGGCGGCGGTGCGCGCGGTCGGAACCGCCAACGGCTCCAACCGCCTCGCCATCCTCGTTCCTTGCCATCGCGTGGTGAACACCGGCGGCAAGCTCGGCGGCTACGGCGGCGGCTTGCATCGCAAGCAGTTCCTCCTCGACCTCGAACGCGACGCCGTCGCCCGCGGCCAATGACACTCCGGGTGCGCCGCGGCGACGCCGCCGCGGGCTCCGGCCCGTGAAGCGCGCGATCTTCGAGCGCTTTGCCGGCTACTACGACGTCGGGGTCGGGGGCTTGGCGCGCTGGCGCGAGCACTGCGGCAGCTTGGCCGCGCATCTGCCGGAGCACGCCCGCCTGGTGCTCGATCTCGGCACGGGCCCCGGCGTCAGCGCCTTCGAGCTGGCCGCGCGCGCCCCCGGCGCGCACGTGCTCGGCGTGGATTTCGCGGGCCGCATGCTGCGGCGCGCTGCGCGGCACCGCGTCCTCCGCGGAGCGAGCGCCGTCTCGCTGGCGCAGGCCGACGCCCGGCGGCTGCCCGTGCGCGACGGGGTCGCCGACGCCGTGACCGGTCATTCCTTCCTCTACTTGGTGCCCGGCCGCGCCGCGGCGCTGGCGGAGGTGCGGCGCGCGCTCCGCCCCGGCGGCCGGGCCCTCTTTCTGGAGCCGCGCGCGGAGGCTCCGCTCACTCCGGGCGGGCGCGTCTGGTTGCGCCAGCCGCACTTCGCCTGGATCATGACGCAGTGGCATCTCTTCGGCCGCTGGGAGGGACGATTCACGCGCGCCGCCCTCACGACGCTGCTGGCCGGCGCCGGACTCCGTCCGCTCGCCTGCACGGAGCGGCTCGATGGCTGGGGCTGGCTCGCGGTGGCCGAGCGCCCGGAGTAGGGAAGTGATTCCTGCAGGAGCCCCGCCCTGGCCGCTCCCGGACAGCGCGCCGCTTGAGGGCCGCTGGACGCGGCTCAAGCGCCTGGGCACGCAGCACGCTGCCGCCTTGCATGCCGCGTCCACGGCTCCCGGAGCGGAGGAGCGTTTCCGCTGGCTGTGGGAGGAGGTGCCGCGCGGCCTGGCGGACACTCGCGCCTGGATCGAGCGGGTCGCGGCCGCCGCCGACCCTCTCTTCTTCGCGGTGCTCGACCGCGCCACCGGGCGTTGCGGCGGGCGCCAGGCCTTCCTGCGCATCACGCCGGAACATGGCACGATCGAGATCGGCGGCATTCTGTGGGGCCCGGGCGTGGCGCGCACGCGCCTGGCCACGGAAGCGTTCTTCCTGTTCGCGCGCCGCGCCTTCGACGAGCTCGGCTACCGCCGCTTCGAGTGGAAATGCGACGCGCGCAATGCGCCTTCGCGGGTGGCCGCCCTGCGCTTCGGGTTCCGCTATGAAGGCCTCTTTCGCCAACACATGTGGATCAAGGGCGCGAGCCGCGACACCGCCTGGTTTGCGATCACCGACGGCGAATGGCCGGCGCTGCGCGCGGAGTTCGAGCGCTGGCTGGCGCCGGACAATTTCGCGCCGGACGGAACGCAGCGCAGCCGGCTCGCCGCCGGCGCCGCGCCGCGCTCAGATCCGCGATCCTAGCCCTTGCTCTTGAGGCGCGCGTCGAGCGCGGCGCGCTCGTCGGCTGCCGGAATGGCGCGCACCACCGGGTGCTCCGCCAATTCGCCGGGCGTCAGAGCGCCCAGGTCGTGAGCTTCGTCCTGAATCTGCTGCCGCAACGCCGTCGGCAACTCGCCGCGCAGCGCGCCCAGAAAGTGCTTCGGCGCGAACAGGTGGAGGCGCGGGATGCCCTGACGGCGCACTTGTTCGCCCGCCCACTGCGCCACCTCCTTGGCGAAGCGGCGTTCGCGCTCCTCGGCTTCGTGGCCGGTGCCGGCGTAGGAGTGGCCGTCGGGATGCGGCGTCAGCGCCATCGGCCGATGGTGCTCCTTGTCCTGCCAGGCCTCGGCGTGGCGCGCGCGCTCTTCGAGGTGCAGCCGGCCGGCCGCGGTGCGCGCGGCGTGGAAGAGGCGGGCGTGGCGCGCATCGATCACGGCGAGCCAGAACGCGGAGGGATTGACGGCGGAATCTTGCTTGGTCATGAGGGTCTTTGGTGCAAGCGCCGTGCCGCGCGGAAATGCCGCCTTGGCAGGAAGCCGCGCGCGGCGGGCCCCGCGCGGCTAGAATTCTCCGCCCCAAATCGCATCCGTGAAACAAAACGCTCGCAGGGAAGACGTCCGCAACATCGCGATCATCGCGCACGTGGACCATGGCAAGACCACCTTGGTGGACAAGATGCTGCGCCAGGCGGGCGCCTTTCGCGAGGGCGCGATCGTCGCGGAGCGCGTGATGGACAGCATGGACCTCGAGCGCGAGCGCGGCATCACCATCGCCGCCAAGAACTGCTCCTTGCGCTGGGGCGGCGTCAAGGTCAACATCGTCGACACCCCCGGCCACGCCGACTTCGGCGGCGAAGTGGAGCGCGCCCTGCAGATGGTGGACGGCGCCATCCTGCTGGTGGACGCCTCCGAGGGTCCGCTGCCGCAGACGCGCTTCGTGTTGTCGAAGGCGCTGCACGCCAAGATCAAGATCATCGTGGTGGTCAACAAGGTGGATCGCCCGGACGCGCGGCCGAAGGAGGTGCTGAACGAGATCTACGATCTGTTCATCGACCTCGACGCCGACGAGCATCAGATCGATTTCCCGGTGCTCTACGCCGTCGGGCGCGACGGCATGGCATTCACCAGCCTCGACGCGCCGCGCAAGGACTTGGTGCCGCTGTTCGAGGCCATCGTCAAGCATCTGCCGCCGCCTTCGTACGACGCCGACGCGCCCTTCCAGATGCTCGTCTCGAACCTCGGCTGGTCCGACTTCGTCGGCCGCTTGGCGGTGGGCCGCGTGGTCAACGGCCGGGTGCGCCGCGGCGACCGCCTGGTGCGCCTCGGCCATGAAGCCGCGCCGCAGCCGCTGAAGACCACGTCGCTACAGGTGTATCAGGGCGTCGGCTTCGATCCGGTGGAGGAGCTCGCGGCCGGAGAAATCGCCATCCTGTCGGGCGCCGAAGGCGCCGAGATCGGCGACACGATCTGCGCCGAGACCGCGCCGAAGGCGCTCAAGCGGGTGGCGGTGGACGAGCCGACCATCGCCATGCGCTTCTCGGTCAATTCCTCGCCCTTTTCCGGCCAGGAGGGCAAGCTCGTCCAGTCCACAAAACTGCGCGAGCGCCTGATGAAGGAAACCCTTCACAACGTCGCCTTGCGCGTGGTCGAGGCCGAGGACGACGACAGTTTCGTCGTGCAGGGGCGCGGCGAATTCCAGATGGCCATCCTGCTGGAGACCATGCGGCGCGAGGGCTTCGAGCTCTCGGTCGGCCGCCCGGAGATCATCTTCAAGGAGGCGACGGACGGCGCCCGCCTCGAACCGATCGAGCACCTGTTCGTCGACTGCGGCGAAGAATACGTCGGCGTGGTGACGCGCAAGCTGTCCGAGCGCAAGGGCCGCATGCTCAACCTGGTCAACCACGGCGCCGGGCGCGTGCGCATCGAATTCTCCATTCCGTCGCGCGGCCTGATCGGCTACCGCAGCGAATTCCTGACGGACACGCGCGGCACCGGCATCATGAACGCGCTGCTGCTCGGCTACGAGCCGCACCGCGGCGAGATCGAGGCGCGCCAGACCGGCTCGCTGATTTCGGACCGCATGGGCGAGGCCGTCGCCTACGCCCTTTTTCACCTAGAACCGCGCGGCCAGCTGTTCGCCGTGCCCGGCGCGCGCGTCTACGAGGGCATGATCATCGGCGAACACAACCGCGAGAACGACCTCAACGTCAACGTCTGCAAGACGAAGAAGCTCACCAACATGCGCGCTTCCGGCAGCGACGAGGCCATCCTGCTGACGCCGGTCGTGCCGATGACCCTCGAGCGCGCCATCGAGTTCATCCGCAACGACGAACTGGTCGAGGTCACGCCGAAGAACATCCGTCTGCGCAAGGCCGTGCTGCCGCAGAGCCAGCGCAAGGGCCCGCGCTCTGAATCCCTAGACTGAGCCGCATGCCTCTGCCGGCCCCCGAAGCCCTCTTCCGGCTGCGGCCCTGGCTCCTGCGCATCCTGCTCGTCTGCGTGCCGTTGGCGCTCGGCATCGGCATCGTCGCCTTGCTGCAGAACGGCGCCGCGCCGTGGCGCCTCCAGCTCGGCTGGTCCTGCGCGGCCTTGGCCCTGTGCTGCGCGGCCGCCCTCGGCGCCCTCAAGCACGCCCTGCGCGCCGCTCGCACGGGCCCCGCGCTGATCGGCCTGGCACTCGCCGCCGCCGCCGCCATCCTGACCCCGGCCATGATCTGGCTCAGTCCCGGCGCTGCGGGCGGCCTGGATGGGCTGCAGCGCAGCGCGCTCATCGCCTTGACTGGCGCCCTGAGTTGGGGCGCGATGCTGGCCGTCCTGACGCCGTCCCTGGGGCGTAGTCAGCGTCCAGTGCAGCGGGCCGCCGCCGCCGCTTGCCTGCTCTGCGGCGGTGCCATCATCCTGCCGCTGGCGAGTTCAGCGGAGCCCGCCCTGGCTTGGCCAGCCAGCGCCGCGCTCGCGCTGCTCGCCCTCCTTGGCGCGCTGCTCACGAGCATCCTCGCGCACGCGCGACGCGCCGGACTGCTCGACGCCGTGGCCATGACTCACGTCGCCAGCGTGCCGCGCAGCGCCGCGTTCTATCGCGCCCTCGGATTTACGGTGCGCAACTCCTTTCACCCACCGGACGCCCCCGAACCGACCTGGGCTTGGCTCGAGTCCCCGGGCGGCGCCAAACTCATGATCACGCGCGCCAGCGCGCCGGTCATCCCGGCGCAGCAGGCGGTGATGTTCTATCTCTACTGCGACGACCTACCCGCGCGCCATTCCGCCTTGCGGGCGGCGGGCCTCGCGGTCGGCCCCATCGAGCGGCCCTTCTTCGCGCCGCGCGGCCAGTTCCGCCTCACCGACCCGGACGGCTACACCCTGATGGTCATGCACGCATGAACGCCGCGCGCACCTTCTGCTGGGGACTGGCGGCGCTCCTGGCCCTGGGCGATGCCGGGCGGGCCGATCCGCGGGTCGCCTGGGCGGCGTGGGTCCCCAACTTGCAGGGAGTCCAGGTCTGGCTCCGCTGCTTCCAGACGCCACAATAGGTCCGTGCACGAAGTCCGCGTCCCTGCCGACACCGCGCTGGCGCGCCTGCGGGACGGCAATGCCCGCTACGCCGCCGACTTGCGCAGCCTCGACTCCCTGATCAGTCACCAGCGCAAGGCGGAATTGGCCGCACGCCAGCAGGAGCCGTGGGCGATCATCCTGGGCTGCTCCGATTCCCGCGTGCCGGCGGAGGTCGTGTTCGACCAGGGCCTGGGCGACCTCTTCGTCATCCGGGTGGGGGGGAACGTGGTTGCCCCATCGCAGATCGGCAGCGTGGAGTTCGCCGCCACCCGCTTCGGCACCCGCCTCGTGGTGGTGATGGGCCACACCCTGTGCGGGGTGGTGCAAGCCGCCCTCGAGCCGGACCCGCCGGACACGCGCAATCAGGCTTCCATCGTGGAGCGGGTGCGCGCGGCCATCCAGCGCCGCGACCTGTCCATGGACGAGGCAGTGCGCGAGAACGTGCGGGCCTCCGTGGCGGCGCTTCGCTCCGGCTCCCCCCTATTGCGCGAACTCACCCTCGACAGCGGCTTGAGCATCCTCGGGGCGGTGTATTGCCTGGAATCCGGCCGGGTGGAGTTTCTGGATTGAGGGATTTTGTCCATGGTATTTCTTAGGCAAAACGACCGTTTTACGCACTGAAAGGGTGCCAATAAAGGCGTCACAGAGGCGTATGGAGAGGGAACACCCATCACGCCATGAGCCGCACCGTCCCCTTCCTGACGCTTGCCGCGGGCCTCCGCTCAGAGGCCTTCGACCGGGAGGCGCCGCGCATCCTGGAGGAGCTCGATCGGGATGAAGCCCGCATCGGCTTCGACTTCGCGCGCCGCGCCGCGGCTCCGGCCGCCAAGGATCCGTACCGCGCCGAGATCTCGCGCATCCCCGTGATGGACCGCGCCGCCGAACAGGCCTTCACCATGGGTCTCGAGTTGCTGCTGCTGCGCCTGCGCAAGGCCAAGAAGGAAGCGGGCCTCCCGGCGGAAGAGGTTCAGCGTCTGCCGGACGCCACCGATCATCGCTGCTTGAGCTGCGCTCCGGGCACGGAGAGCCACTGCTTCGGCTGCTCGCCCGCGACCAGCACCGCGCTGCAAAGGGCCCGCATCCGGCGGCGCACCCAGGACTACGTGGTCGCCCGCAACGAACTGGTGGAGCGCAATCTCTACCTCGTCTTCCGCATGATCGAGAAGTACCGGCACGTCGGCGTCCCGTACGAAGATTTGGTGCAGGAGGCCAACCTTTCCCTCTTCAAGGCGGTCGAGAACTTCGACTTCCGCCGCGGGGTGTTGTTCAAGACCTACGCCGGCTACTGGATCAACCAGGCCTTCTTGAACGCCATCTACAACCAGTCCCGCACCGTGCGGGTGCCGGCCTACATCCAGAAGGCCATGCGCAAGCTGTCGCACGCCGCGTCCACCCTGGAGGGCGGCCTGGCGGACGTCGGCGCCGCCGCGCGGGAAGCCGCCGTGGATCCGGACCTCGCCGCGACGGCGGTGTCGGGCAACCGCTACACCAGTTCGTTGAACCGCCCGCTGGACGCCGGCGAAGGCGCGGAGTTGGTGGATCTGGTGGAAGCGCCGGCCGAGGAGGCGCTCGCCGCCCCCGAAGAGTCGGAGCAGATGCGCCAGCACCTGTTCGAGGCGGTGGCGCGCCTGTCGCAGCGCGAGCAGGCGGTTCTGCAGATGCGCTACGGGCTGGGGGGGAGCGCCATCGCCACGCTGGCGGAGGTCGGCCAGCGCCTCGGCATCTCCCTCGAGCGCGTGCGCCAGATTCAGTCCGCGGCGCTGGACAAGATTCGGCGCGGCTTCAAAGGGGAATCGCTGGAGCAATTCGCGTAGCAGCGGGGCTAGGCTTTCCTTCCCTGCATGCGACGCGCCCCGCTCGTGTTCTTCGCGCTCGTGGCCGGTTGCGGCTCCGGCGACCCGGCCGCGCCTGCCGGCGGCGGCCCTGGAGGCGCCTCCGCCTTCCGCTTCCCGGTGACCTTCATCGAAGCCGCCGCCGGCACGGTGGAGGAAATGGTCGCCCTGGTCGGTGACGTCGAGACCACCCGCCGCGCCGCGCTGGCTTTCGAGCGCGCCGGCCGCGTGGCCGAGGTCAGCGCCGACAACGGCGATCACGTCACTGCCGGCATGCCGCTCGCGCGCCTGGACGACGCCGTGCTCGAGGCTGAACTGCGCGCCGCCCGCGCCTCCGTCGTGGCGGACCGCGCCGACGCCGATTTCGCGCTCTCTGAACTGAAGCGGGCGCGCGAACTCGGCTCCACCATCGCGCAGAGCGAGCGCGATCGCTGGACTTCCGAGTCCGCCGCGCGCGAGGCCCGCGCCGCGCGCAGCGCCGCCGAGGTCGGGCGTCTGGAGACGCAACTGGCGCAGGGCGTGCTGCGCGCCCCCTTCGACGGCACGGTCGTGGAGCGGCGCGTGACGCTCGGCTCGCACGCCGCCGCCGGCGCCCCGGCCTTCGAGTTGGTGGATCTGGAGTCGCTCGAAGTGCGGCTGGAACTGCCGGCTTCGATCGCCGCGCACGCGCAGGCGGGCGACCGGGTGCTGCTCGCGACCGACGACGGGGAAGTCGAGCTGCGTCTGGCGTCCATCATCCCGTCCGCGGATCCGGGCACGCGCACCTTCCGCGCCATCGCGCGCTTCGACCGCGCTACCGCGCCGGGCCTGCGCCCCGGCGCCTTCGTGCGCTCCCGCCTCACCTTGCGCGCGGCGGAAGGCATCGTGGTGCCGGCCGACGCGCTGCTCGACCGGCCGCAGGGCAGCATGCTCGTGGTGGCGGATGGCGGCGACGGCGCCGCGCCGCCGGTCGCGCGCCTCGTGCCCGTGAAGATCCTCGCGCGCGGCGCCGACGGCGTCGCCGTGGCGCCGCTGCAGCCGGGAGACCTCGTCGCGGGCGCGCGCGTGGTCGTGACCGGCTCGGACAACGTCTTTCCGGGAGCGCCGCTGCTGCTGCAGCCGCACAAGGCGAATCTCTAGCCGCCTCGCGTGAACCCCGTCCGCTTCTCCGTCGAAAGGCCGCACACCATCGCGGTTGGGGTCATCCTGGCGGTGCTCTTCAGCGTCCTGGCGTGGCGCTCCATCCCGGTGCAGCTGAAGCCGACCGTGGACCGCCCGGTCATCACGGTGAGCACGATCTACCGCGGCGCGAGCCCCGTGGAGGTGGAGGAGCAGATCACGCGGCCGATCGAAGATCTGCTGCAGGGCGTCGACGGGCTGCAGGAGTTGCGCTCCTCGTCCATCGAGAGCCAGAGTTCCGTCACCCTCGAGTATTCCTGGGGCGTCAACAAGGAACGCGCCCTGGTGGACGTGGTCAACAAGTTGTCGCAGTTGCAGGCCCTGCCGCCGGATGCGGAAGAGCCCGTGGTCGCACTCACCGGACCGCTGGACCGCGAGATGGCCATGTGGATCGTCAGCGACTCGCCCTACGAGGCCGACCGCGTGCGGCAGATCGTCACCGACGAGGTCGAGCCGATGCTGGAGCGCGTCGAGGGCGTCGCCGATCTGCTGGTGGTGGGCGGCGAAGAGCGGCAAGTGCGCGTCCTCTTCGATCCGGAGCGTCTCGCGGCGCTGCGCGTGACCTGGGACGAGGCCGCCGCGGCCCTGCGCAGCGGCTGGCAGGATCGCCGCGGCGGCACCGTCGAGACCGACACGCGCCAGTTCGCGGTGCGCACCGTCGGGCGCGCGCCCGAGCCGGCCGAGATCGCCGACATCGTGGTGCGCCGCGGTCCGGAAGGAACGGTGCGCGTCGGCGACGTCGCGCGCGTCGAGGACGGCTACCGCGAACTCGCGAGCATCGTGCGCAGCGGCGCGCAGCGCGTGATCGCGATCGGCGTGCAGCGCGAGGCCGGCGCCAACGTGGTGCGCATGATCGAGGGCGTGGAGCAGCAGCTCGGCGTGCTCAACGCGCGCTTCGCTGAACGCGGCCTTGCCGTCCACTTCGACCCGGTCTACCGCGACACGACTTATCTCAACGAGGCCCTCGACTTCGTGTGGGGCAACCTGCAGTTGGGCGCCCTGCTGGCGGTGGCGGTGCTGCTGCTGTTCCTGCGCTCCTGGCGCAGCGTGCTGGTCATCGGCCTCTCCATCCCCATCTCGCTGGCGATGGTGTTCCTGGTCATGCAATGGCTGGGCCGCACGATCAACGTGGTCAGCCTCGCCGGCCTGGCCTTCGCCTCCGGCATGGTGGTGGACAACGCCGTCGTGGTGCTGGAGAACTCCTTCCGCCACATGGAGCGCGGCAAGGGCGCGCGCCAAGCGGCGGAGGACGGCGGCAAGGAGATGTGGGGCGGCGTGCTCGCTTCGACGCTCACGACGATGGCGGTCTTCTTGCCGATCGCCAGCGTCAAGGAGGAGGCCGGGCAGCTCTTCGCGGACATCGCCATCGCCATCGCCGCGGCGGTCGGCTTCTCGCTGCTCGTCGCGCTGACCGTGGTGCCCATGCTCACCGGCATCTTCTTCCGCGGACGCGAGCCGCGCGGCAGCGCCGCCGCCGACGAGAGCGCGCCGCCGGCGCGCGTCGGCCTCTACGGCCGCTTCGTGCGCGGCCTGACGGCGCGCGGCGCGAAGGCGGTGCTGGCCAAGCTCGGCATGCTCGGGCTGGTGGCCGGCGTGGCCGCGACGGCGGTGTCGCTCGTGCCGCCCGCGGGCTACTTGCCCACCGGCAACGCCAACCTGATCTTCTTCTTCTCCGGCCCCATTCCCGGCACCCGTCCGGAAGCGCTCGAGGCGGCGATGAAGCCGGTCGAGGAATGGATCCGCGCGCAGCCGGAGACTGGGCGGTATTTCATGGTGTTTGCGCCGCTCTTCAACGGCGGCGGCATCATCCTGAAGCCGGAGTACGCCAACGGCCCCGGGCTGGACGCCTATCTCGGAAAATTCTTCCCTGTTTGCCTGACGGCGCCGGGTACGCGCTTCATGGTGCCGATTCGCCAGAGCCTCTTCCGCGACTCCGGCAAGCAGTTCACGGTGGAGATCCGCGGGCCGGACCTCAACCTGCTCAACGCGACGGCCGCGACGCTGCAGCAGAAGCTCGGCTCCTGGCCCGGCGTGCAACCCTTCGGCGTGCAGAACGAGTTCGTCCTCGGCCGCCCGGAGCTGCGCGTCGAGCCCGATCCGAACCTCGCCTACGAAGCCGGCATGACCGTGCAGCAGGTGGCGACCGTCGTGGAGACGGCGCTGGCGGGGCGCATCGTCGGCACCTGGGGCGGCAGCGGCCGCGACGTGGACGTGATCGCGGTGGTGCCCCCGGAGCGCGTGCGCAGCCCGGACGATCTGGCGCGACTCCCGGTGGTGACGCCCACCGGCGCGGTGACCCAGCTCGGCGCGCTCGCCACCATCCAGCGCACCACCGGTCCGCAGAGCGTCAATCGCCTGGAGCGCGAGCGCGCCATCACGCTCACGGTCACGCTGCAGCAGGACGCCGTGTTGCAGTCCGTCTTGGAGGACGTCAGTTCCAAACTGATCGCGCCGACGCTGCGCGAGCTGCCGCCCGGATACGACATCGGCCTCGGCGGATCGGCGGACAAATTCTCGACCACCCTCAAGGAGTTGACCGGCTCCTTCTGGCTGGCTCTGCTGATCACCTACCTGCTGCTGGTGGCCCTGTTCCGCTCGTGGCTGCAGCCGGTGGTCATCCTGGTGACGGTGCCGTTGGCGATGACGGGCGGCTTGCTGGGCATCGCGCTGGCGCACCGCTGGTTCCCCAACGCCTCGTACGACCTGCTGGCGATGCTCGGTTTCATCATTCTCGCCGGCATCGTCGTCAACAACGCGATTCTCATCCTGCACCAAGCCAACAACCTGCGCGAGCGCGGGATGGAGCGCCGCGCCGCGCTGGCGGAGTCGGCGCGCACGCGCCTGCGCCCGATCGGCATGACGGTCGTCACGACCGTGTTCGGCATGCTGCCGCTGGCGCTCGGCTCGGGCGCGGGCGCGGAGCTGTATCAGGGCCTGGCTGCGGTGATTCTGGGCGGCCTGGTGGTGAGCACTCTGTTCACCCTCTTCTTCGTGCCGGCGCTCGTCAGCCTGGGATGGGATCTGGGCGACGCCGTGCGCCGGAAATAGGGAGAGAAGCGCTCCAGA
>CAZDMB010000016.1:0-1533 GCA_964506175.1 uncultured Planctomycetales bacterium | reverse complement strand
GAGGCTGGCGGAAGCCGATGGGAGGGGGGCACCTTCCGCCCGCCATGACAGATTCCGCCGCATCGACTGCCCCGCGGCTCCGGCCCGGCCTCCTGATCAGCCTCGGTTTCGGGCTGGCCTTGACCGTCGGTTCGATCGGCTTCTTGAACTGGGGCGCCGGCAAGCCGCAACCCGTCCCCGCCGTGCCGACCCCGGGGCCCGCCGCCAGCGTCCAGCGCGGCAATGGCGAGCGCACGCGGCTCGAGGTGGAGCACGCGGAGCGCCTCGCGGCGCTCAAGGCGCAGTTCGACGCGCGGATCGCCGAGGCGGCGGACGCGGCCACGTCCGCGGGGGCGGCAGAGCGCGCCACCCTCCAGGATGAGTACGAGGCGCAGCTCGCCCACGAGCGCGAGGTCAGCGCGGCGCAGATGGCCACCTTGCAGGCGGCCTACGAGGAGGAGTTGATGGAGGCGCGCGCTGCCGAGCCGGCGGCGCCAGCCGCGCGCGAGCCCGGCCTTGCGGCAGCCACGCCAGCCGCAGAACCCTCCGGCGCCTACGTCTGCTCCGCCGAAGTGGCGCTGGCGCTCGGACCTTTCCTGGAGCCGGGCTACGCCCAACTCGACAACTCCTTCGGAGAGGTCGCGCTGCCCTTCTCCTATGCGGAACTGCGCGCCACGGGCGCGCTCGAGCCGACCCTGACGGGTTGGCGCACCCTGCACAAGATCGCCACGAGCCGGCGGGACACGGCGCGCACGCGCTGGCCGTCGGAGCCCGGCGAAGAAGGGCTTCTGCGCGTGCAGCACGCGCAGCAGTTGCTGCGCGAACTCGGCCCGGCCCTGGTGAAGAGCGGACTCCTGCGGCCCTAGAGCCTAGTTTTCGTCTTCCTCTTCTTCTTCGATCTCGACGACACGGCCGTCCGCCGTCACCTCGACTTCATATTCCTCGCCGTTGGCCTTGCCCTCGAGGCAATAGACGACCTTGCCGTCTTCGGTCTCGCGGCAGGCTTCGGTGAACTTGATGCCGGCGACCGCGCCGAGCGCGGCGTTCATCGCGGCGGCGGGGACTTCGGACAGGGCGATCTCGACCTCGTCGCCGTCTTCGTCGGCCTCTTCCCGGCCTTCGCCGTGGTGGTGAGCCATGTTCTGACAGCCGAAGCCGGCCGCCAGCGCCATCATCAGGAGGAGTTTCATCATGGTTGACCGTTCGGGAGTCCGCTCATGCTAGCCGCGGAACTTGATGGCAACCTGAATTCCTAGGGGCGTTGCGCCGGGGCGGCCGCCGGCAGGCGGAGGAACACGCGCACGAAGCCGGTGGTCTTGCCCTCCGGGCCCTCCTCGCAGTTTCCCACCAGCAGGTCCAGCCGACCGTCGGCATTCCAGTCGCCGGCTGCGAGACGCAGGCGGTAGCCGGGCACCAGGCGCGCCTCTCCCAGGCTGTCGCGCACCTCTTGGTAGCGCGGGTTGGCGTGCGTTAACCCCGTGAAGAGCGACACACCCGCGTCGAAGTCCAAGTCGCCGCGGCCGCGGAAGAAGGTGACGTCGCCGGCCTCGTCGC
>CAZDMB010000015.1:0-21096 GCA_964506175.1 uncultured Planctomycetales bacterium | reverse complement strand
AGCCGGCCGTCGCCGTCCCAATCCACCGGCAGGGGGTCGGACTTCTGGCAGACGCGGAGCGGTTTGCCGTCCGCGCGCAGCGGTTCGCGCGCGCCGAAGCGGAAGGCCGTGCTCGTGCCGACGTTGCGATTGAGCGAGACGCCGCCCTTCACCTCGCCGATGAGGAGATCCAGATCGCCGTCGCCGTCGAAATCGGCGGCGTTGGCGCAGGCCATCATGGCGCCGGCGTCCACGCCGCTCTCCTCGATCGTCACCGGCGCGGCGAAGCTGCCGTCCTCGAGGCCGCGATAGAAACGAATGATCGCCGGCATGTACTGGCCCGAGATCACGTCCAAGCGTCCGTCGCCGTCGAAATCCGCGAACTGCGGATCGAAGCCGATGCATCATGAACTGGGAACGCTGGCGTCCTGCCCGGCGGCCTGCAAGAACTGGAAGCCGCCGAACTTGGGCGCCGCCGCCGTGCCCTCGTTCAGGTAGATGCGCGCGCGTCCGCCGCTCTCGCCGAACTCGCCCACCACCAAGTCCGGCCGGCCGTCGCGGTTCAAGTCCACGAGAAAGGGGGCGGCGTGCCCGGTGGTGGCCGCGATGGGCGCGCCGTCGGCCGCCACCACGAAGGGCGCGGCCAAGAGCGGCAGGGCGGGCGCGGCGGTCGGCTCCTGGGCGGCGGGGGGGAGGAGCAGGGCGGCCAGGGAGGCGGCGGCGAAGCGGCTGAAGATCATGTCCTATCCTAGTCGGCAAGCCATGCGCCGTCTCCAGACCTTCGCCGCCCTCCTCTGCCTCGCCGCCCCAGCGGCGGCGCAGAACTCCGTCACGCTCACGCCCACCGCGGACACCTATCTGCAGGACATCAATCCGGGCGCCAACTTCGGCGCCGCGACGGACGTGTGGTTCGGACGCGGCTCTTTCTTCGGCCTGGGCAACGTGCGCACCCTCGTGCGCTTCGATCTCTCCGGCTTGCCGGCGGATCCGCGCGCGATCCGCTCGGCCACTTTCAGCGCCTATCAATACCGCACCGAGGCGGCGGCGGGCGGGCTCGATTGCGAGTTGCATGCGGCGACGGCCGCCTGGACCGAACTCGGCGCCACCTGGAGCAATCAGCCGCCGTACGACGCGCGCACGTGGGACGTCGCCTACGTGGGTGATTCGTTCTACACGGGCTGGATCGACTGGGACGCCACCAACTTGGTGCGCGAGCACCTCGGCGGCGCGCTGCCGAATCTCGGCTGGCTCTTCCGCATGACCTTCGAGAGCGCCGGCGCCTCGCGCCTCGGCTACTTCTACAGCCGCGAGTATGCGCTGGATCCGGCCAAACGCCTGCGCCTCGTGGTCGAAACCTACGAGATGCTGCTGACGAGCAGCTCGTTGGTCGCGGGTCAGCCGGCGACGCTCGCCGCCGAGCGCGCCACGCCCGGCAATCGCGTCTTCTTCTCGCGCAGCGTGACCGGCGCGGGCTCCTACCCGGTGCCGGCCTTGGGCGTCACGCTGGAACTCGATCAGCCGGCTCTCATCGGCAGCGCCGTGGCGAACCCCCTGGGCCAAGCCGGCGTGGCCTTCGGCATTCCGTCGCAGGCCGCAGGCCGCTCGCTCTGGCTGCAGGCCTGCGCCGTCGGCGAACTGTCCAACGCCATCGCCGCCACCGTGCAGTAGGGGGCGGCGGCGCTACCAGTAGGCGCCCGGCACGTAGTTGCCGAAGTACCAGGAGTGGCCCTCGGGGTCCTTGGCCTGGTAGCCGCGCGCGCCGTACTCTTCGTCCTGCAGCTCGCGCACGATCTGCGCGCCGGCGGCGCGCGCGCGGGCGTAGTGCGCGTCCGGATCGTCCACGTAGACGCAGACTCCCCCGTGCACCGCGCCCAGCGCGCGCGGACTGCGGTTGCCTCGCTCCTCCTGGGGTGAGCCGACCATGATGACTCCCGGGCCGAAGCTCAACTCGGCGTGCAAGACGCGGCCGTCGGGGCCGGGCACGAGCATGCGTTGCTCGAAGCCGAAGGCGCGGCAGAGGAAATCGATGGCCGCGCGCGCGTCCTCGTAGGTGAGAGTGGGAAAGAGGTTGGCGGGAGTGCGTGCGGTCGCGGGCATGCGGCTAAGGTAGCGCCCGTGAACGATTCCACCTGTCCCTTGCCCGTGCGCCTCGCAGGCGCCCTTGCCGCCGGTCTGCTGCTGCAGGCTTGCGTCGTCAAGCACCCCGCGCCCGTCGTCCACGTCTTTCTGCTGGCGGGACAGTCGAACATGGAGGGGCATGCGGTCGTGGATCTCGATGACGCCCGCGACTACAACGGCGGCCGCGGCAACCTGGTATCGCTGCTTGCCGACCCGGAGCGTGGCGCGCGGTGGCGCACGCTGCGCAATCCGGACGGCTCTTGGGCGGTGCGCGACGACGTGTTCGTGTCCTACAAGACCGAGCGGGGGCAGAAGGCCGGCCCCCTGTCGGTCGGCTTTGCGGTGTACGACGACCAGCACCACTTCGGGCCGGAGTTGGCGATCGGGCAGGTGCTCGGCGATCATTTCACGGAGCCGGTGTTGCTCGTGAAGACCGCCTGGGGCGGCAAGAGCCTCGCGGTGGATTTCCGGCCGCCGAGCGCGGGCGGGGAGGTCGGGCCGTACTACCGCAAGATGCTGGAGGAGTTTCGCGCCGCGCTGGCGGGCGTGAGTTCGAGCTTTCCGCAGTTGGCGGAGTGCGAAGTGCGAGTGGAGGGGGTGATCTGGTTCCAGGGATGGAACGACGGCTGCGATCCGCAGGCTTCCGCCGCCTATGAGGACAACCTCGTGCACCTGATCAACGATCTGCGCAGCGACCTCGGCGATCCGCGGCTGCCCTTCGTGGTCGGCGAAACCGGCAACATGGACAACATGGTGCTGCGCGACGCGCAGCGGGCTGCCTGCGCGCGCCCGGAGGTCGGCGGAGGTGCATTACGGAGTCGCACACCGAGTAGGCGAAAGGCGCCAACGAGGAGCCTGACTCCGTATTTCTTCAGAATTTCGTTGCCTGCGACCATAAAACGGAATAAAAGATATTAGATTCTGAATAGCAGCGATCCCCGCCGCCCGGCGGAATCAGGAGTCACCATGAGATCCACGAGTCACCGCGCTCTCCCCTGGCTGCTCCCTGCAGCCGCAGTCTTCGCCGCCTCCTCGGCCCTGGCCCAGGGCAACCCGCCCGCCGGCGCGCAGCAAAATCCGACAGCGACGCCCCAATACGTGACAGTCGAGGAGTTCGACGACGCCATGTCCGAGCTCGACGCCTTGCGCGACCAGTTGGGCGCGGCCAGGCCGGGAAGCCAGAGCTACCTGCTGTCCGGCTACGCGCGCATGGGCTACGACGATACGGACGGCGAGCCGTCCACCTTTTACACCAGCATCAGCCCGGTCTTCCTGTGGCGCATGGACAAGCAGTTCCTCTTCGAGACCGAATTGGAGGTTTCCACCGATGAGGAAGGCGTCGCCCTCGAGTACGCGCAGTTGAGCTGGACGGCCAGCGACTACGTGACCATCGGCGTCGGCAAGTTCTTGTCGCCGGTGGGCGTGTTCAACGAGCGCTTCCATCCGGCATGGATCAACCCGCTGCCCAACCCGCCGCTGCTTCCCGGCCACTCCGGGTTCATGCCGGAGGCGCTGCTGGGCGCGCAAGTGCGAGGCAACGTGCCGGCCGGCGGCGGCAGGTTGAAATACGCCTTCTTCGTCGCCAACGGCCCGGAGTTGAACGACGGCAGCGACGACCCGATGCACGCCGGCATGGTGGAGTGGGAAGCCGGATTGGCCGCACTGCAGAGCAAGGCGATCGGGGGGCGCGTCGGCTTCCTGCTGACGCCCGCCATGGAATGCGGCGTTTCCGCGATGAGTTCGCAGGCGTCGGCCGCCGGCACTTCCGCCGACGACACCGACGCGCAGCTCTACGGCGTGGACTTCTCGAGCGTGGTGGACATGAAGAGCAAGGGCACCTTGCGCCTGCTCGGCGAATACGCGCACGAATCGGTCGGCACCGTGACCTACTTCCCCGGCACGCCGTCGGCCGTCAGTTTCGACAATGCGCGGGACGGCGCTTACGGTCAGGTCGCGTGGCGGCCGGCCGGCGAAGGCGCGCTCTCCCGTCTAGAGGGAGTGGTCCGCTTCGACTGGCTGGGCCTGCCGGCGGGCGCCCCGACGAGCGAGGACGTGCGCCGCTGGACGGCCGGCGTCGACTACTGGCTCACCGAACGCGTGGTGTTCAAACTCGCCGTGGATCGCGTGGATAGCGGCGGCAACAGCAGCAACGACATTCTGATCCAAGCCGCGGTCGGCTTGTAGGAGGCACCCATGTTTCAACGTCAACGCAACAATCTTCGCGGCGCGGCCGTTCTAGTCGTCGGCGCCGCCGCTCTGACCCTGACTCTCGTCGCCTGCGCCGCTCCGGCGTCAGGCTCCGGCGCGCAGACCGGCGCCGCGCTGTGGCAGGCCAACTGCGGCGTCTGCCACAACTTCCGCTCGCCCGCCGAGTTCAGCGACGGCCAGTGGGAGGTCATCGTCCAGCACATGCGGGTGCGGGCCAATCTGCCGGCAGCCGACGCGCGCGCGATCGAGGAACTGTTGAAGAGTTCCAATTGAGGTGACGCCATGAGACTCTCGCGTCCCGCGGCCGCCCTCGGCGCGGCGCTTCTGCTCGCAGCGCTGCCGGCGGCGGCGGCGGCGCTGCAAGAGCCGGCGCCGTGGGTGGCGCCGGCGCGCAAGGCGCGCGAGTCGAGTCCGCTCGGCCCGAGCCGCGCGAATCTCCAGCGAGGCAAGGAGTTGTTCGCCGCCAACTGCCTCGTTTGTCACGGCGAAGGCGGCAAGGGCGATGGCCCTGCCGCCGCGGCTTTCCAGCCGCGGCCGCGGGATCTGTCGGCGGCCGAAGCCATGGAGCAGAGCGACGGCGCCTTGTTCTGGAAGATCGGGGAAGGGCGCGCGCCGATGCCCAGTTTCAAGGCCTCCATCCCGGACGAAGATCGCTGGCGCTTGGTGCAGCATCTGCGGGCGCTCGAGCTGCGGGCGCGATGGGATCAGCCGCTTGATCGGGCGGCGGCCGCCTACGAGAGCCTGCGCAACGAATTGCTGACGGCGTCCGCGGCGCGCCTGGCCGACGGGGCGGACGGCCTCGCGGGCTGGGTGGCGGAGGTGCCGCTGCCGGAAGCCAAGACCAAGGACGCTGCGGCCGCGAAGGCCTGGACCGACGGCGTGGCTGCCGTGCAGAAGAGTTGCGGCGCGTTCACCAATCTGTCGGACGCGGTGGCCCGCGCCGACGCCTTCGACCGCCTCTCGCGCAGCCTCCAGGCATGGATGGCCGTCACCGGCATCACCGGCAAGTTGCCGCTCCACGCCCAGGAGCAAGCCGGCCCCAAAGGTCACGGCCCCTGGCTCTGGCTGCAATCTGCGGAGAAACCGGTCAGCCCGTATACGGAGTCGCACACCTAGTTGGCGAAAAATGACAACTAGGAGTCTGACTCCGTATAGAGGATCTCTCGGCCGCGGCGGGCGCCGAACCGAAGTTTCTTGCCGTCCTCGCTGAAGCGGGGGGCGCTGACCTCGTCGTACGCGGGGCTGACGCGCTCGTCCAGCAGGATCTGCCAGCCGTCGGCGTTGCGCACCCGCGCCGCCACGTGCCGTGAATCCGGCGAGAACACGGGCCGCACGACACGCCACCACTCCCCGCCGATCGCGCGGCCGTCAACCAGGAGGAAACACTTGGAGCCGGCCGCGGCCATGGCCTGCGCGTCCTCGTCCGCGTTCTCCGATCCATCCATCCAGGAGTTGTCCAAGTACCAACCGACGCTCAACTGCTTGCGTCCGTTGTTGGCGGCCACCGCAACCCGCCGCCCGTCCGGGCTGATTGCCGGCGTTCCGAGGTCGTCGTAATAACCGGGAACGATTTCCTCGCGGAACACCAAGGCGGCGCGCCCGCGGACGCGCGCCAGATACGCCATGGATCCCTCCGGTCCGAGGGCCGGGGCGCCGCAGGATTCATAGGCCTCGCCGTAACTCTGCTTGGCCGTGAAGATGAGGGTGCGGTCGAAATCCTTCGTCGCCGACCACGCCGCCGTCCGCCCATCCGCGCTCCACGTGAGCCCGGAGGCGAAGTAGTACGGGCCGTACTCCTTTCCGTCCAACACCACGACCGAGCGGCTCGGCTTGCGCGCGATGAAGCCCAAGTGCCGGCCATCGGCGCTCCACTGCGGATCCTGCCACGGCGGATCGCTGTAGCCGTCGGCCTTCTTGCGTCCCCAGGCGCAGGTGTACTCACCGCCGCTGGCGTTGCCGTCCCCGTCCAGGCGCACGTCCTTGCCGCTCCAGATGGCGTAATCATCGCCCACCGGCGCGAACACCGGCGTGCCGAGCCAATCCGCCTTCTTGACGCGCTTGCCGTCGAGCCACAGTTCCCACTCGACGCGATCCTTCTTGGCGCGGTCGCCCCAGGCCCAGGCCAGGTGTTTGCCGTCCGCCGAAAATTGCGGCAAGCGCAACGCATCGTGCGGCGCGGGATCGGCGCCCTCGGCCAGGAGCACGGCGCGACCTTCCGGAAGGAACACCGCGACCGCCGCGCGGCTTCCGTCCGGCGCGAAACTCGGCACCAGGCGCGCCTCCGCGAATTCCTCCGGCACCGTGAGGAGCACACGCTCCCGCACCGCGAAGCGCTCGGAGGCGGCCGGCGCGGCCGGCGGAGGAGCCGCCGGGGGCTCCTGCCGGGGCAGCCAGAGGAGCAGGGCGCCGAGCATGGGATCAGGCTAGCCGCGTGACGAGGGGAGTGCAGTGAAGGGCAGGCGCCGGCGCCCGCATCCCGTCAACGACGCAGGCGGCCGCGTGGCAGGGAAATCTTGGCAACTTTCCCCGCGATGCCATGACCCGCGAGGCTCGGGATGGACGGCAGTCGCGCGACTCCCGCGGACCGCGCGAGCAATCACGCCGAGCGTAGGCTCCGCTATGGTTCGTCCACTCCGCGCGGCACGCCCGGACCCACAGCCATCACCATGCGCCCCGCCACGGCTTCTCCCCAGCGCGCCGCGCGCCTCTGCGGCGCGCTCTATCTCTACATCGTCGTGGCCGCGATCTTCGCCGAAATCTTCGTGCGCGGCCGGCTCATCGACAGCGCCGACGCCGCCGCGACCGCGCGCAACATCCTCGATCACGAACTACTATTCCGGATCGGCGCCTCCGGCGAGCTGCTGCACATCGCCTTCGACGTGGTGGTGGCGGTGCTGCTCTACGTCCTGTTGCGGCCGGTGAGCCGTGGCGTGGCGCTGCTGGCGGCCTTCGCGCGGCTCGCCTGCGACGTGGTGCTCGCCGTCGCCAGCCTGACGCAGTTCGCGGCGCTGCGCCTCTTCCAGTCCGCCGGCGCCGCGTCCTCCTTCAGCCCGGATCAACGCGCCGAGCTCGGCCTGCAGGCCCTGAACCTGCACGGCGACGGCTACGCGATCTGCCTGGTGTTCTTCGCCTTCGCGTGTTTCGCCCTCGGGTACCTGATCTTTCAATCGGGCTTCCTGCCGCGAACCCTCGGCGTGCTGATGACGGTGGCGGGCGCGGCCTACCTGGTGGACAGTTTCTCCCACTTCGTGGCGCCCGCCTTCGCGGCGACGCTGTTCCCCGGCTTGTTCCTGCCGATGTTCCTCGCCGAGATCTCGCTGGCGCTGTGGCTGGCGGTGAAGGGGGTGAACGTGGCGGTGTGGCAAGAGAAGGCCGGCGCCCAAGCGCGCCCGGCGGTGCCGGCAGCCGCAGCGGGCGCCTGAACGACAGCCCAGGAGGCGGAGGGCCGCAGGACCCTTCCCGTGGGCCGCTGCACCCATCCGGAACCCCTGGACGAAATCCGGGTTCCGGTCATCATGATCCCCATGCTGCCCCCGCGTTCCCTCCCGCTGGCCTCCCTCGTCGCGCTGCTCGGCGCCGCGGCGCTCCTCACCGACTCCGCCGCCGCGCAGACGATGGGTGGCGGCTGGGAGTTTGGTTGGCGGATTCCCGGGCCCGCCGCCGACGACGCGCTCGGCCGTTCGGTCGCCGTCATCCGCGACGTCGACGGCGACGGCCTCGACGACGTGCTCGTCGGCATCTATCAGGCCGACATCGGCCCCAAGACGAATGCGGGAGCCGTGCTGGTGCTCTCCGGCCTCACCGGCGCGGTGATCCGCCGCCACAATGGCGCGGCCGCCAACGACTCCTTCGGCGAGAAAGTGGCGTCGGCCGGCGACGTGGACCTGGACGGATTCGGCGATTACCTCATCGGCGCGCCGAACTCCGCCGCCGGGGGCGCCGCCTACACCGGTTCCGTCTATCTCTTCTCCGGACGTCTCGGCGCCCTGCTCCGCCGCTTCGACGGCGGCGCCTACGCCGATCAGCTGGGCCGCGCCATCTCCAGTTGCCCGGACCTCGACGGCGACGCCGTGCCCGACATCCTGCTCGGCATGCCCAGCAGCAGTCCCGGAGGCACCTCGCGCGCCGGCTCGGTGCGGGTCTTTTCAGGCTTCACGCGCGGATTCCTCTATCAACTCAACGGCGTCGCGGTGGACGACTTCTTCGGCACTTCCGTGGCCGGCATCGGCGACCTCGACGGCGACGGCCTGGGCGACTTCATCGTCGGCGCGGAGGGCGTGGATGCGGGCGGCTACACCGACGTGGGCGCGGCCTACGTCTTCTCCGGAGTCGGCGCCGGCCTCATCTACAGCCTCGTCGGCATCGACGACGACGACAACTTCGGCCACGCCGTCACGGGCCTCCAGTCGCTCGACGGCGACCCCATCCCCGATTTCGCGGTGGGCGCGCCCTACGCGGACGCGGGCGGCATCCGGGCCGGCGAGGTCACGGTCGTCGCCGGCGCGAGCGGCCTGCCGATTCGCTCGCACGCGGACGTCACGGGGTATCTCGGCACCTGCGTGGCCTCGGCCGGCGACTTCGACGGCGACGGCTACGGCGACCTCGTCGCCGGCGCACCGCTGGCGGGCTACTTCGGCTACGCACCGGGCGGCGTGCACGTCTATTCCGGGCGCACCGGCGACCTGCTGCTGCAGCTGCGCGGCTTGGGCACTTCCACCTCCCACGCCCAGTGGTTCGGCAGCGACGTCGCGAGCGGCAACCTCAACGGCGACGGCTTGGGCGACTTGGTGATTGGCGCCGAGGGCGAAGACGTGGGCCTCCACACCTCCGCCGGCCGCGCCTACGCCTTCGCGGGCTTCCAGCCCTACCTGACCGCCGACACCCGCGACGTCTCGAGCGCGGCGGGCGCGGTCGTCAATTTCGCGCTGGATTTCCCCCTGGGCGACGCGGGCAAGCAGTTCCAGCTGCTCGCCTCCGGCGCGGGCACCGGGCCTTCGCAATTCCTCGGCCTGGAAATTCCGCTGACCAAGGGCGATCCGGCTTGGCGCAAGATGCTGTCCACCACCCCGCCGACCGGCTTCAGCGCGGTGTCCGGCGTCCTCGATGCCGCCGGCGACGCCAGCGTGAGTTTGACGGTGCCTGCGGGCGCCGCCGCCTCGCTCGTGGGAAGCACCATTCACTTCGCCGCCGTCAGCTACAACCTTCCCTCCCTCGGCCTGCGCAGCTCGGCGGCGGTGCCGCTCGAGTTCGTGCCGTAAGGGGGTCAGGCCGCAGGTGGTGAAGGATTCAGGCGCCTAGGAGTGGATCTGAGAGTTATGCTCGCATTTTTCGCAACCCTTCCTCCTCCGGCCCTGCGAGGTCCTTCCCCGTGAGAGCGCCCCCCGATTCCTACTTGTGGCAGCCGCCCGCAGGCGGCGAGCGCCTTCGGTTCCTGGACGACAGCGAGCTCATCATTCGAGATGCCGGCGATCCCGCCACCGGCCGGCAAGCTTTCTACGAATATCGCGCCAAGCCGGCGGCCAAGGGGTCGCCGCAGCATTTTCACCGCGGTCACGAAGAAACCTTCTACGTCGTGAGCGGAGAATTCGAGTTCGTTCTGGGGACCGCCACGATGATCGCGGGTCCGGGCTCCTTCCTGCAGGTGCCGCGCGGCCAGCCGCACGGGTTCCGCAACCGCGGCGCCGACGAGGGCTGTTTCGTCGGAACCTTCGGCCCGAATTTCACTCCGTATTTCCGCGAATTGGCCCAGGTGATCGCGCGCACGGGCGCCGCACCGGCGATGAACGATTGGATCAGCCTCTACGCCCGATACGAGACGCAGTTCTACGATCCTGCCGCTGACCGCCACCGCAGCGATTCCGCGCGCAGGGCGTAGCGCGGACGCCTGAGCACGGGCCGGAGCGGCAGCGTCAGCCCTCGCAGTTCACCCGCCGGCCGGGACGCGGGCAACGCGATGGCCTCGCCGCGCAGGCGCAAGATGCCCGCGTCGAATCCGCGGTGATGATTGCTGCACAGGGCCAGCGCATTCAGCGGATCCAGCCCGATCTCGGGGAACTCTGCGACAGGCTTCAGATGCGCCGCCTCCACCAGCGGCGGTCGGCGGATCTCGCAACACGCGCACCAGCCGTCGAAATTCCCCAATACGTAGTGCGCGAAGGTGCGCTGGCCTTGGCGCTTCTGGGCTTCGGTGCGCAGGAACTGCATCGCGAAGTCGCCTTGCGCCAAGCGCTCGAGGAGCCGCGCGCCGAAGGCCGGATCGCCATCCACGATCTTCAACGCGCCGCCAGCTCCCGCGGCCAGCTCCAATCCGAGCCCCGATTCCCGAACCTGTCCGTCAGCGCCGGCGCTCCGTTCCAGCAACGCCGCCAGCGCCGCGTCGGCCACGCGCGGGTCCTGGCGCAGCAGTTGCGCCAGCCGCACGGTTTCGGGCTGGCCGCGCGCCTCGGAGCGGCGCGTCAGCCAGTCGAGGATCAGGTCCCGCAGCCAAGCGCGGCCGGCGGTGTCGGCGAGGACCGGCTGGAAGACGGACAAGATCTCCAGGCGCCCTGCGCCGCGCCGCCAAAGCTGGTCTGGTTGCACGCCCGCGCGCACGGACAGAAAGTCCAGCGGCATGAAAACGCGCCTTTCCCGCAGAAGAGCGCCATGCGCGAGCAACTTCGCGTCGAAGGCGAGGGCCAGGCGCAGGTCGTCGGGGACGGTTCCGTCGAAGGTGCGGCCAGCGGCGGCGTCGGACTCGATGCGCTCGAGAATCGTCAGCAACAGCGCCGGCTTGTAGGTGGGATGCGAGGTGCGCATGCCGCGGAGCGCGCGCTCCCAGGCGGCCTTGGACGCGCCGACGGTGTCACTCATTCCAGTACTGCGCACGCTCCGGAAAGAGCAAGCGAATGCCGCCGCGCGGGTCGGCCGCGTCGCCGCGCCAGCGGGGGATCAGGTGAACGTGCGCGTGCTCGACGGTCTGGCCGGCCGCGGCGCCGTCGTTGATGCCGATCGTGAAGGCATCGGGGTGGAGAGCAGCCTGGAGCTGGGCGCGGAGGCGGCCAAGGAGGGAGAAGACGTCGGCCAACTCGTGCGCAGGAAGTTCAAAGATGCTGGCGACGTGGCGGCGGGGGAGGATGAGAGCGTGCCCGCGCGCGACGGGAAAGGCGTCGGCGATTGCGAGGGCGTGCGGGCTCTCGGCGAGGAGCCCACGCGTTGGGGCGCAGAAGGGGCAGGGGGTCAAGTGGGGAGGGAGTGGACGCCGTCGGCGGGACACTCAGGCCAGAATCCCGCGCACCACCTCGCCGGCGACGTCGGTCAGGCGGAAGTCGCGGCCTTGGTGGCGGTAGGTGAGGCGGCGGTGATCGATGCCGCAGAGGTGCAGCATGGTGGCGTGCAGGTCGTTGACGTGCACCACGTCCTCGACCGCGCGGTAGCCCAGTTCGTCGGTGGCGCCCCAGCTCGTGCCGCCCTTGACTCCGCCGCCGTCGAGGAACACCGAGAAGCCGAGGATGTGGTGGTCGCGCCCGTCGCCCTGGCCCATCGGCGTGCGGCCGAACTCGCCGCCCCAGAGGATGAGGGTGTCGTCGAGCATGCCGCGCTGCTTGAGGTCGAGGATCAGCGCGGCCGAGGCCTGGTCCACGTCCTGCGCGCTGCGCGGCATGTTCGCGGAGATGCCGCCGTGGTGGTCCCACGCGCGGTGGTAGAGCTGGATGAAGCGCACCCCGCGCTCGGCGAGGCGCCGCGCCATCAGGCAGTTGGAGGCGAATCTGCCGTCGCCGGGATTCTTCACGCCGTAGAGCGCGCGGATCTCCTCGGATTCGCTGCTCCAGTCGGCGAGCTCCGGCAGCGAGGCCTGCATGCGCAGCGCCATGTCGTATTGGCGCATGCGCGTCTCCGTCTCCGGATCGCCGCGCTCGCGCAGCGCCAGCGCGTTGAGGCGGTTGATTTCCGCCACCGTCGCCGCCTGCGCGGCCTCGTCCACGCCGGCGGGGCGGCCGACGTAGTGCACCGCGTCGCCGCGCGACTGGAACTGGATGCCCTGGAAGCGGCTCGGCAGGAAGCCCGCCGACCACTGCCGCGCCGACACCGGCTGCAGCCCGCTCGCGCCGGCCGAAGTCAGCACGACGAAGCCGGGCAAGTCGTCCGTCTCCGCGCCGAGTCCGTAGAGCAGCCACGAACCCATGCTCGGCCGGCCCTTGATCGTCGAGCCGGTGTTCATGAAGGAGTGGGCCGGGTCGTGGTTGATCTGGTCGGTGTGCAGCGACTTGATCACGCACAACTCGTCGGCCACGCCGCCGAGGCGGGGGAAGATCTCCGCAATTTCGAGGCCGGACGCGCCGCACTTCTGGAAGGCGCAGAAGGGGCCGAGCGCGTTGAGCGGCTTGTTCTGCAGTTGCGCGAGCTGCTGGCCCTTGGTGAAGGATTCCGGGAAGGGCTGCCCGTGGATACGCTGGAGTTCCGGCTTGTAGTCGAAGGACTCCAGGTGCGAGGGCCCGCCGGCCATGCACAGATGGATGACGCGCCGCGCGCGCGCCGGATGGTGCAGCGGGTTCACCACGCCGGTCCAGCGCCCGGCCTGCTGCGGCGCCGTCGCCGCGCCCGCCAGCGCCGAGCCGAAGAGGTGCGCCAGACCCAGGCCGCCGAGGCCGAGGCCCGCGCCGCGCAGGAGCGCGCGGCGGCTCAGTCCGGCAGGATCAGAAGCGGGTGAGGGTTTCATGGAGGTTGAGGATCACGCGACAGACGGCGGTCCACGCGGCGAGTTCGACGGGGTCCGCGCCGGCGGGGCGCGGCGCGATGCCCACGCCGAGCAAGGCATCGGCGCTGGCGGGATCGGCGCGGAAGGCGGCGCGCTGCGCCTGCAGGAAATCTTGCAGGGCCGCCTGCTCCTCCGTGGCGGCGGGGCGGCCGAGGGCGCGGAGGAAGGCTTGGTCCAGGCGCTCGGCCGGCGTGGTGGCGGCGCCCGCGAGCAGCGTCTGCGCCAGCGCGCGCGCCGCCTCGACGAAAGTCGGGTCGTTCAAGAGCGTCAACGCCTGCTGCGGGGTGTTGGACTGCACACGCGCGGCGGTGCACTCCTCGCGCGAGGGCGCGTCGAAGTTGGCGAGCATCGGCTGCAGGAAGGTGCGCTGCCAGTGCGTGTAGAGGCCGCGCCGCCATTGCCGCTCGTCCAGGTCGGGCTGGTACTCGCGGTCCGGGAACTGCAGTGGCGCGTAGTAGCCGGCGGGCTGGTAGGGGTGCGCGCTCGGCCCGCCGATCTCGTCCACCAGCAGGCCGGCGATGAACAGCGCGTTGTCGCGCACGAACTCGGCCTCGAGCCGGCGCGGCGTCTGGCGCGCCAGGAGGCGGTTCTGCGGATCCCGCTCGCGCAGTTCCGCGCGCGGGGCGGCGGACTGCCGGTAGGTGGCGGAAGTGACGATCGTGCGCACCAAGCGCTTGACGTCCCAGCCCTCGCGGAAGTCGGCCGCCAGCCAGTCGAGCAGTTCCGGATGGCTCGGCCAATCGCCTTGCGCGCCGAGGTCGTCGGGCACCGGCGCCAGGCCGGCGCCGAAGAACAGCCGCCAGATCTGGTTGGCGAAGGTGCGCGCGGCGAGCGGGTTCGCGTCCGAGGTCAGCCAGTGCGCGAGGTCGAGGCGGGTGAGGCGCGTGCCGTCGGGGTGCGCGGGCGGCTGCGGCAGGAAGTGCGGCGGCGCGGGTTGGACGACTTCGCCGCTCTCGTCCTGCCAGTTGCCGCGCGGCAGCACGCGCGTGACGCGCGCTTCGACCGGGACGCTGATGACGGTCATCGCCTTGCCGCCGCGGCACTCGAAGATGCGGCGCAGGAGCGCGCGCGCGCGCTCGGCGGCGGGCTGCGCGGCGGGCGCGGAAGTGCCGAGCAGCCACTGGCGGTCGCGCGGCGCGTCTTCCTCGACGAAGGGCGAGAGGGACACGCGCACGCAACCCGCGGCGGCGTTGCCGAGCGTGACGTCGAGCCAGTCGCCGTCGGCCGCGGTGAAGGGCGCGGCCAGGAGCCAGGTGGCGGTCTGCCGGGATGGGTGCGCGGCGGCCGAGGTGCGCCATCCGCCGAGCACGCCCTGGACCGCAGCGCCGTTGAAGTAGACCGGGTCCTGGGCGTCTGCGTTCGCGGCGTGGAAGCCGAGCCTTTGCTCGGCGGCGTCGGCGCCGCGGTGCAGCGTGGCCGCGAGCGTGATCCAGGCCTGCCCGCCCTTGCCGCCGCGGAGGTTGCTGCCGCCGTGGCGCTCGTGCGGCAGCAACTCCACGCGCAGCGCCGCCACCGGTCCGGCGGGGAGCGCCAAGCGCAAGACCTGCTTCTGGTTCTCGCCGGTGAGAAGGACGGAGCCGTCCTCGAGGATCTCCGCCGCGGGTGCGGCCGGCTCGAGGACGGCGGGGGGCGGCGTCGCCCAGCCGTCGGGGTGCTGCTGCGCGAACTGCTGCGCCGCGCGCGTCCATTCCGCGAAGTCCTCGGCCTGCGCCACCGCCGCCGCGCGCGCTTCTTCGTCCATACGCCGGCGCAGGTCCGCGATCCGGCGCACGAGCGCGCGGTTCTCCACCTCCAACTCGGGCGGGAAGGGGTGATCGTTCGACCAGCCGCGCAGGTCGGGGTTGGGGGTGTAGTCGTAGTCCTGGTAGACGCCCCACTCGCGCAGATCGGCGAAGAAGGCGCCGAGTTGATAGAAGTCCTTGGTGCTGAAGGGATCGAACTTGTGGTCGTGGCACTCGGCGCAGCCCATGGTAGAGCCCATCCAGATGGTGCTGACGGTGCGCACGCGGTCGGCCATGTGCTTGGCCAGGTACTCGCCGGGCTGCGCGCCGCCTTCGCGCGTCACCATGTTGAGGCGATTGAAGCCGGTGGCGATGAGTTGCGCCTCTTGCGGCGCGGGCAGCAGGTCGCCGGCCAGTTGCTCGAGGGTGAACTGGTCGTAGGGCTCGTTCGCGTTGAAGGAATCAATGACGTAATCGCGGTAGGGGAAGACGTTCAGCCCCTGGTCGCCGTGATAGCCGACGCTGTCCGCGTAGCGCGCGAGGTCGAGCCACCAGACGGCCATGCGTTCGCCGTAGTGGGGCGAGGCGAGCAGGCGTTCGACTTGGTGTTCGTAGGCGTCGGGGCGTCTGTCGGCGAGGAAGGCGGCCATCTCCGCCGGCGTGGGCGGGAGTCCGGTGAGGTCGAGGGACACGCGGCGCAGCAAGTCGCGGCGCGCGGCCTTGGCGGCGGGGGAAAGGCCCTCCGCTTCCAAGCGCGCCAGCACGAAGGCGTCGACCGGGCTGACCACCCACGAGGAATTTCGGACCGCCGCCACCGCCAGCCGAACAAGCTGCACGTATGACAAGTGGGCCTCGTACTCCGCGCCCTCGGCGATCCAGCGCCGCAGGGTTTCCTTCTGCGCGTCCGTGAGCGGCGCGCGCGTCTCCGGCGGCGGCATGTGCTCCTCCGGGTCGTCGGAGGAGATGCGGTGGATCAGTTCGCTCGCCTCAGGGTCGCCCGGCACGAAGGCTTCCTTGGCCAGCGCCACCTCGCGCACGTCCAGCCGCAGCTTGGCCTTGCGCTTGCCGGCGTCGGGGCCGTGGCAGGTGAAGCAGTGGTCTGAGAGGATCGGCCGGACGTCGCGGTTGAAGGAGATGGGCGCCCGCGCCTCGACGGCTTCTGGTCCCGTCCTTGCCACCGCCGCCACCGAACCCAGCGCCAGCAGCACGCCGGCAGCCGCGCGGAGCGGCGGGACCAACGGCGGTCGGCGGAGGGGCATGGCCGGAGTCGAGGATAGCGGCTGCCGCCCGTAGGATGGCCGCATGGCAAAGACCCTGGATTGGTACTACCACCGCAGCGGCTGAACCGGCTGCGGCAAGTCCGACGCGTTTCTCGCGAAGCGCGGCGTCGCCGTCCGTGAGACGGTGAAGGCAAGCAGCAAGAAGTTTGACGCGGCAGATCTGAAGGCGCTGTTCGCAGGCGCGACGAGCGTCGTCGTTTCGCGCGGATCGAAGTTTGCGGCGGTGGATCTGAAGGCCACGCCGCCCGGCAGCGCTGCCTTCGCGGCGGCGGTCACGGGCCCGACCGGCAACCTGCGGGCGCCCGCGGCGCGCATCGGCCGCGCGTGGCTGGTGGGCTTTTCGGAGGAGGCGTGGCAAGGCGCGCTGGCGGGGTGATGGCGCTGATCTTCGCTTACGGCTCGAACCTCGATCAGGCGCAGATGCGAGAGCGCTGTCCGTCAGCGCAGCCGCGGGGCATCGCACGCTTGCCCGGCCACCATTCTGCGCTTCCGCGCGCTTCCTCCGGCCGCGGATGCGGAGTCGCCAGCGCAGTTCCGGATCCACAGTGCGAGGTCTAAAGGACGCATTGCAATGGCGTGAGACCGCACTCCTCCTTGGGCTACGTGGCCCCAGCTGCTTTCGTGGCGGAGCTCCTGGCCCGGGGGAGGCAAGCCGCTTGAATAGCAACTCGAGAATTCCCTCCTACCCATGGACCGACAAGAGGGAGCACGTCAGTGCCTCTAATAGGAAGCACGTCAGTACCCCTCCTACAATGTGGGTTCATTGGCTAGTAGGAGGATTAGTCACGAGCCACGAATTGGAAAGTCGAGATCCGATCAATGCCTGGGCTTCTCCTTAGGAGTATGGTGCAGCGCGCTCGAAAAAGGCTTGAATCAAGTGTGGAGTCCCGCTAGCCTCCAGGAATGCGAGGGGTGCACCAAGGAGAGTGTCTGGATTTTTTGCGCCAATACGAAGGCCCCCCCTTCGATCTCGTTTACCTGGATCCTCCGTTCTTCCTCGATAAGAAGTTCGAGCACACCATCGGATCAGACTTGTCCTTCCGCCGCGGATGGGACTCAGAGTCCGAATCCGCCAGCTGCTCAGCGCGCCTAGCACCTCATAATGATGAGCTGCGCCAATATCTGGAATTCCTAGAACGGAGGCTTCGGAAAGTCTATGAACATCTTTCCCCGACAGGGTCGTTCTTTCTCCACATCGGTCAGAGTGAGGGCGCCTATCTGAAGTGCATTCTGGACGATATTTTTGGGATCAAGATGTACCGTACCACGATCACCTGGCAGCGTTCGCATCCGCACAATAATGTTAAATTCGCAGTAGGCGGAACCTCTGATTTCATTTACTACTATACGAAGTCAGATAACTTCACTTTCAATCTGCAATACACCCCGCATGATGAAGTGTATCTTGCGAATTGCTTCCATCATGAGGATGAGAATGGCCCTTATGCCCTCGCCCCAGTTCTTCAGGAAAAGTCACGGCGAGGCCACAAGTATGAGATCAATGGCTTCTCGCCGACGTACGGATGGAGAATTCGACTGGAAACGTACTTGGCGTATGAGAAGGCCGGCCGTATCCATTGGGGCGCAAACCGCCCCTATAAGAAAATCTATCTACATGAGGCAAAGGGCACTCCGCTACAGAACATCTGGACGGATGTTTACAACATTACCCGTACTGAAAAGGACCGGCGTCTTTACCCAACGCAGAAGCCTGAGAAGTTGCTTGAGCGCATTGTCCTCATGGCGTCTAAAGAAGGTGATTTAGTATTTGACCCGTTCTGCGGATCAGGCACGACCATTATTGCAGCCGAGCGACTCGGAAGAAGCGGGCTAGGAGTAGACGTTAGTCCTGCAGCGATCGAGGTCGCTAAGGTGAGGCTGAAGCAGATCGCGACGGCTGCCAACGCTCAGCTATTTGCTTGACGCCTTTTTCTGGACGCTGGACGCGATTTGAGCCATTGCTCTAGCTTCTGAAGTCTGTACTCATAGTCAGAACTTGGACGACCCGGATCGGCTTTCTTGAGCTCAGCAACTACGGAGTCAAGTGCGCCGCGCTGTAGCTGCTCTTCTAATCGGTCACAATACGTCTCCACGGAAGCCGCCAATTCGCTCGTGAATCTCTCTAGCGACGCGCCCTCTCTGCCCAGGCGAATCACTAGAGCCCTGACCTGCCAAGACACGAAGGTGCCTGCTCTCTCCGGATCCCTCAGGGCCTGAGCGTGGAGATGGGCGAGCGAATCGCGGTCACGAATATTGGTGGCTTTGTCTTGACCAATTACGTTGCACGTATCGTCTTTTCCAAGCCATCTCACTGGAGCCGGATGATGGCCTAAGGTTACCCCGTCACGATGGTATTCCCTTGACATGCGCCGCACCTCGAGATGGTTGCCTTCGCATAGAAATATATACGGCCGGCCGGAGACGCCTGATGCGCTCGCGGACTCACGAGCGCTTTTCTTAACCTGATTGAATGCCGGAATAGAATGACCCTGCACTGTTGATTTGAGATTGCCGCTTCCCCAGAAGGTATCGAAAATGGAGTATTCGGGAGGCGGAGCTTCCATTTTTCCATTCTTAACCGCACTCTCTTCCTCTGAGTCATGCACCGTATCGTTCGCAAATAATGTCTGCCACCATTCGAACACTTTGGGGATAGCTATGAACGAAAGTGGACCATTCTGTCCTCCCCACTGTTGCATCGCCTTCATGAATTCAGGAGCTGGATATTCTGCTCCCGTCTTATCGTCGATAATCGTTGCCACCTTGGGCCCCTTATCAAGGTCGCGCCAAGCGTCCGTCAGTGTTGCGTTCGCCCGTCTAAGAGAGCCATGAGGATAGCTATACTCACAGGAATCAACGCCACAGTTTCCGGATCGCCAGTCAGCGAGCGCAGCTTCGATTCCTGGAGCCAGCAATATGGGGCAGGACTGACGCCAGTCGATTGCGCTGGTGGAATCAGCCCAGATGACGATAGCGAGAATGCGGATCTTCGGCTTCTGGAGAATGGCAAAATACAGACGATTGCATACATCACACCGAGACTGGAGGAACGTGCTGGAATTGTTCTTTGCTTGGCGGAAGTGTTCGACAGGAACAGCATCGGAATCATGGTGAAGAAACCCAGTGCATCGCTTTGTTGCCAGCCCGAACTTCTTGCGGTAGGCCTCATGTGCATCTAGATTCCCGCGCGGATCGCGGGATTCATTCCCACCCCGGCCCTTACGTTTGCGCATTCCTATCCACTCCAGCACGATTCTAGTCGGAAACTCCTTTTGCAGGCAATAAGGACGGGAGCACTCATCAGGAGCCTTCGTTGTGCTTTTAGCCAGGAGGTTCGAAGTCGGCATGCCTGCGGAACTCACTGGTGTCGAAGCGTCGATAGAATCGACCCTAGCCGTTTGCAATTACCCATCCTCTCCCAACTGACCGCGCCCGCCACCGGCCCCAAGCCGCCGTGGCTGAAGATGTGCCTGCCCACAGGCGCCGTCGTCGCCGACCTCCGCAAATCCTTGCGCGAGCGCGGCCTCTACACCGTCTGCGAAGAAGCCCGCTGCCCCAACCTCGGCGAGTGCTGGGCCGGCGGGACCGCCACCATCATGCTGATGGGGGACGTCTGCACGCGCGGCTGCCGCTTCTGCGCCGTGAAGTCCGGCAACCCGCGCGGCTGGCTGGACGCCGACGAGCCGGCCAAGGTCGCGCGCTACGCGGAGGTGCCGGGGCTCAAGTACCTGGTCCTCACCAGCGTGGACCGCGACGACCTGCCGGACCTCGGCGCCGGGCACTACGCCGCCACCATCCGCGCCCTCAAGGCCACGCGCGCCGCCCTCATGGTCGAGGCCCTGACCCCCGACTTCCAGGGCCGCGAGGCCTGCGTCGCCGCCATCGTGGACGCAGGCGTGGACGTCTTCGCCCACAACGTCGAGACCGTCGAACGCCTCCACCGGCGCGTCCGCGACGCGCGCGCCACCTACGCGCAGACCCTGCACGTCCTGCGCACCGCCAAGACCCACGGCGCCGCCACCGGCCGCCCGGTCTACACCAAGTCCTCGATCATGCTCGGCCTCGGCGAGACCGACGCCGAGGTCCGCACCACGCTCGCCGACCTGCGCGCGGCCGGCGTGGACGTGGTCACCCTCGGCCAGTACCTGCGCCCGACCAGCTGGCACCTGCCGGTCGAGCGCTACGTGCCCCCGGACGAGTTCGACGAGTGGAAGCGCGTGGCTGAGCAGGACTACGGATTCCCTCACTGTTCCAGCGGCCCGCTGGTGAGGTCTTCCTACAAGGCTGCCGAGCACTTCGTGGAGAAGCAGATGGCGGGCAACATGGTTCGAGCGAAGGAATAACTACCGCGGCACGAAGCGCCTCTCTTTCCGGTCGAACCACGGGATGCACTCGGGCTCGTAGTCGAAATCTTGGTATATGTCCACGAGAAGATCCCAGGCCAGAGCGTCTGGATTATCAGCGAAGGATGATCCTGGAATCCGCTGGGGCGAACTCTCCACTTCTTCCGCCTCCTGGACATGCCATTCTTTCACGAACATGTAGCCGACTGTGCCAGGTCGATACGGCGGCAGCAGCCACCCTTTCGTGCCGGTCAGAAGCATCTGAGCATGCACGTCCGCATGCGTGAGGTGGGGCGCCCAGAGTTCCCGTGCAAGCCGGAGGACTGAGACGACGCTCTCCACGAGGGCGAACGGATAGATCATCCCTGGCGCCTGCGGATGCTCGGCCTGCCAACGCTCAGGGATGTCCCATTGCAGATGCTCGAGCCGTCCGCCATAAACCAACACGCCTTCGTCCTCGACGCGCATCTGCCGATACGACCGGTCCTTGTCTCCGCTCTGCAGGATGGATTTGCCACGTCTCCATTTCGCAGAGCCCGGGAAGGAGGTCTGAAAAGTCCAGCCTTGCGGACGCGCTAGGTGCTCGGGCGGCCGGTTCACAAGTTCCACGGCATTCTCGGGCAGTGGTACGGTCTGCTCTCCGTCCCGCCGTTGCACACCGAACACGAGCAAATAGGACGGACGCTGATGGACGTTCAACCACTTGGAGTCGG
>CAZDMB010000014.1:0-21426 GCA_964506175.1 uncultured Planctomycetales bacterium | reverse complement strand
GGTGGCGATCGCGATGGACGGGCCGATCCACGCCACCGACAACTGCGCGATCTGCTGGCGCGCCGGCCGGCTGCCCACGAGGTAGCCGGTCTTGAGGTCGGCCATCATGTCGGCGCACATCGACGTGGCGACGCACACCGCGGCGCCGATCGTGACGGCCGGCACGAGCATCGCGTCGCTCGTGCCGAGGATGCCGAGCATCAGCGCGATGGCGATGAGCGCCAGGCCGGAGAGCGGCGACCAGTCGGTGCGGCCCGTGGTCTGCGCCACCACCAGGCCCGCGAGCCACAACCAGGCTCCGGCGGCCAAAGTGCACAGGCCCGCCTGCATCCAACTCACCTCGCCCCCGCCGGCCATGTGGATGGAGAAGAACACGCCCAGCAGGCCGCCGACGATGCACAACTGGATGACACGCATCGAGGCCTCCTCGCGCTCGGCGCCGGCGCCGCCGCCGGCGCGCAGGCGGGCCAGCGCCGCCTTGAGGGCAGGCGCCGCGAGCAGGATGCCCGCCAGCGCCCCGCCGAGCATCATGCCGATGCCGACGTGACGCGAGGTGAAGTGCGCGAAGCGCCCGAAGAAGGCGTCGGCCTCGCCGTGGGCCAAGCCGCCGAGGTGGCCGGCGTAGAGCCCGGACATGCTGTCCGGCAGCCCCGCCGGCAGCCAGCCGAGGAAGATCGCCGCCGGCACGAGCACCCAGTAGTTGAGCAAGGTGCCGTAGAGCACCACCAAGCCGCCGCGGCCGGCGATGAAGCCGGCGCCGAGCGACAGCAGGCTGACGGCCAGCACCAGCTTGAAACTCGCCGGCACGCCGAGCATTTCGCCGAGAGCGAAGTTCTCCGGCAGGACGGATTGTTTCACCAGAACCGTCACCAGGGCGGAGGCGAGGATGCCGCCGAGCAGGAGTCGCGACTTCCGCGCGCCGGCGCCGGGCGCGCGCAGGATGGCCGCGACCGCCGTGCCTTCGGGAAAGCGCAGACGCTCGAAATCGATGATCTGCTTGCGTAGCGGGATGATCAGGGCCACGCCCAGGATGGATCCGGAGACGGTGGCGAGGATCAGCGCGGCGTAATGGATGCGGTCCTGCATGCCCATCAGGAACAGCACCGGCACGGTGAAGATGATGCCCGCATTCACCGTGTTCACCGCGCTCGCGACGGTCTGGAAAATGTTCACCTCGAGGATCGAGCCCTGGCGGAACATGCCGCGCAGCACCCCGAAGCCGAGCACGGCGGCCACGGCGCTGCCGACGATGGTGAAGCCGATCTGCAGGCCGGCGTAGCAGATGCCCATGTTGAGCACCGCGCCGAGCAGGACGCCGCCGATCACGGCCGCCGGCGTCAGTTCCCGGTAAGGTCGATCCTGTCTCACCGCCGCAGTCTAGGCGCGCTGCTACCTTGGGAGACAAGCATGAGCGAACCGGCCGAGGAGCGCGAGCGCCGCGAAGGCATCGCCTTCGCCAAGAACCTGGGCCGCGCGCTGCATCGCCATGGCGCGCCGGCCTACCGCCTGGAGGCGGTGCTGGAAACCCTCTCCGGCATGCTCGGCTTGCGCGGCGACTTCTTCACCACCCCCACCGCCCTTTTCTATGCCTTCGATCTGCCCGGAGAGGGCGGCCGCGCCTATCTGCAGCGCGTGCGCGGCACGCAGATCCATTTCGCCCGCCTGATCGCGCTGGACCGCGTCTTCAATGACGCGGTGTTGCGGCGCACCACGCTGGCGGACGCGCAGGTCCAACTCGAGCGCGCCCTCGCCGCCCCGTCGCCCTGGCCGAGCGCGATGGTGGCGCTGTCCTTCGCCGCCGCCTCCTTCGCCGCCGCCTTTTTCTATCACGGCGGGATGGCCGAAATGCTGCTCGCCGCCTGCGCGGGCGCGGCGCTGGCCCTCGTCCATCTCACGGCGCAGCGCTACGAGCCGCTCACGCGCCTGTTCGAGCCGCTCGGCGCCTTCGCCGTGGCGTTCACCGCGCGCGCCCTGGCGCCGCATCTGGGCGCGAGCGACGACGTCGCCACCCTCGCCGGGCTGGTGGTGCTCGTGCCCGGCTTCAGCATCACGGTCGCCGCCACCGAACTGGCGACCGGGCATCCGGTGTCCGGATCGGGGCGCATGGCGAACGCCTTCATGACGCTGCTGATGCTCGGCTTCGGCGCCAGTTTCGGGCGCGCCGTGGCCGACGGCCTGCTGCCGGCGGAGCACGGCCTCGTCGTCGCGCCCACAGCCCTGCCTCCTTGGATGGAGCCCGTGGCGCTGGGCGTGGCGGGTCTCGCCCTCGGCGCGCTCTTTCAGGCAAGGCCGCGCGATCTTCCCGTGGTCGTGGCCGCCGTGTTCGTTCCTTGGTTCGTGCTGCGCGCGGCGGAACCGCGCGTCGGCCTGGAGGGCGCGCTGCTGCTGGCGGCCTTCGCCGCCGGCCTCGCGGCGCACTCCTGGGCGCGCTGGCGCGACCTGCCCTCCATGATGGTGCGGCTTCCCGGCATCCTGATCCTGGTGCCCGGCGGCACGGGCTTCTTGTCGATCAACGCGCTGATGGAAGGCGACGCGCTCTCCGGCGTGCAGACCCTGTTCCGCGTCGGCGTCTCCGCGGTCGCGATCGTGACCGGCATCCTGATGGCGACGGTGGTGCTGCCGCCGCGCAAGGCGCTTTGAGAGCTAGAAGTCGAAACTGAGGCGCATGCCCAGGGCGTAGACCGGGTCGAAGTCCGCCAGCATGCTGCGCTGGAGCATGAACAGGACGCGCAGGTGCTCGGTCCAGTACCAATCCAGGCCGAGGCTCTGCACGTCCAGCGTGCCGGCCCCGACATCCGTGAAGTCGAGCGCGCTGACGCGCGCGACCGCCTCCCACGCGCCGCCGCCGTCGCCGCCCGGCGCGTAGGGACGGAGCGGCGCGACGCGCGACCACACGCCGCGCTTGGTGTCGTACGGGCGCGTCTCGCCGGTGAGAAAGCAGCCGGCGGAAAGATTCCAGCCGCGCAGGCCGGGATTTCCCGCCTCCGGCGTGTCGAGGTGCAGCGCCATCCACTCGGCGGCTCCGTGCCAGCGGCCCGCGGTCCAGCCCACTTCCGCGCCGGCGCGCACCACCGCGTCCGCCGCCTGCTCGCCGGTGTCGAGGAGGACCGGAAGCAGGTGCTCCTCGGGCCGGGCGGAATAGCTCACCAGGCCGTCGGGCCTCTCCCAGCCGAAGTCGGCAGCAAGGTGCAGCAAGCCGCCGCTCTCCCGCGGCCGCCACGGTCGCCAGACCCCGCGCGCCGCAGCGCCGTAACCCGCGCTCTCGCTGGAGCCCGTCTTGTCCGGCACGCGGCGATACAAGGCCGCGCTCATGCCCGCGGCATCGCTCCACGCGGACCACAGCAGGCCTGCTTGGCGACCCGGCGCGAGGGCGTCTTCGCCGAGCGGCGCTTCGAGCAGGTCGTAGTCGTTCGAAGAGCCGGACAGGTCGAGGAAAAAGGGCAATTTGGTGTAGCCGAGCCGCCATTCCTCGCCGGCGCCGCGGGTCCACGAGACGGAGGCCTCGCGGAAGCGCGTCGCGCCGCCGGCGAACTCAAGACCGAGGGCGCCGCGCAGGTCGGGAGCCAGCGGCGCCTTGGCGTCCAAGCGGGCGCGCCGCACTTCCGCACCGTCCGTCAAGTCCGTACCGACCGCGCCACCCACCTCCTTCGCGCCCGGGCCGCCCACCGCGACGGCGTCGAACATGAGGCGGCCGCCCAACTCCACCGCGGGACCGGACGGCGCGGCCCCCTGAAGGAGTGCGAGCAGCATTGCGGCGCCGGCCATGACGGCATCCTAGGTCCGCTCCGCGAAGGAAAAGGGGCGCCCCCTCCCTGGGGCGCCCCCGCCCCTCGCGGGGCCGAAAAGTCTCGGAAGTTGTTCGCCGTCGTCGTGCGCGACTAGAAGTCGAAGGCGGCGCGCACCGCGAAGATGGTGGTGTCGTCCGCTGCGCCGAGTTCGGGCTTGATCACGTCGAACATCATGCGCGTGTAATCGTTGAGGTACCAGTTCACCGCCAGGCCGAGCGAGTTCAACTGGTCGGCGGCGCCGGCCTCGGTGAGGTCCAGGGTGCTGAAGCGCGCCGCCAGTTCCCAGGCGCCGAGTCCGCCGTCGCTGAAGGCGTTGCTCGCGGTCTTGACGCGGTCCCAGGCGCCCGCCTCGGTCTTGTAGCCGCGGCTCTCGCCGGTCATGAACCAGCCGGCCTGGAGCGTCATGCCGTCGAAGGAGGGCTCCGGCGAGCCGCTCGGCGCCGAGACTTGCGCGGTCTGGTACTCGAACTGTCCGTGGAAGGGACCGTGCTGCGCCGCGGCCTCGAAGCCCAGCAGGACGATCTGATCCGCGTCGAGCACGCTGACGCTGGCGAAGTCGGGCAGACCCAAGTGCACTTCAGGCGAGGCGTCGAAGGCCACCGGGCCGTCCGGATTGCGCATCGAGGCGGCCACGGCGAGGTGCAGCATGCGGCGGCCGTCTTCTTCGTACCACGGACGGTAGACGAAGCGGCCCGTGACGCCATAGGCCTCGTTGGTGGTCTTGCCTGTCTTGTCGGCGTCGCGGAACACGCCCGCCGCCCAGGTCATGGAGTCGTTCCCGTCCATCAGCATGAGTCCGAGGTTGCGCGCCGGCGCGAAGGCTTCGCTGACGGCGTTGCGCTCGAGGAAGGTGATGAAGCGGCTGGAAGTCTGCTCCTCCAAGCTGAAGGGCTCCTTCAGGTGTCCGATGCGCCAGTTGCCGTAGCCGGCGGCCAGCTGCAGGTAGGCGTCCGGCGGGGCTGCCGTGCCGCCGGCGAAGTCCATTTCGAACTTGTACTTCACCTCCGAGGTGAAGGCGCCTTCGACGCCGAGGCGGGCGCGGCGGATCTCGCCGCCGTCGCGGAAGGTGGTTCCGAGGGCCGCCTCGGAGTCTTCGCCGCCGGTGACGAAGGTGAAATCGTTCTGGAAGCGACCGATGAGTTTGACGGTCTTTTCCGCGGGCGATCCGGGGAGCCAGGAGAGCGGCCCTTCGGGTGCCAGGGTGGCGCTCTGCTGCATCAACAGAATGGCGTGGAGGAGCATGTTGGAGTGGGTTTGTGGTTTCCGCGCGCGCGCCGAGCGGCGCGCGCCTGGGAAGCATGAGAATCGCGCGAGAAGATGCGGGCTACCCTGCGTGAAACTCAGGTGAAGCCGCGTTCAACTCGCGGGCGTCATCGCCAAGTCGGCCATCGCCTCGATGCCGCCGGTCAGCGGCAGAGCATATTCGCGGAAGGCTTCCGCCACGCCGTTGTCGCCGGCCAGCATGGATTCGGGCATCTCCTTGGTGACCTTGGCCACGGTCGCCAGCGGCGTCACGAAGGTCTCGCAGCGATACTCCCGGCCCGGCAGACGGCGCAAGGCGATGGACCCGCTGCTGCCGCCGGCCGCGGCGCGGACGGCGGCGCGGCCGACCTCGCGCGCCTCGCTCGCGTCCACCGGCGAGACGTCGGCCGGGAAGGAGCGCTGCAGATAGCCGAGGGTGTCGGCCCGCACGCGCGAGATGCCGAGTTTGGCTTTCACGAGGTTCGCGAGGGCGTCGCCCAGGGCGCCGGTGCCGGAGAGTTGCACGTTGCCGTGGCTGTCCTTCTGCCCGGCCATGCTGCTGCCGGCCTGCTGGGCGTAGACCTGCAAGAAGGGGGTGCCCGCGGCGTCGTGGATGCCTTCGCTGACGGCCACCACGCAGCGCTTGAGGCGCGTGTTCGCCTCCTGCACGTCGGCCAGGAACCGCTCGGGATCGAACACGCGCTCCGGCAGGTAGACCAGGTGCGGACCGTCCTCGGCGCTGCGCCGGCCCAAGGTGGCGGCCGCCGTCAACCAGCCGGCGTGACGACCCATGACGACGTTGATCTTGACGCCGGGCAGGGAGCGGTTGTCACGGTCGTCCCCCTGGAAGGCATGGGCGACGAAGCGCGCCGCCGAGCCGTATCCCGGGCAGTGATCGGTGACGCGCAGATCGTTGTCGATCGTCTTGGGAACGTGGATGCAGCGCATTTCGAAGCCCTGGCTCGCCGCCTGCTCCTCGACGATGTGCGCCGTCTCCGCGGAATCATTGCCGCCGATGTAGAAGAAGAAGCGGACGTCGTGCTGCCGAAAGGTGCGCACCATGGCCTCCACGTCCTCCGCCAGCGGCTTCTGCCGCACCGAGCCGAGCGCGGCCGCCGGGGTGCGCGCCACCCGCTCCAGCGTGTCGGCGGCTTCCCTGCCGAGGTCCACGAGATCGCCCTTCATCATGCCTTTGACGCCGTGGCGCGCGCCGAGGATGCGGGTGAAGCAGGCGTGCCGCCTGGCCTCCTCGACGAATCCGACGAGGGATTGATTGATCACCACGGTGGGACCGCCCGATTGGCCGATCACCGCGGCGCCGCGAAGAGATTGCGCCATCGCGCCGGATTCTACAGGGCGGCGTACTCGTCGGGCAGCGGTGCGCCCGGGCGGCGCGCGCGCGCGTCGCTGCGCCGCGCCTCCGCCTGGGCGACGAAGCGGGCCAGGCCGGCGAGACGCGCGCCGCGCATGGCGACGCGGCCGCACGGCAGCAGCAGGCCGAGCGCCAGCGGACCCGCGCCGAGCAGATCGGTGCCGCCCTTGACGCCGGCGATCCACAGCAGCTCGAGACCGAGACCGAAGCCGACGAGCGCGAGGATGCCGAGCGGACGGCGCGCCCCTTCCCGAGCGGCGCGCGCGAGCGCCAACGCCGCCGAGGAGCGCTTGCCCGCGGCCAATCCGGCGCGCGCCAGATCCAGCAGCAGTTCGAGGAGCAGCAGGCCGAGCACGTACAGGACCTCGCGACCGGTGCTGATGCGCCGCGCCACGAGCTCGGACGAAGCGAGGCCGAGCTGACCGTCTTCCGTCAATTGCGCGAGCACGGCCTGCCCCGGCGCGCCGAACACCAGCCACGTCCACAGCGCTGCCAGCGGCAAGCCGAGCAGCCAGGTGCGCAGGAAGGGATAGAACATGCGGCCGCCGCCGCCGAGGAAGGAGCGCAAACCGAAGCGGTCGCGGCCGTGCAGCGCCGCCACCATCCAGCCGGCCGAGATCAGCAGCCCGAATAGGCTGGACAGCAGGAAGAGCGGCGCGAGCGTCTGCGACGCGCCGTCGAGTTCGCCGCCGCCCGCTTGCGTCCATTCGCGTAACATCCAGGCGGGAGTGGAACCGAGGAAATCGGCCGGAGCCTCGGCGGGGGTCGCCGCCGCCTCGCTCAGATGGCTCTGCGCGCTGGCGAAGACCGGCAGCGCCACGCACAGCGGCAACAGCCAGGCCCAGCCGACGAGGAACAGGAGCACGCGGGGCCGCGCAAGCGCGAAGCGCAGGCCGGACATCAGGCAGCCGAGGCCGGAGGGAGGCGGCGCGGGTTCGGCGCCTGGCGGTCCGCCCATGCCGGCGCCGGGAAAGGCGTCCACCACCAGGGTGGTGGCGGGCCCGGTGTCGTCCGGCCGCGGACTCAACCGACTCCTCCGGCGTGATGCAACACCTGCTCCGCCCACAGCCACGTGCGCACCGCGGCGTTGCGCGCGCGTCGTGCGTCCGGCGCGGCGCGGCGCGCATTGTTGAGCCAATTCCGGTCGAGCATCAGACGCCGCTCGGGATCCACCAACAGCAGCGCGGCGCGCTGCGGGCTGCGCTCGATGCGCTTCTGCCAGAGCTCCTCCGCGCCGCTCCAGATGAAATCCTGGCGGGAACCGTCTTCCCACACGAGGCGGATCTCGACCGGCGCGCGGAAGCCGCCGTAGCGGCGCACCGCGAGATCGAGGGTCCAGGCGTCGCCATCGCGGCGCTGCGCGAATTCCATGACGCCGTAGTCGAGCCGGTCGTTCAGCTGATAGGCCTGCGCCCACAACGCGTCCCAATCGAGCGGCACGCGCTCCGCGCCGGCCGCCAGCGCGGCGCCGGGAGCGGCAGCCTTGATGGCTTGAATCAGGTCCCCGGGTTGCGCATGCCGGAAACGGGTGCGCGCGTGATAGAGGCGCAAGGCGCGCGTCCAACTCTCCTCCCCCATCATGCGCGCCAGCATCTCGAGCGTCATCGCCGGCCGCCGATAGGCGTTGACCCGCCGCAGCGCTTCTTCCGCCAGGTCCCAGGTCGGCTGCGCCAAGGGTTGCGGCCAGTCGCGGGCGTGCACGCTGCGGTTCAGGAGCACGGCGTCGTCCGCCACCTCCGGGTAGTAGCTGAGCGGCGGCAGCTCGCACATCCAGCGCTCCAGGGAAGTGCGCCGGCGCATTTCGAAGGACAGCGGCCCGAGGAACACCAGTTCCGGGCTCTCCCAGCGCGCAAGCGTCAGGCTGGCGCGCAGGTCGCCGGCGGCGGGTTCGGGGAATGCCAGCGGGGCGCGCCCGAGATGCTCCACGCCCAGCAGTTCGTGGGTGGCGAGCTCCGGCGGCCATCCCCGCGCCAGCACGCGCTGCGTGCTGAAAGTGTTGAAGCCTTCATCCAGCCAGGCGTGCTGGAACTCGTCGTTGGCGGAGAGTCCGTACCAGAACTGGTGGCCGAACTCGTGGACCGTGACGCCCTCCGGCGAGAGCGTGCGCGCATGCCGCCCTTTGGACACGCCGGCAGTGAAGAGCCGCGGGTACTCCATGCCGCCGGTCTCGCCGGCGTCGTAGGGCGGATCCACGCAAGTGATCGTGGGATAGGGATAAGACCCGTACCACAGGCCGAAGTAGTAGAGGGCCTTGGCGATGGCGGTGAAGTAGCGCTCGCGGTACTCCTCGTGCTCCGGCTGCAGCAGCAGGATCATGCGCACCGGGGCCGGCCGCACTTCCTCCGGCCGCACGCCGAGGGCGCGCGCGACGCGCTGCTCCTCCTCCGGGTCGCGCCACTGCTCCGGCAGGAACGGCCGCTCTTCGATCGTGGCCTCCGGATCCGCGGTCCAGGCGAAATCATGCACGTCGTCGGCGCGCAGGCGGTAGGTGATGCTGCCGTCCGGATTGGCGGCAGGCGAGCCCGCGTCCGGCGAGCCGCTGGACACCACCTTGCCGAGGTAGCGCCCCGGCAAAGTGAGCTCGACGTCGTAGGTGCCGAAATCGGCGTAGAACTCGGTGAGGTAGTGATAGGGCGGGCAGTTCCAGCGCCAACCGGCGCCGGCCGCCTCGTACACGCCGAGTTTGGGAAACCACTGCACCGCGTGCATGAAGCCGTTCTCGCCCCAGCCGCTGCGGCGGAAGGCGCGCGGCATGAGGGCGGTGAAGTTCAACGTCACGCGCGCTTCGCCGCCGGGCGGCACCGGCTCCGGGAGCGCCGTGCGGGCCACGGTGCGGTCGCGCGGCGCGCCGGGCTGGCCGAGCCACTCCCAGACCAGGGCCGCGCCCTCTGGCAGCGCTGGAGTCGCCGCGCTCGCCAGACGCACGGCGCTGACCTCGGTGCCGCCGAACACGCGCGGACGCGATTCCTCGCCGCGGCCAAAGGCGAAGCGCCGGCCTTCCGTCAGCCACAGCGAGTCCACGCTCTCCCACGCGTTGTTGTAGACGTGCCAGAAGAGATCTTGCGTGGGGGCGGCACCGGCGTTGCGCCAGGTCGCCTCCAACTGCCCGCGAATGGTGCGTTCGTCGTCGTCCAAGCGCGCGCGGATCCGATATTGCACGATGCGCGCGCTGCGCTCCGGCAGGGATGGCAGGCTCTGGGCCCCGGCACGGGGCGCAGCACTCGCCAGAGTTGCCGCCGCGGCGAGGGCCAGGAGGGTCGCGCGGCGCCAGAACCGGACCGCCATGGTCCGCATCCTAGCGAACGCCGGCGGAGGATGCGCCTCAGTCCTTCGGGGCGCCGCCGTTGGCGGTGTCCAGCGCGCGCCGCAGCCGCGCCACCGCGTTCGAGTGGATCTGGCTGACCCGGGACTCCGTCAGGCGCAGGCGCTCGCCGATGTCCCGCATTTTCAGGTTCTCCTGGTAGTACAGCTGCATCACGAGGCGCATCTTGTCCGGCAGGCGCTCGATCTCCACCAGCAGCACGGCGTGCAGATCGCTCCGCTCCGTGCCGGCGTCGGCCGCCACGGCCGGCAGACTCTCGTTGCCGTCCTCGTCGGTCGGGATGCCCAGCACGGAGGGCGCTTCCTCACCCGCTTCCCGCGCGCGATCGCGAAGCGACCGCGGCAGGAAGTCCAGGCGGCGCAGTTCATCCAGAATGGCGCCGCGAATGCGGTGGTAGGCGTAAGTCTTGAAAATTGCGCCGCGCGCCGGGTCGTAGCTGCGGCAGGCCTTCATCAGGCCGAACATGCCGGCGGAGAAGAGCTCCTCTTCGGACACGCTGACCGGCAGGCGCGGCCGGATGCGGTTCACCACGTACCAGACCAGGTGACGCCACTGGTCGATCTCGGCCTCCAAGGCGGCCGCTCGCTGGGCGCGCGAGGTGGCAGACGGACGGGGACGGGGCATGGGGCGTGGGCGCGCCGAGCGGGCCTGCTTCGTCTTCGGCAAGGATGTTGCTTTTCGTGGATAGGAAGTTGCTCTTTTTCGAGCCCGCCGCGCCGCGCGCCGGAAGGCCCCCCTGGGCCGCTGCGGGGCAGCCCGGTGGAATTCAGGGGCTCGGCCTGCCATGCTGGCGCTGCACGTCCCCTCCCGCGTGATGCGCATGCCCGTGGCTGAAAAATCCCACCCGACCGCGGAGCAGATGGCGGCCGCCCAGCGCGAAATCTCCGTCTCGGAGTTCTTCGCCAAGAACCGCCACCTGCTCGGCTTCGACAATCCCAAGAAGGCCCTCCTCACCACCATCAAGGAGGCCGTGGACAATTCGCTGGACGCCTGCGAAGAAGCCGGGATCCTGCCCGAGCTGACCATCGAGATCGTCCAACTGGAGGAGGATCGCTTCCGCGTGGTGGTCGAGGACAACGGCCCCGGCATCGTCAGCGCCCAGGTGCCGAACATCTTCGGGCGCCTGCTCTACGGCTCGAAATTCCACAGCCGCCGGCAGTCGCGCGGCCAGCAGGGCATCGGCATCTCGGCGGCGGGTCTCTACGCGCAGATGACCACCGGCCGCGGTCCGCGCATCGTTTCCAAGACGATCAAGGGCCGGCCGCACAAGTTCGAGATCCAGATGGACTTCTCGAAGAACAAGCCGCTGATCGCGCAGGAGGAGGAGCTGGAGAGCTGGCACCTGAAGCACGGCACGCGCTTCGAGGCGGACCTGGAGGCTTCCTATGTCAAGGGCCTGCGCTCGGTGGACGACTACGTCAAGCAGAGCGCGGTCTCCAATCCGCACGCCAAGATCAGCTACCGCGCGCCCGGCATGGAGGAAGCGCGCGTCTATGAGCGCACCGTGCACGAACTGCCGCCGCGCGGCGAGGCCATCAAGCCGCACCCCTACGGGGTCGAGCTGGGCGAACTGATGAAGATGCTGCGCGACACCCAGTGCCGCACCCTCTCCGGCTTCCTGCAGGAGGAGTTCTGCCGCGTGGGCGGCAAGGTCGCCGAGGAAATCTGCCGCAACGCGAAACTGTCGCCCAAGGCCTACCCGACGCGCATTGCGCGCGAGGAGGCCGACGCCCTCTACCGCGCCATCCAGAAGACGCGCATCAGCGCGCCGCCGACCAACTGTCTCTCCCCCATCGGCGAGGCGCGCATCCGCGAGGGCCTGATGAAGGAGTGCGACGCCGATTTCTACGCCGTGGTGTCGCGGCCGCCGGCGGTCTATCGCGGGAATCCGTTCCAGATCGAGGTCGGCATCGCCTGGACGAAGCCCGGCGACGACCGCCTCGAAGTGGACAGCAGGGGGCGCATCACCAAGCTGCGCAAGAAGGGCACGGCCGACACCGAGGACCTGCTCGGCCTGGCCGACGAACCCGTGCGCGTGTTGCGCTACGCCAACCGCGTGCCGCTGCTGTTCCAGCAGGCGGCCTGCGGCTTCACCAAGTCCATCATCCAGACCGCGTGGAAGAACTACGGGCTGCAGCAGCCGCGCGGCGCGCTGCCGCTGGGATCGGCCGTCATCTTCGTGCACATCGCCAGCGTCTGGGTGCCCTTCACCAGCGAGGCCAAGGAAGCGATCGCGCCCTACCCCGAGATCCTGAAGGAGGCCAAACTCGCCCTGCAGGAGGCCGGACGCCTGCTCGGCCAGCACATCCGCAAGGGGCGGCGCGTGGCGAGCGAGTTCGAGAAGCGCGAATACATCGACAAGTACTTGCCGCACATCGGCATCGGCTTACAGGAAATCCTGGGCCTGACGGACAAGGATCGCGAGGCGACGGTCGAGAGCCTGCGCGAGACGATGGAAACCAACCGCAAGATTTAGGAGCAGGAACATGGCCGGCAAGAGGACGAAACGGGACGATCGCGCCGACGCGCTCAAAGGGGTGGCCCTGACCTCGATCCAGGAAGTCGCGCAGGGGGTGTACGGGCAGGCCCAGAAGGGCCGGCTGCCGGATCTGGTGATGCCGCAGCGCAATCTGCAGAACGTCGCCTACGACCCCAAGGCCGGCTACTTCGAGATGAAGGGCAACCTCAAGACCCGCACCCTCGACGTCAACTCGGTCAAGACCTTCGCCCAGACTCTGCGCCTCATGTCGCTGGCCAAGGAGATGGTGGCCAAGGACGACTTCGCGACGAAGCGGGAGGCCTATTACGTCAGCAAGAACTGGGGCGAGGCCAAGTTCGACGAGCAGCCGGAATCCGATGCGGTGCTCGACGACATCGAGGCCATGTTCGCCATCAAGGAAGTCACGCGCGAAACCCTGCGCTTCGTGCCGGAGGAGCACGGCGGCAGCGTGGTCGGACCGCTGACGGTGGTGGATCGGGATCCGGAGACGCTGGAGCCGATCCGCTCCGACTGCACCGCCATGGGGTCCGGCGCCTACACCATTCCGTCCTCCGTGGACCACCTGCTGATGGAATCGAAGGCCGCCTTCGTGCTGGCGATCGAAACCGGCGGCATGTTCCAACGCCTCAATCACCACCGCTACTGGCGCAGCGCCAACTGCATCCTGGTGGAGATGGGCGGCGTGCCCACGCGCGCCACGCGCCGCTTCGTGCGGCGCCTCGCCGACGATCTCAAACTGCCGGTCTACGCCTTCGTGGACTGCGATCCTTACGGCATCTGCAACATCTACCGCACCCTCAAGGTCGGGTCGGGCCTGTCGGTGCACGTCAATCGCGATTTCTGCGTGCCGACCGCGCGCTTCATGGGCGTGACGCCGCAGGACATCCTGGATTTCAAGCTGGAGGACGCCACCCACCCGCTGCAGCAGGTGGACGTCAAGCGCGCCAAGGACGCGCTCAAGAACGACCCCTTCTTCCAGGCCTACCCGAAATGGCAGAAGGCCCTGCGCCAGATGCTGGAAATGGGGGTGCGCGCCGAGCAGCAGGCCTTCGCCAAGTGGGGCCTGAATTTCGTGATCGAGGAATACCTGCCGGCGAAGATGAAGAAGGCCAAGGAGTTTCTGCCGTAGTCCGGCTCAAGCGGAATCCGCGTCGGACCGAAAAAGAGGCGGAGTCCCCGGCGCTCGCCGGGGCGATCGCATGCCTGCACAACGCCGCCGCGCCGGATTCACCCTGATCGAAGTCGTGATCGCGGCGCTCATCGTGCTGCTGCTCGCCGGCATGGTCGTTCCCGCCTTCGACGACGCGGTCGAGGACGCCAAAGAAGCCTCCACCCGGCAGATCCTCGAGCGCGTGCGCACGGCGGTGAATTTCTACTCCTTCCAGCACCTGGACGTGCTTCCGGGCCAGGATGGCGGCGTGTGGTCGGCGGACACTTTCGTCGAGCAGCTGCGCCTGGCCAGTGACGAGGACGGCAACACCGCCGCCCCGGGCACGGCGGGCTTTCCCTACGGCCCGTATCTGACGGAGGACATCGGCAACAATCCGTTCAACGACCTCGAGGACGTCATGCTGATCGCGCCGGGCGGCAGCATGATCGACCCCGACGACAGCACCGGCTGGGTGTTCTTCGGCGCGACGGGCGATTTCCGCGCCAACACGAGCGCCACCGCGCCGAGCGGCAAGGCCGTGTGGGAGCTGTGAGAGACCCCTTCGCCAAGCGTCCTGCGCTCGCCCTCGGCGCCGCGTGCGCCTTCGTCGGCTTCTGCGCCGCGCTGGCCGCCCTGCTGGGCTAGAAAACCGCGCCGCGCCGCGGTTCCGCGGCTCAAGTCTGGCCGCAAATCGGTCCGAAAAGACCATGGTCAGAACCTGACCAAGCCGCGGAAGATGCTGTTCACCCGTCTCACTCCGATTGCCGTCCATTTCGGCGCACTGGACACCCGCATCCTGCAGCTGCGAGCCGGGCGCAACCGCCTCGCCGTGACGGGGGCGGAAACCGTGACCGCGCAGGGCCGCACCCGGCAGACCGCCGTCGCCGAGACCCTGGCGCCGCGCCTCGCGAACCTGCCGTTCAAGGGTCGCGACTGCGCGATCGGCCTGTCCGGCAGCGAGATCGGCCTGTCGCTCGTGCCGGTGGACGCGCAGAGCCGCCCGCGCCTGCAGCAGATCCTGCAGGAGTCGGCCATGCGCTCGATCAACGACGAGGAAGGCATCGAGTACCGCTGCCTGGCCCTGAGCCCCGCCGGTCCCAAGGATCAGACGGAACAGGCGCGCGAGGAGTATCTGCTGTTCACGCTCGGCAACTCCGACAAGCGCCGCTCGCTCACCGCGGTGGACGCGCTGCGCTGGCGCGCCATCGGCATCGAGGCGAGCGCCTTCCCGCTCGTGCGCGCGCTCGAGCCGACCATGCGCGGCGTCGAAGGCCCGTGGGGGGTCCTCCACCTGGGGTTCAGCCACTCGCATCTCGCCATCACCGTGGACGGCGAGATCCGCTTCCTCAAGCAGATGCACCTCAACGGCGAGCGCCTTCTGGCCACCATGCACCGCGACGCGGAGACGCACTCCGAGGACGCGACGCGCTTGGCGCAGATGCTCTCGGCCGGCGGCAACGCCGGCGCGGAGAGCGAGGCCCCGGTCGGGCCGTCGCTGCTGCCGGACATCCAGCGCCAGGCCGTCGGCAACGCGCAGGCGATCCTCAACGCCCTCAAACTGGAGATGGAGGCGCTCGGCGCGGAAGTGCGCGCCTGCGTGCGCCACTTCGCCAATCGGCACCGCGGCGCCCAGCTCGGCGCGATCCGGCTGACCGGCTTCGGCGCCTCGCTGCCCGAAGTCGAGGGAGCCGTGGGAGCGGCGCTCAACATCGAGACCCGCATCGCGCGCCCCTTCAGCGAGCTCGGCATCCAGGCGCCGGACGAGATCCTGGCCGAAGAACACCTTTGGACCCCCGCGCTGGGCCTGGCCTTGCGCAACGAGGCATGAAAACCGTCGATTTCCTCAACCTCAGCGAGTTCGAGGCATTCCTCGAGCGCCGTCGCACGCCGCGCCGCGTGGCGATCGTGGTCGCGTACCTCGGGATCTGCGGCGCCGGCACGGCCGCCATCAAGTGGGAGGCGCACCACCAGGAGCTCGCCGCCATCAAGGCCGAGGCGCCGAACGCGGAGGAGACGCAGGCGGGCGAGGAGCTGCGCGCCATCTACGCCGAGATGAACACTTACGGCGACCGTCTGGATCCGCTGGCGGCCCACCTGCGGCTGCCCGTGGCCGGTCAGATGCTCGCCAACCTGGCGTCCGCCGCGGGCGACTTCGCGCGCATCGAGGAGGTCTCGATGGAGCAGCAGGTCGGCCGCAAGAGCGACAAGATCGAGTACGCCGAGCTGCATATGACCCTGGTCGCGTTGATCCACGGCGACCAGAACCTGATCGACCTGCCCGAGCGCCTGCGCGTGCATGCCGGCATGCGCCGCGCCTCCACCACTTCAAGCGAGTTGGTGACGAACATGCGGGACACGATGCGCACCGAGATCGAGCTCGTCGGCGACCTGATCCTGCCCGGCATGAGCGAATCCAAACTGCGGGAGGCGACCGGCCGATGAAATTCTCCTTCTCCCGCCGCAAGGCGGCCTTCCTCGCCTCCTTCCTGGCCATCCCGGCCACCCTGTGGGCCGCGCAGGTGCGCCCGGCGCTGGCCGAGCGGGCCTCCTTCAAGGAGCGCCAGGACAAGGCGCACGTGGTCCAGGCGCGCAACCGCCTGCTGCCGAGCCAGCGCGACAAGCTCAAGGAGCAGTGGGCCGCTTTCCTGCCCAGCGTCGCCACCTCGCTCGACAACCTGTCGAACGACCTCAATCCGCACCTCATCCAGAAGCGGATCTTCGACACCGCTCAGGAGCAGGGCTGCCGCGTCAAGATCGCCCGCATGGCGTCCAAGGACGACGCCAGCTTCGTGCGCTTCTCGCTCAGCGGCGAAGGCAGCTACACCGGCCTCGTGAGGCTGATCGACCAGCTCGAGCAGGGCCAGCACTACGTCCGCTTCGAGCGCCTCGGCCTCGAGCTGCCCAAGACCGGCCAGGAATCCAAGAGCGACAACCTCGTGCGGATCACCGGCGTTTTGCTGATCCCGAACCTGATCGTGTCCGCAGAGGAGCGAGCAGCCCAATGAGCACCGCCACCGCCCAGCCCCGCGAGAACGCCGCCAGCCGCGCCAGCCGCAAGCAGCGGAAGGTGCTGATCGTCCTCGCGGGCGTCACGCTCCTGACCTGGGGCCGCCATCTGCTGAGCAAGGACGACGACAAGACCGTCGCCGCCCCCGCCGCTGCCCCCGCCAGCGGCGCCGTCGCGCCCGGCGCCAAGGCGCGCGCCACGGCCGCCGCCGCCAGCCGGACCAAGGCCATCCTCACCTTTGAGCAGGCGCAGGAGCGGATGAAGCTCTGGCCCGAGGCGCTCAACCGCCGCGTGATCCAGGGCCACATCGAGGACCTGTCGCCCGGCAATTGGCAGATCACGCCGAGCATCGCCTCGGTCTCGCTCCAGTCTCCCAGCGAGCCGGCCGTCGCGCGGTCCGCCCCCGAGGCCGCCGACATCCAGGCGCCGCCGATCGAACAGGTGCCCACTCTGGGCACCCTGCCGCTGCGCCTGCGCAGCACCGTCATCTTCGGACAGCAGCGCTACGCCGTCATCGAGGGCGTCCGCTACGCCCAGGGCGACACCGTCGAGATCAAGGGCGGCCCCGCCTCCGGACTTTACCTCCTGCAGGAGGTGCGTCCGCGCGAAGTCGTGCTCCGCCAGGGCGACAACGCCTGGACCGTCATCATCCAAGAACAAGCGATCCGCTCCGGCGGAAGCAACGAAGACGCCGCGGAGTGATCCGCGTTCACACCATGAAGCACCTCAAACTCCTCACGGCCGCCGTCGCGGCAGCGATTCTCCAAACCGGAAGCGCCGCGGCGCAAGATCCTGCCGCCGGCGGACAAGAGCGACCGCTCCCCTTCCGCCATCTGGCCGCCGACGAAAGCATCACGGTCAATTTCCAAGACGAGGACCTGGGAGCCGTGCTGGAGATGTTCAGCACGAACTACCGGCTCAACCTCGTCTACGGCCCTGACGTGCTCGGCACCGTGACCATGAACTTCTTCGACGCGCCCGTCGAGGAAGCGCTCAAGCAGATCCTCGGCGCCAACGGCTTCGAGTACGAGGTCGACGGGAATTTCATCCTGGTGAAGGCTCTGCCCACGAAGACGAGCGGCGCGAGCCGCGGCACGGCGCACCCGCCGTCCGTCTTCTTCCTCAATCACCTGCGCGCCCAGGACGTGGTGCCGCTGGTGACGCCCATGCTCACCTCCGGCGAGGTCGCCGTCGAGGGCTTCAAGAGCCAGAAGGGCATCGAGACCGTGACGGACCTGGGCGGCAACGAACTCGCGGACCGCGAGATGTTCGTCGTCTACGCCGGCGACGCCACCCTGCAGCGCATCAAGGCCCTGCTGACGGTGATCGATCGCGCGCCGCCGCAGGTGCTGGTCGAGGCGACCATCATGTCCGTCAGCCTGAACGACTCCTTCCAGTTGGGCGTGGACTTCACCGCCTTCGCCGGCATCGACTTCCAGGCCCTGGGCGGCACCGGCCGCATCGCCGACGGCGTCGCCCCCGGCGGCCTCAACACCGGCACCAATCCGATCTCCGGCTGGCTGAGCGAGGTGTCGCAGCGCGGCTTCACCGATTCGGGCGCCGACGGCCTGCACTTCGGCATCCTGCGCAACCAACTCGGCGTGTTCGTGCAGGCCTTGGAGAAGGTCGGCAACGCCTCCGTGCTGTCGAACCCGCAGGTCCTGACCCTCAACCGCCACGCCGCGCAATTGCTGGTGGGCCGCAAGCTCCCCTACCTCACCACCACCACGTCCCAGACCAGCACGCAGCAGAGCGTCAAGTTCCTGGAGGTCGGCACCTCGCTGGTGTTCCGTCCGTTCGTGACGGAGGACGGATACGTGCGCATGGAGATCCACCCGAAGAAGTCGGACGGCTTCATCAACAACATCGGGCTGCCGGAGGAATCCACCTCCGAGGTTACCACGAACATCCTGGTCAAGTCGGGAAACACGATCGTGATCGGCGGCCTCATGGAGGAATCGCTGCAGACGAACGTCAACCAGGTCCCGATCCTGGGTTCGCTGCCGTGGATCGGCACGCTCTTCCGCAACGAGAGCCAGAGCACCACCAAGAGCGAGATCATCGTCCTGCTCACCCCGCACATCGTGGGCGACATGGAGATGAGCAAGCGCAGCGACGAGCTGCGCGTGCGCCTCGACGCGGCTCGCGCCCAACTGGCGGCGTCGCACCACGGCTACCTGCGTCCGAGCGTGGCGCGCCGCGCCTACGCCGCCGCCGCCGAGGCCTTGGCCGAAGGCAATCCGTCGCGCGCCCTGGCTCAGGCCGAATGGGGCCTACGCGCCATGCCCGCCGACCCGGATCTCGCCATGCTCGCGCGCCACTGCCGCACCGAGCTTTCCGCGGAGCGCGACGAAGCCGTCGAGCTGCGTTCCGCCGCCGAACTCATCCAGTCCAGCAAACGCTAACGGAGGCACGCACCATGGAACTGCAACTCACCCGCCTTTCGCTCCTCGCGGCCCTCGCCGCCGCCGGCGCCTGCTCCAGCGCGCCGAAGCAAGAAAGCACCGCCTTCAGTGAAGTGCGCACGGAGACGCCCTCCGGTGAATTCACGGCGCAACCCGCCTCCGCCGAAGTCGGCGGCGACTGGGGCGAGGCGCGCGGCGACCTGCTGCGCAACTTCGCCTTCCGCGCGCTGGATCACGACCTCCTCGAGGAAGGCCGCCACTACCTGACGCAGGCGTGCGAAGCCGATCCGCAGGACGAGGTCAGCCACGCCGCGTTGGCGCGCCTCTATCTGTCCGAGGACGACCCGCAGGCGGCTCTGGTCTACGCCGAGCGCGCCTCCGCGGCCGCTCCCGAGAGCCCCGAGGTCAGCATGGTGTACGCCGCCGCCTTGGCGGAGAACCACCAGGAAGCCAAGGCCACCCAGGAGCTCGAGAAGGCCTGGACCGCGGTCGAATCCGATCCGGAGTTCGCCCGCGCCGTGCTGCTGCACTACGCCGCGACCGGCGACACCAAGCGCGCGGAGGATTTCGTGGCTTGGTGCATGACCAAGAATCCGGAGCACGCCAGCTCGTGGGCCACGGCCGGCGACCTGCTGCTGTCGGAAGGCGACCTCCAGGCGGCCGCGGAGAGCTATCGCCGCGCCCTCGAGCTCGATCCGACGATCTCCACCCCCGCCAGCATCGATGAGCTGATCGGGCGCGGCAACCGCAACGAGGAGCCGATGCTCGTCGCGGCGCGCGCCGCCGAGGGCGCCGGCTCTTGGGAGAAGGCCGAGAATCTCTACCGCTTCCTGGTGGTCAAAGAGAACGTCGTGCCGGAAGCGCGCCTCGGACTGGCGCGCTGCATGAGCCAGCAAGGCCGCTATCAGGAGGCCGAGGTGCAGCTCGCGCAGCTCGACTACGGCGTGCGCGGCTGGCGCGGCCATCTGCTGCAGGGCCAGCTGGACATCCGCGCCGGGCGCTGGGCGCAGGCGCGTTCCTCGCTGCTGCTCGCGCTCGAAGAGCGCCCCGGCTTGAAGGCCGCCGAGCTCCTGCTCGCCTTCGTCGACGCCAACCAAGATTCCGCCGCCAACGACTAACGCCTCATGAAGCTGCAGCACACGGCCGACTGCGCGCTCCCGCCGGTCCTCAACGCCACGCGGCAAGAGGACCTGCGGGCGTTGTGGGCCAAGGTGCGGCTGGCCGAGGCCACGGAGATCGACGGCTCCGCCGTCACCACGCTCGACTCGGCCGGACTAGCGTTGCTGCTTGACGGCCTGGAAGCGCTCGCGCGCCAGGGATTCCGGCTGGTGATCCGCGACCCGGGTCCCTCGCTGCGCGCGGCTCGCCGCGTGTTCCGGCTCGGCGACCGCCTGCCCTTCGCCGAAGAGATCGAGGAGGACAAGCTGCCCAAATCGGCGTTGGGCCTGCGCCTGGGCGACCTGCTCGTCTCGCTCGGCCACATGCGCGAGGAAGATCTGGCGCGTGCGGTGCAGATGCACGAAGAACGCGGCGACGGCTACATCGGCCAAACCCTGCTCGAACAGGGCATGGTGTCCGAGGCCCAGCTGACGCGCGTGCTGGGCATGCAGCACGGAATGCCGATGGTGGATCCGATCACCGACGGCATCCTCGACGTCGCGCTTGACCTGAAGCTCTCCATCTCGGAACTGCGCGTGCACGGCGCCTTGCCGCTGCTGCGGCTGGGCGACACCCTGGCCGTCGCCCTCAAGGATCCGGCCGACGTCTATGCGCTCGATTCGGTGCGCCGGCATTGCGGGATGGGACTGGTCACGGCCGTGGCCTCTCCCACGAGCCTGCAGGCCGGCCTCGACCTGCTGCAGCGCGCCCAGGCCGCTGCCGGCAAGGGGCCGGAGGCGCCGGCCGACGACGGCGCCAACACCGAGGAGCGCCTCAACGAGATCATCATCAACGCCATCATCGAGGGCGCGAGCGACATCCACATCGAGCCGCGCGCCGAGACCTACCTGCTGCGCTACCGCGTGGACGGCGACCTGCACGACACTTCCGCCCTCGGCAAGGAAACCGGCGGCTCCCTGACGGCGCGCATCAAGGTGATGGCCGGCATGGACATTTCCGAGAAGCGCCTGCCGCAGGACGGCCGCATCCACTTCAAGGACCGGCAGCGCGACGTCGACCTGCGCGTCAACACCCTGCCGACGGTCTACGGCGAGAAGACGGTGATGCGCATCCTGGATCGCACGGCCAAGGCCATCGAGCTGTCGAAGATCGGCCTCAAGGGCAACAACCGGGAATGGATGCTGGAGGGCATCGCCCAGCCGCACGGCATGGTGCTGGTGACCGGCCCGACGGGATCGGGCAAGACCACCACCCTCTACTCCGTCCTGGACGAGATCGTCACCCCGGAAATCAACGTTTCGACGGTGGAGAACCCGGTCGAGCGGTCCGTTGATGGGGTGAACCAGACGCAGGTGAACAGCAAGGCGGGGCTGTCCTTCGCCCTCTGCCTGCGCGCTCTGCTGCGCCAGGACCCGGACGTGATCATGATCGGCGAAATTCGCGACCGCGAAACCGCGCTGATCGCGGTGGAGGCGGCCCAGACGGGCCACCTGGTGCTGGCCACGCTGCACACCAACGACG
>CAZDMB010000013.1:18557-22085 GCA_964506175.1 uncultured Planctomycetales bacterium | reverse complement strand
TAGCTCGGGAAGTCGGCCGGGGACGGCAGCCGGTCGTAGACGATGCCCTGGCTGTCCACGTAGGGACCGGCCGTGTCCGGGCTCAGGGAGGCGGCGGCCAATGCGCCAACCGCCAGAATGGGAAGCAGAATGGGTTTCATGGGGTTGTGGCTGATGAATGAGAGACCAGGGTGAGAGCCATCCTAGCGGCATGAGGTTCCGACATCGCTCGCATTTTTCACAATGAATCAGGATTGTTTCTCCGCGGGGAGGCGGACGAGAACCCCCTCCGGGCGCGCCTCCGGATCAAAAGCAATCTCGAGAAAGTGCCGTGCCACGAAGGGCAGGCTGTTGAAGGCGTTCACGGCCTTGAACTGGCGGAAGCGCGCCACCTCCGGGAACACCGCGGGAGCCTGCCGCCGGATGAGCTCCTGCATGTCCGTGTCCACGATTCCGGGCGCGACCGCGTGCGCGCGCAGGCCGCGCGCCGCCTCCTCCAACTGCAGCGTCTCCGTGAGGCGGTCCACCGCGGCCTTGCTGGCGCAATACGCCCCCCACCCGGCATAGCCTTTCCAGGCGGCGCCGCTCGAGACGTTGATGAGCACGCCGCTGCCTTGCCGCGCCACCGCGTGTCGCAAGTAGGCCTGGCAGCCGTGCAGAACGCCGATGAGATTCACCTCGAGGTGGCGCCGCAGTTCCGCGGCGCGGAGTTCGCGCACGGGGGCGATGGGCTCGAGCACGCCGGCGTTGTTGATCCAGAGATCGATGCGCCCGAAGCGCGCGACGGCGGCGCGCGCGAACTCGTCCATGGCGTCGGCGTCCGTCACGTCGAAGCGGCGCGTCAGCACGTCGCGGCCCTCTTCCAGCGCCGGCGCCGAGCGTGCGCACAATGCCAGGAGGATGCCGCGCGCCGCGAAATCTTTCGCCATTCCGCCGCCGATGCCGCGGCTTGCGCCGGTGATCGCGACGACCTTGCCTGCGAGGCTGGGAAGAGTCACGCGGCTATCATAGGCGCAATGCCGGCAAGGACGCTGCAGCTCGGCGCCTTGCGCGTCGCCCCCGCGGTCGCGCTCGCGCCGATGGAGGGCGTGACGGATCCTTGCTTTCGCGGGCTCGTCATCGCCACCAGCGGCGCCGGCGCGCTCGGCGCGGTCACCACCGAATTCCTGCGCGTCTCCGACCGCCCGTTGTCGCCCGAGCGCGTGCGCGCCGAGATCGCGGCGCATCGCTGGCCCGCGGTCGCGATCGGCGTTCAGATCATGGGCAACGACGCGGCGGTCGTCGCCGCCTCGGCCGGCGCCGCCTGCGCTGCCGGCGCGTCCTTCGTCGATCTCAACTTCGGTTGTCCCGCGCCGACCGTGTTCCGGCACTGCGCCGGCAGCGCGCTCCTGGCCGACCCGCCGCGGCTCGCCGCCATCGTGCGGGCCGCCGCCGACGCCTGCGCCGGCACGCCGCTCACCGCCAAGATTCGCGCCGGCATCCACGGCGACGCCGGCCTCGAAGAGGTCGCCAAGCGCGTCGAAGACGCGGGCGCCGCCGGGCTCACCGTGCACGCCCGCCTGCGCACTGATTCCTACGAAACTCCCGCCGTGTGGGAGCGCATCGCGCGCGCGAAGAGAGCCGTGCGCATTCCGGTCATCGGCAACGGCAGCGCGGAGTCGCCGGCGGCGATCGAGGCCATGTTCGCCGCCACCGGCTGCGACGCGGTGATGGTCGGCCGCGGCGCTCTGGCCGACCCGTGGATCTTTCGCGCTTGGCAGGCGCGCGCAGCCGGCCACGCGTTCGCGGCGCCCGGTGCGGAAGAGCGCCTCGCCTGGGTGCGCCGCTACGCGCTCACCATGGAGGAAGGCGGTGCCACGCCGCGTCAGGCGCTCGGCCGCGCCAAACAGGCGCTGAAGGCGGCGGCAAGCGCAGGTTTCCTGCCCGCGGCAGGGACGACGGCCGCCTTGCGCGCCGCCACGCTGGAAGAGGCGCTGGAGCGCGTGCTCGGCGCCCCGACCCCGAACTAGCCGGGCAGGGATTCCGCCTGCAGGGCGGGCGTCTGGAGGCTCATCTGGAGCTCGTCCTCCTTGTCGGACTTGTCCTCTTTCTTGCTGCAGGAGGCCGACATGGCCAGGAAAAGCGAAGCGGCGAGGGCGATGATGAGCTTGCGGCGCATCCGTAGATCCTACGGAAGAGGTTCGGCCACTTGAAGCGCCAAAGCAACAATGGTATAGCATTGTGCGACATGGCCGCCGCCGCTCGCTTCGGATTCGCCGCCGCCCCTGCCAAGGCTCAAGGCGCCCGCCTGACCGGCCCGGTCGAGAAGCGTCTCGAGCAGGCCGCCGCGGCGTTCAAGGAGGCCTTGGCGGCGCCGCTCCTGGTGCAGGAGGACGGCGCTGCCGCCACCGCCATCCTCGCCTCGGCCGAACGCGCCTTCGACCTCGCGGTGGCCCTGCAGGAATCCGTCTGGCCTGCCGCCCTCCGCTTCACCCTCGCCGCCGCTCCCCTGGCCGGCGCCGCCGCCAAGGACGATGCCGTGCGCAGCCGCGCGCTGAAACTGTTCCGCGGCATGGATCGCGGCAGCGTCTTCCGCACGGATCTGCCGGGACGCAGCACCGAGGAGTGCGCGCTCGCCGACGCGCTCGCGCGCCTGCACCGCACGCTCAGCGCGGATTGGACGGAAGGCCGCTGGAAGGCGGTGCGCGCCTACCGGCGCCTCGGGCGGCAAGCGGACGTCGCCGCCGAGTTGAACATCACGCAGCAGGCCGTGAGCCAGATGCTCCTGGGAGCGCGGCTGCGGGAATTGCTGGTGGCCGAGGCGTCGATGCGCGCGTGGCTCGCGGAGCCGCGTCGCACCACGCTCTGGCCGCTGAAGATGCGCGGGCTCGCCGGCGCGGGCGCAGAGAGCGGCGGGAAGGACTAGAATCTTTCGCCCGGAAGCGGGCGAACCATGCCGAAGATCGAGTCCACTCCCGAGATGGTCGCGGGCGTCTATGCCCGCATGCGCGAGAACCTGACGATCGTGCGCGCGCGCCTCAAGCGCCCGCTCACCTTGGGAGAGAAGATCCTCTACGGCCACCTCAACGACGCCCGCGGCCAGGAGATCGCCCGCGGCAAGGCCTATCTGCTGCTGCGGCCCGACCGCGTGGCCATGCAGGACGCGACCGCGCAGATGGCGCTGCTGCAGTTCATGAGCGCCGGCCGCGAGGAGGCGGCGGTTCCCAGCACCGTCCACTGCGATCACCTGATTCGCGCGCGGCGGGGAGCCGGCCCGGACATGCAGGTGGCCTTGGGCGAGAACAAGGAGGTGTTCGACTTCCTCGCCACGGTGTGCGCCAAGTACGGCCTCGGCTTCTGGAACCCAGGCTCGGGAATCATTCACCAGAACGTGCTGGAGAATTACGCCTTCCCCGGCGGCCTGATGGTGGGCACCGACTCGCACACGCCCAATGCCGGCGGACTCGGCATGTGCGCGGTCGGCGTCGGCGGCGCCGACGCGGTCGACGTCATGACCGGTTTTACGGGGGCGGTGGAGCAACCCGAGGCCCACGCCCGGGTCCTGACCGG
>CAZDMB010000013.1:0-18547 GCA_964506175.1 uncultured Planctomycetales bacterium | reverse complement strand
TGGAATTAAAAGAAAAGGTGCCGGATTTTGAATTCAGCGTGGACGTGATGGCCGGATTTCCGTGGGAGGTGCTGCAACCCGAGGCCGTCGCCGTGGTCCTGACCGGCAAGCTCAGCGGCTGGACCGCGCCCAAGGACGTCATCCTCAAGGTGCTCGACCTGCTGACGGTGAAGGGCGGCACCAACCGCATCGTCGAGTACATCGGTCCGGGCGCCGCCTCCATCAGCGCCACCGGCAAGGCCACCATCTGCAACATGGGCGCGGAGCTCGGCGCCACTTGCTCGGTCTTTCCCTATGACGCGCGCATGGCCACTTACCTGCGGGCCACCAGACGCGCCGCCCTGGCCGATCTCGCCGACCAGCACCGCGACCTGCTCGAGCCCGACGCCGAAGTGCTGGCCGCGCCCGCGAAGCACTACGACCTGGTGCTCACGATCGACCTCGACAGCCTGCAGCCGCACTTGGTCGGGCCGCACACCCCGGACTTGGCGCGCCCCGTGAGCGCGATGGCCGACGCCGTGCGGCAGGAAGGCTACCCGGAGAAGCTGTCGTACGCGCTCATCGGCTCCTGCACCAACTCCTCCTACGAGGACATCTCGCGCGCGGTGGACGTCGCGCGGCAAGCCAAGGCGCGCGGCGTGAAGATCGCCACCCCGCTCATGGTTTCGCCGGGCTCCGAGCAGATCCATGCCACCATCGAGCGCGACGGTTTGATGCGCGAACTCCAGGAAGTCGGAGCGGTGGTGCTGGCCAACGCTTGCGGCCCGTGCATCGGGCAGTGGCAGCGCGACGACCTCGCGCCGGGAGCGGGCAACACGATCATCACCTCCTTCAACCGCAACTTCCGCGGCCGCAACGACGCGAACGTCAACACGCTCGCCTTCATGGGATCGCCCGAGATCGTGATGGCCTATGCCATCGCCGGCAGCATCTCCTTCAATCCGCTGCAAGATTCGCTCCCTGGTCCGGACGGCAAGCATTGGAAGTTGCAGCCGCCCGCGCCCGCGCCCGAGGTGCCGCCGCAGGGCTTCGTGTTCCAGGAAGCCGGCTACGCCCCGCCGCCGCCGCTCGCCGAGCGCGCGCGCGTGCACGTCGCGGTGGATCCGCGGTCGGCACGCCTGCAGTTGCTCGAGCCCTTCGCGCCCCTGCCGGCCGCGAAGTACGCGCGCATGCCCGTGTTGCTCAAAGCCAAGGGCAAATGCACCACGGATCACATCTCGCCGGCCGGCAAGTGGCTGCGCTTTCGCGGCCACCTGGACAACATCTCGAACAACATGTTCACCGGCGCGATCAATGCCTTCACCGGCAAGGCCGGGACCACGCGCAATCCGCTGAGCGGAGCCGCCGAGGAGCCGATCCCGGCCGTGGCGCGCGCGCTCAAGGCCGCCGGCCGGTTCTGGGTGGTGTTCGGCGACGAGAACTACGGCGAGGGCTCCAGCCGCGAGCACGCCGCCATGAGTCCGCGCCACCTCGGCGCCGCCGCCGTGATCGTGCGCTCCTTCGCGCGCATCCACGAGACCAACCTCAAGAAACAGGGAGTCCTGCCGCTGGTCTTCGCGAATCCCGCCGACTACGACGCCGTCCGCGCCGACGACCTGGTCACGCTCGAAGGGCTCGAGGGGCTGGCGCCCGGCAGCGCCGTCACCGCGGTGCTCCAGCACGCGGACGGCAGCGCCGCGCGCCTGCCGCTGAAGCACACGCTCAACACCGAGCAAGTGGCCTGGTGGCGGGCGGGCTCGGCGCTGAATACGCTGCGCTAGCTCCGCGCCGACGGCGGCGGGGCTTTCGTTCCTGCCCATCGGATGCTCCCCATTCTTCACGCCCTGCTGATGGCTGCGCCGGCGCAGGAGCCCGCGCCCTTGGCGGCGCTGTGGGACGACGGCTTCGTGTTCCGCACAGCCGACGGCAACTACGAGTTGACGCTCGGCGCCCTGCTCCAGAGCAACCTCGTTGCTTTCCCCGGCGGCGCGCCTGGGCGCGCCAGCGAGGCCGAACTGCGCCGCATGCGGCTGGAGATCGGCGGCTTGCTCGATGGCGCTTGGCGTTTCAACCTCGAGCCGAATTTCGCCGCGGACGGGGTGGAGATGGAGGAGGCCTGGCTGGGCGCCGACTTGCCGGGCGGCGCCCTCCTGATGATCGGCCGCATGAAGGAGCCCTTCGGCATGGAGGAGATGCTGCCGCGCAAACGCCAGGACTTTCCCGAGTTCTCCCTCCTCAACCGTTGGTCTCCGGCCGAGGACCATGGGGTGACTCTGTTCGGCGACGCGGCGCAGGGGCGCGTCTGGTACGGCGTGGCCGCTTACAACGGCTCAGGCGGCGATGAGGTCAACGACGACAAGGACCTCGCCGCGCGCCTGGCCTGGCGGCCGTGGGGCGCACCCGCGGACGACGGCGCCCGATCCTTCCTGCAGTTCGCGGCCAACGCCACCTACGGGGTGGCGGAGCAGGACTTGGCGGGCGCCGAGTTGTTCCAGGACGCGCGCCAGGCCTTCGCCGTCTTCGAGCCGGGCGCCCGCCTGGACGGGCCGCGCACGCGCCTCGGCGCCGACTTCACGTGGCTGACGGGGCCGAGCGCCGTGATGGCGGAACTCTTCCACGTCGAATCGGACGTCGTCGGCAGCGGCGGCAGCGGTTCCGCCGCGACGAGCGGTTGGCTGCTCTCCGCCTCGCGCGTGCTGACGGGCGAGGCGCGGGGCTGGAAGGGCATCCATCCGCGCCGGCCGCTCCACGGCGAGGAGCCGGGCAGCGGCGCCTGGCAGGTGGCGGCGCGCTGGTCGGAACTGCGGCTCGGCGCCGCCTGGCAGGATCTTGGCCTGCTGCTCCCCGCCTCCTATCCGGGAACCGTGCGCGGTCTGGACCTCGGCCTCAACTGGTACCCGACCCGGCGCGTCGCTTGGCGGCTCCATTTCCTCCACAACTTCTACGCCGAAGACCTCCTGCTCGGCGGATCATCCGTGAGCGGCGAGAGCGCGGTGATCCTGCAACTGCAATTCGCCTTCTGAGCCCGCGAGCGGCGGCCTAGAATTCCGGCCATGCAAGCGGATACGCGCGTGGTCGCGGTCACCGGCGCGGGCAGCGGGATCGGACGCGCCATCGCCCTGCGCTTCGCGCGCGAGGGCTGGCACCTCATGCTCGCGGGCCGGAGGCGCGCGAAGCTGGACGCCGTCGCCGCCGAGATCGCGCGCATACCGGGAGCCGGCGGCGCCACCGTCGAGGCCCTCGACGCCGCCGAAGCCGGCGCCATGGAGGCCGCGCTGGCGCGGCTGGTGGCGGCGCAAGGCTCGCTGGATGCGCTCGTGGCCAACGCCGGCATCAATCCGCAGCGCGCTCCCGCGCACGAGACCACGGAGGAAAACTGGCGCGAAACGCTGCGCGTCAATCTCGACGGCGTGCACCGCGCCTGCGTCGCCGCCTTGCCGCACATGATGCGCCAGAAGCGCGGCGCCATCGTCACGCTCGGCAGCGTGGCCGGACAGGTCGGCATGCTCGCGCGCGGCGCCTACGGCCCCTCCAAGGCCGCGGTGATCGAATACACGCGCAATCTCGCGCTGGATTACGCGCCCTACGGCATTCGCGCCAACTGCGTCTGCCCCGCCTTCGTGGTGACGGACATCAATCGCGATTGGCTGCAAGCGCTGCCGCGGCCGCAGTACGAGGCGCTCGTCGCCAAGCACCCGCTCGGCCTGGGCGCGCCGGAGGACGTCGCCGGCGCCGTGCACTTCCTGTGCACCGCGGACGCGCGCTGGATCACCGGCGTGGATCTTTCCGTGGACGGCGGCTTCACCGCCCACTAGCGCTACTGGATGGAGATGCTGACCGAGTTGCTCAGCGCCAGATCGGTCGGCGTCGCCAGCGAATCCGCGAACTGCGCCTGCAGGTAGTAAGTCCGGCCGGCGAGGCCCGGGTCATTGGGAACCTGGACCGTCGCCGCGCCGGTGCCGCTCGCCCCGAGGGTGAAGGGGGGCAGCGGAAAGGCCGGCGGACGCAGACGAGCCATGCCGCCCAGCGCCGGCGCTTCGATGAGAGCCGGCGTTTCGCCGATCCACAGCGAGACGCTGTAGCCGGCCTTGCCGCAGGCCTCCACGGTGAAACTGCCGCCCACCGGAACGCCCGGGGCGCCGGCCAGACGAATGCCGGTTTCCACGAGCTCGAGGCGCGTGTTGAGCGCCACCGGCAGCACCGTCTGCACGATGCCGCTCGGCCAGGTCACTTCCACCAGGCGCACGCCGGTGGCGTCGCCCAAGCCGAAGACCTGCTCGGCAGCGTCGGTGTTGGCGAAGCCCTTGCCGCAAGTGATCTGGCGCCAGACGTTGACGCCATCCGTGCGCTCGGTGCGAATGCGCGCGTTCACCGCGCTGCGGTTGGACCAGACGCCCGTCAGCCGCGCCTTGATCCACTGGTTGCTGTTGCCGCGGTTGTAGAACAGCGCCGCGGGCTCGATGGTGCTGGGCAGATCGAAGGGGCCGCCGTTGAGCGCGTAGATGTCGAGGAAACCATCGCCGTTGAGATCGCCCATCGGACCGCCGTGACCGCGCGTGTGGCCCGGGGCGGTGATCCCGCTGGCCATGGAGACGTCCGCAACGTTGAGTCCGCCCTGACCGTCCGAGCGCACCACATAGAGGAAATCCATGTCGGCGTGGAAGGGGTGGCCGGTGCCGATGAAGATGTCCGGGAAACCGTCGCCGTTGACGTCGCCGGTGTTGTGGCCCATGTCATCCTGGCCGCCCATGCCGGAGGTGTAGGTGACGTCGCGGAAAGTGCCGTCGCGGTTGTTGAGAAAGAGACCGCTCGGCCGCGTGACGGTGTGCTGGTACTTGGCTGCGTACAGATCCAGCCAGCCGTCGTTGTCGAAGTCTTCCAGCACCAGGCCGAAGTTGCGGTTGGGGTCGGAGGCGCCGGCGGCGACGGCCACGTTCGTGAAAGTGCCGTCGCCTTTGTTGCGGTACAGCGCGTTGGGGCCGTTCATGTTGCCGACCGCGATGTCCACCCAGCCGTCATTGTCAAAATCACCGCTGCTGCAGTGCTTCCAATCGCCGAGGTCGGTGATGCCGGCCGCGGCGCTGACCTCGGTGAAGTAAAGGCCGCCATCGTTGCGATAGAGGTGGCAATCATCCGGGGCGCCGAGCACCAGGAAGATGTTGACGTTGACGGTGGCGAAGATGTCGAGGTCGCCGTCGCGGTCGTAATCCAGGGCTGTGGCGCCGAAGGTGGCGTCGTTCACCAAGCCGGCATCGCCGCAGAAATTCGAAACGTCGGTGAAGCGGCCGATGGTGTTGATGTCGTTGCGCAGGAAGCGGTTGCGATCCGGCTGGTCGAAGCCGCCGCAGGGGTAGTAGAGGTCCACGTCCCCGTCATTGTCGAAGTCCGCCGCGAGCACGCCCCAGGTGCGGCGGCCGTCGTTCGGGATGTCCCAGATCAGGCTCATGTCCTCGTAGGTGCCGTCCGGCTTCTGGCGCAACACGTAGCTCCAGGCGCCGTCGTTGCCGACGCAGAGGTCGAGCAAGCCGTCTTGGTCCAAATCGGCAATGGCTCCGCCGCGGCCGAAGGACATCACCTGCGCGTTCTTGGCGGCGGCGACTTCGTCGAATACCGGGATCTGCGGGACGGAGAGAAGCGTGAGGAGGTGCAGCAGCATGGCGAAAGAGGGGGCTGGCGGTCAGGGACGTCCCTTCGCGCCGCCGCCCTCCCAACCGCGAGGATTGGGAGGGCGGCGCGAAAGGCTACAACGCGATCGCCCTACGGCAGGGTGATCTTGACGCGGTTCGAGAGGCCGTGGGCCGCCTGGCTCGCATTCATGAAGTGGCCTTGCAGGTAGATGCTGGTGCCGGCCAGGTTCGGATCGTTGGGCAGCGTCACCGAGCCGTTGTAGTGCCCGGTGGCGTCCAGGTTGACCGTGGCCAGCGTCAGGTACGGAGCGCCGAGCTCGAGGACGCCGCCCAGGCTCGGGGTCACCACGAAGTCGGTGCTGGTCGACCACAGCAACTCGACGGTGTCGAGCGCCGTGCCGTGCGCCTGGAGATCCATCGGACCGCCGACGGCCGGGGTGCCGGTCAGGCTGATGCCGGTTTCGGTGAACTGGTAGGCCGCGTCCACCGCCGGGATCAGCACGCGCTGGATGGCGCCGTTCGGCCACAGGATCTGCAGGAAGTCCACCGAGGTGTCGGCGCCGAGGCCGAGGAAGATCGCGGATTCATCCGTGTTGCAGAAACCCTTGCCGGCCTGGATGGCGCGGTGCACGCTGCGGCCGCCCGGCATGATGGCGCTGATCTTCGCGCCGATGCCGTTCAGGTTGTTGTCCACGCCGCGCACCCCCACCTTGATGCGGTGGTTGTGGTTGCCGCGGCTGACGAACAGCGAGTTGACGCCGTTCGAGTTCGGGTACGAAGGCGGGCCGCCGTTGCAGAAGTAGACGTCCGGCCAGAGGTCGCCGTTGATGTCGCCGATCGCCTGACCGTGGTTGCGGGTGAGGCCCGGCGAGTTGATGCGGCTCTCGTAGGAGAAGTCGTGGACCTTGATGCCGTTGCCGTACGGGGCCATCAGGTAGAAAACGTCGGGCTGCACGGAGGAGGCGTGGCCGGTGCCGAGGAACAGGTCGGCGCAGCCGTCCAGGTCCATGTCATAGGCGGTGTGGCCCATGACGTCGTGCTGGACGATGCCCGAGTTCTGCGTGACCTTGCGGAAAGTGCCGTTCTTGTTGTTGAGGTAGAACTGCGTCCAGAGGCGGAAGCGCGGGATGATGATGTCCATCCAGCCGTCGTAGTTCAGATCCTCGAACACCACGCCGAAGTTGTTGTCGTTCACCACCACGCCCATGTAGTTGTGGACTTCGGTGAAGGTGCCGTTGCCGTTGTTCAGATAGAACAGAGCTTCGCCTTCGAAGTCGCCGACGCCGATGTCCGTCAGGCCGTCGTTGTTCATGTCCGCGGCGCCGCAGTGGCGGAAGTCGCCGAGCGCGGTGAAGCCGGCGGCGACGCTCTGGTCGCTGAACATGAAGCCGCCGTTGTTGATCATCAGGGTGTTCGGCGGATAGACCACGGCGCCGGTGCCCGGATCGGTGTAGCGGTTGTTGGCGATGAAGAGGTCCAGGTCTCCGTCCTGGTCCGCGTCGAGGGTGGTCGCGCCGAAGGAGCTCGTGTTGAGGCTCGCCAGGGCGCCGCCGAGGCCGAGCGCGAACACGTCGGTGAACTTGCCCGTCGTGTTCAGGTCGTTGCGCCACATGCGGTCCTTCTGCGGGCCGGGGTTGCCGCCGCAGGGGATGAACAGGTCCAGGTCCCCGTCGCTGTCGAAGTCGGCCGCGACCGTGCCGCACTCGGCCCGGCCATCGTGGATGATTCCCCAGGCGACGGTGACGTCCAGGAAGGTTCCGGGGTTGGCCGGGTCCTGGCGGTACATGGCGTCCAAGCCGGTGACGCTGGTGGAGTAGAGGTCCAGCAGGCCGTCATTGTCGAAATCGACCATGGCCGTGCCACGGCCCCAGCCGTCGTTCAGGCAGTTCGCCGTCGCAGCGACATCGTCAAACTTGATGCCGTGGTCCTGGGCAGCGCAAAGGAGCAGAGGGAGAAGGAGGGGAATCATGGGGTGGATGAGCAGGGCACGGCCGGAGAAGGCGCGCCAAGCCATGGAATATTACGCGAAAAAGCGGCCCGGGTTCCCCCATTTCGGGCCGAAAAACGCTCCATCCGGCGAAATGGGTAGCGAGGGCCGACTTCCTGGAGTGGGCTCCGGCGGGCGCTTGCGGCCCCCTATTGAATCACCAGGTCGAGGCGATTCGTCAGCATGTGCGTCGTGGACGGCCTCAAGGGATCGTGCATTCCAGCCTGAACGTACACCGTGAACCCTACCAGTTGTGGGTTGTTCTGAATGTCCAGAGGAACGGAACCGGTTCCTGACGCCGGTACCGTGACCGACGGCAAGTAGAACAGCGGCGGCGCGATGCGCATGAAGCCGCCGAGATCCGCGCGCAGATTGAGGCTCGGGGCGCCGCCGTAGAAGACGTCCACTTCATTCCCGGGCACGCTGCAATATTCAATCGGGACGCTGCTGCCGATTTGAGCGACCCCGTTCGTCCAGATGCCCGCTTCCGCGACGTCGAAGATGCCGCCCAACGGCGGCGCCAGCACGAACTGCTCGATGCCGCTCGGCCAGTTGATCCGCAGGTACTGCACGCCCGTCGTCTCGCCGAGGCCGAAGTGCGTGAAGTAGGAGTCGGTGTTGGTGAATCCTTTGCCGGCAGACACCATGCGATGCACCTCGCGGCCGTCAGCCGTCAGCGCCATCAGGCGCGCGCCGATGCCGTCGCGATTCGACTTCTTGCCGACGAGGCGCGCCTGCATCGAACGATTGGCATTGCCCAGGCTATACCAGAGGTAGGCCTGCTGGATGGAGGCCGGCTCGACCGACGGACCGCCGTTCACGGCCCAGATGTCGATGAAGCCGTCGCGATTGACGTCGCCCACCGGCGTGCCGTGATTCCGGCCGGGGCCGGCAGAGCGGATGCCGCTGTAGCCGGAGATGTCCAGCGCCCGGATGCCGCCCGTTCGGAAATCCGGCCGCAGCAGGTAGAGCACGTCCAGCGACAGCGTCATCGGATGGCCCGCGCCGACGTAGTAGTCCGGGAAGCCGTCGCCGTTGACGTCGGCAACGTTGTGACCCATGTCCTCCTGGCCGCCGATGCCGCTGCCGGCGGAAACGTCGCGGAAGGTGCCGTTACGCTTGTTCAAGTACAGCGAGGTGGTGTCGGTGTGCGAAGCGCCGCCGTGCAGGTACTTGGGCAATACCACGTCCATCCAGCCATCGTTGTCCAAGTCGGAGAACACGAAGCCGAAATTGCGATCCGGGTCGGCGAGCCCGACGGCGGCCGCAATTTCAATGAAACGGCCGTTCCCCATGTTGCGATAAAGGAGGTTGGGGCCGGTGAAATTGCCCACGCCGATGTCCGGCCAACCGTCGTTGTCGATGTCCCCGACGCCGCAGTGCTTGTAGTTGCCCACCTGCGTGATGCCGGCCGTCAGGCTCACGTCGGTGAAGTGAAGGCCGCCGTCGTTGCGCAAGAGACGGCAACGCTCCAAAGTCGTAGAGCCGTAGGTCTGCGTGGCGGAGGTGAAGATGTCGAGGTCGCCGTCACGATCGTAGTCCAGGGCGCTGGCGCCGAAACTCGGGTCTGCAATGGTCACGGCGTCGCCGGCCACGGCGCCGGTCAACAGCGTGAAAGTGCCGAGCGTGTTCAGGTCGTTGCGCAGGAAGCGATTGGTCTCCGGATAGTGAAAGCCGCCGCAGGGAAAGTAGAGGTCCTCGTCGCCGTCATTGTCGAAGTCGGCGGCCACCGTGCCCCAGGTCTGCTTGGTGTCCTGGGGGATCTGCCAGATCTGGGTCATCTCCACGAAGGTGCCGTTCGGCTGCTGACGCAGGTAGAAGGTGCCTTTGGTGGCGCTGGTGGCGATCAGATCAAGGCGACCGTCCAGGTCCAGGTCGACGATCGCGCTGCCGCGACCGAAGCCGACGACGTCGGCGCCGAGCTGCGGCGCGACGTTCTGGAACTTGATGGGGTGGGCGCCATTGACATTCTGGGCCGCCACAGGTGAAACCGTTCCGGCAAAAATGCCGAGGGCCAGAGCAGGGACGTTCGCGCGCATGATGTGGGGAACGGGCATCGATCCGCAAACCCGTCCATCTAGTATCGCACGCGAAATTGCGGCCAGGAAGCCCTCTTTTTTTGCATGCGGAACGGTGAAGATGGCGCCCCGTGCTCGCCATCAGCATCCTTTCCTTCGCCTTCCCCGCCAGCGCCGCCCCGCAAAATCAAGACGTCGCCGACCGTCTGGATCGGCTCTGCGCCGAACTCGAGGCGCAGCGCGTCGGCCTGCACGTGCCGGGATGCGCCCTTTGCGTGGTGGACGACGGCAAGCTGCTCCTTTCCCGGGGCTTCGGCTCGGCTGCGCTGGATCCTGCCCGGCCGGTGACGCCCTCCACCCTTTTCGCCATCGGCTCCACCACCAAAGCGTTCACTTCCGCCCTCGTAGCCACGGAGGTGGATGCCGGTCGCATGCACTGGGACGACCCCATCACCCGCTACCTGCCGGAGTACCGCTTGCCCATCCGCGGCGGCGAAGAGGGCGCCGAAGTGACCTTGCGCGACCTCATGTGCCATCGCACGGGTTTCACCCGCACGGACGTCCTGTGGGCCAGCGGCGCGGCCAGCAAGGAGCAAATTCTTGCCGCCTCGCTGACGGCGGAACCCTGGTGCGACTTCCGCTCGGCCTGGCACTACAACAACGTCATGTTCCTGGCGGCGGGCGAAGCCGTGGCGGTTTCCGCGGGCAAGTCCTGGGGGCAGTTGCTCGAGGAGCGCTTGCTGCGTCCGCTGGGCATGGAGCACACCACCACGAGCACGAGCGCGGCCATGGCCGACGGATTGCGCGCCTTCGGCTACTCCTGGGATCCGGACCATGAGACCTGGCGTGCCGCACCCATGCGCAGCGTGGACGCCGTGGCGCCCGCCGGCGCGATCTGGTCGAGCGCGGACGACATGTCGCGGTGGCTGCGCCTGCAGCTGGCTGGCGGCGAATGGGAGGGCAAACGCCTGATCGGCGCCGACACCCTGCGCGAAACCTGGACGCCGCAGATCGAGATCGGCGGCGCGGGGGCGAGCTACGGCCTCGGCTGGATGATCATGGATTGGAAAGGGCACACCGTGGTGCAGCACGGCGGCAACATCGACGGCTTCAGCGCCATGGTGGGAATGATTCCCGCGGAGGGGCTCGGCTACGTGCTGTTGTGCAATGCGACGGCAACGCCGCTGCAGAACGCCTCCTTGGGGATCGTGTGGCAATCCATGCTGGGCGATGCAACAGCCGCCGCCGATGCCGCGCCGCTCGCCGCTGAAGACCTCTCGGCCTACGCGGGCGAGTACCTCGCCAATTTCGCGAGTTTCCGCCACCAGGTGTTCGAGGTGCGCGTGGAGAAGGGCAAGCTCGGCGTGGACGTTCCCGGGCAGATGTTCTTCACCCTCAAGCCGCCTGCGGCGGACGGACGGCGCGCGTTCGAGCTGACCGATCAAATTGCCGTGGTCTTCCAGAAAGGCGCGGACGGCAAGGTGGAACTCATGCGCATGCACCAGGCGGGGCTCGTGTTCGTGCTGCCGCGGCGCGGCGCCGAGCCGGCAGACTGGAATCCCGTGCCAGATCCTGCGGCGGAGGGCTGCGCCGGCTTGTTCCGCCGCGAGGGCTCCGCGGCCGAGTGGACGCTGCGCGCGCGCGAGGGGCGGTTGTCGCTCGAGATTCCGGGCGAGACCGAGTACGTGCTGACCGCGGCCGACGCGGACGGCTGGCGCGCGCTGCGCTCGATGCCCGACATCCGCGTGCGTTTGCAGCGCAGCGCGGATCAGAAGGTGGCTGCGCTCGAGTTCGTCAGCCCGCGCGGCAACACGACCCTGACGCGCAGCGGCGACCTGCCCGAAGAATCGGATCTTCCCACCGCCTCCGAACTCGCGGCACGATTCGGCGAGGCCGGGCGCATGGAGGCGTTGCGCCGCCTCGGCGGCGTGCGCCTGCAGGGCGCGGTGCGCTTCGTCCACGGCGGCGCCGCCGGCAGTTTTTCCAAGATGGTGGAGCCCGAAGGCCGCGCCTTGCACCGAATCGACCTCGGGGTCTTCGGCCATGCCGCGGGTTCCGTCGATGAGCGCGGCGCTGCCGCCGCCTGGGTGGACGGCTCCTTCGAGCCGTACCGCGAACTCGCGGGTCAGGAGTTGCAACAGGCGCTGCGCACGCTCGACGGACGCCTGTGGACCCGCTGGGCCGCCGGCTGGGACGGCGCGACGGTGCTGCGCCTGGAAGATTTCGCCGGCGAGAGATGCGCGGTGGTGGCGCTGCGCGCCGGTCCGCGCGCCGACACGGCCTGGTACTGCCTCGAGCACCTGGATTTGCTGCGCCTCGACACGCAGGAGGTCGCGCCCGGCGGCATTTCGCTGCCGGTGACGATGCGCTTCTCGGACTACCGCGAACGCGACGGCGTGCGCATTCCATGGCGCACCGCCAGCGAGAGCGAAGCCAGCGGTCGCGTGGAGGCGATCGCCGCCACGCTCGAGACCGGCTTGCGCTTCAGCGACGCCGACTTCGCGCGCCCGGAACCGCGCTAGGCGGACTCGTCGGCGCGCGCCGCGCCTTCTTCGGTGATGCCGGCGGTGATGGCGAGGCGCAGGGCGTCCTCCACCTTGATGTCGAGCGGCGTGAGTTTCTCCCGCGGCACGAAGATCATGTAGCCGCCGATCTGGTAACTCATCGGCAGGAATACGGCGACGCGCCCGCCGTCCCGCGGTTGCTGGGTGAGCGCGGCGGCGTCCTCCTGTGTCACGAACCCCAGCATGCGCACCTCCGGCGTGACGTCCACCACCACCACGCTGCTCATGCCCTTCTTCTTGCCGGCGAAGAAGGACGTCAGGTCGCGCACCGAGCCGTAGATCGTCTTGACGAGCGGAATGCGCGCGAGGAGGCGATCGACCGCCGCCACCAGCATCCGGCCGAGAAAGGCGTTCATCAGGGCGCCGACGGCCGCGACCGCGCCGACGCCGAGCACGAAACCGACGCCCGTGACGTAGTATTCCGCCGGCAGCGCGCGCAGCCAGAGCCAGTGAAAGATGCGCTCGGCGCTCGCCACCACCCACCACAGCGCGTAGAGGGTCAGGGCAAGCGGCAGGACGAAGGTCAGACCGCGTAGAAAAAGGCCGGCGAGCCGCTTGAGCACTAGCCCGCCCCGTTCTCGATGCGCTCGAAGTGCGCGAACATCTTCTGCGCTTCGGCCAGATCCTTGAGCGGGAGGAACTCGCAACACTGGGCGAAGGCGGCCCACAGTTCCTTCACTGCCGGATTGTCGTGGGCGGAGCGCGCATGCTCCTCGCTCCGCCAACTGAGGATCTCGATGATCGAGCCGTCGGCGGCGCGCAGCAGCACCGTGGGGTGCTCAGTGACCAAGCCCTCCCGGCGCAGCGTGGGCGCGTGGCGTCGCACGATGGCGGCAAGCTCCTGATTCTTGCCAGGGCGCGGGCGATAGACGGCGACGAAGGTGACGGCGTGGCTCATGCTCCCGGACGCAAGGAAAGATACCCTGGCCGCATGCGCCTCTCGACCGCCGCCGTCATCCTCCTGGCCGCCGGCTGCTCTGCGCCCGCGGAGCCCCTGGCGCACCTGTACCGGCTGCAGGGCTCCTGGATCGGCACGCAGCGGACGCTGGGCGGAGCGGCGGTGGCCGCGAGTTACGAGATCCGGCGCGAAGGCGAGAACCTGGTGTGGGAGTTCCATTCCGAGTTCGGCGGCGGTTTCAGCGGCCGCGGTGTGCAGCGCTGGGACGCCGGCGCCGCGGAGATCGTCGAAACCTGGACGGATTCCTCCGCGCCTGGGCAGGAGCAAACCCTGCGCGGCGCCTTCGACGCCGGCGCCGCCACGCTCGTCATGCGCGGCGCCGGGCCCGACCCGGAGGACGGAGCGACCATCCCCTACGTGCACACGACGCGGATTCTCGCGCCGGACGCATGGAGTTACGTGATGAGGATCGAGCCGCCCGGCCGCGAGGCGCAGGACGTGATGTGGATCGAGATGCGGCGCAAGTAGCGCGCGCGGGCCGGTAGAATTTCCGGCCCATGTCCGCTTCCGCCGATCGCATCCTCGAGGTGGCGCGCGCCGCCGGGCGGCGCGCCGCCGCGTTGTGCCGCGCCGTCCAAGCCGCCGCCGGCGACGCCCCCGGAGCGATGGCCAAGGGCGATCAGAGCCCCGTCACCGTCGCCGACTACGGCTCGCAGGCGCTGATTCTCGACGCGGTGCGCGCGGCCTTTCCCGGCCACGCCATCGTCGCCGAGGAGGGCTCCGCCCACCTGCGCGGCAGCGCCGACGCCGCCGGCGCCGAGCAGATCGTGCGCTTGGTGAGCGCGGGCCTGGGCCGCCGCGTCGACTTCGCCGCCGTCTGCGACATGATCGACCATGCGGGCGCCGCCGACGCCGAATTCGCCTGGTGCGTGGATCCGATCGACGGCACCAAGGGCTTCCTCCGTCGCGAGCAATACGCGGTGGCCATCGGCGTGTTGCGCGCCGGACAGCCGTGGGCCGGCGTGCTCGCGTGCCCGAGCTTGCCGCTCGATCTCGCGCGGCCGGACGGTCCGCGCGGCGTGATGTTCGTGGCGGCGAAAGGCCGCGGCTGCACCGTCGAGACCCTGGACGACGGCGCCGCGCGGTCCGCGGCGGTGACGCATCGCGCCGATCCGCGGCAGTGGCGCGTGCTCGGCAGCGTCGAATCCTCCCACGGCGATCCGCAGCTCGTGCTCGACGTGATGGCGCGCGCCGGCATCGGCGGAGGGTTCGTGCGCTACGACTCGCAGGTGAAGTACGGCGTGGTCGCGATGGGCGGGGCCGAGATCTACCTGCGGCCGCAGAGCAAACCGGCCTACCGCGAGAACGCGTGGGATCACGCCGCGGGCGTGATCGTTTGCGAGGAAGCCGGCGGCCGCGTCACCGACACGGACGGCAAGCCCTTGGACTTCACGCGCGGCAAGCGGCTGGAGGACAACCGCGGGATCCTCGCCACCAGCGGCGGCGCGGTGCACGAGGCGGTGCTGGCGGCGCTGCGCGCGGGCGCCGCGGGCTCGTAGCCCGCCCGGGGGGAGCCCGCAGCCCGCTGACGCGCCGGCTGCGGGCCTGCACAATGGCGGCGTGCCGTTGGCGCTCCAACTGATCCGCGTCGAACTCGCGCGCACGGCGTGCCGCGCGCGGCAGCCCTTCCGCTTCGGGGCCGTGACCGTGACCGCGGCGGACCTGCTGACGTGCCGCGTGCGCGCGCGCGCCGGCGGCGCGCGCGAAGAGCAGGGCTGGTCGGCCGATCTGCTGGTGCCGCGCTGGTTCCGCAAGGATCTCGCGCGCCGGCCGCAGGAGGACGCGGCGGCGCTGGAAGAGTCCGCGCGCGCGGCGGCGCGGGAGTTCGTCGCAGCGAGCGCCCGCGCCGCCAGCATCCACGATCTCGTCGGCGCGGCCTTCGGGGCGCGCGTCGCGACGCTGCCGCCGGATGCGCCGGAGTCGCTCGAGCGGGGCTTCGGCGTGGCCCTCGTCGAGCGCGCGCTCATGGACGCCGCCTGCCGCTCGGCCGGCCTGCCCTTCGCCGAGGCGCTGCGACGCGACCTCTTCGGCGCTGGCGCCTTCGCTGCGGACGCGCGCGCGGAGATCGAGTTGCGCCACACCGTGGGCATGCTCGATCCGCTGCGCGTCCGCGACCTCGCCCCCGAGCAGCGCCGGAACGACGGCTTGCCGCAGGCCCTGGAGGAGGACCTCGCCGCCGGCCTGCGCTGGTTCAAAGTCAAGATCGGGGCCGGCTTCGCGGAAGATCGCGCGCGCCTGCTCGAGCTTGCGCGCTTCTTCGCCGAACGCGACCTCGATCCGGCGCTCACCCTCGACGGCAACGAGCAGTTCCAGGATCTCGCCGCGCTGGCCGACGTGCTCGAGGCCGTGCGCGCCGATCCCGGCGGCGCCGAGTTGCTGCAACGCCTGCGTTTCATCGAGCAGCCTCTGCCGCGCGCCCGCACTTTCGAGGCCGCCGCCAACCGCGGCTTGGAGCGCGTCACCGCGTTCGCGCCGCTGGTGCTCGACGAGGCCGACGCCCGTCCGGACGATCTCGCGCGCGCCGCCGCGCTCGGCTGGAGCGGGGTCTCGGTCAAGAACTGCAAGGGCGTGCTGCGCGCGATCGCGGCGGCGCGCGTCTGCGCCGCGAGCGGCGGCCGGCTGTTCCAGACCAGCGAAGACCTGACCAACCTGCCCTGCCTCGCCCTGCAGCAGGATCTGTGCACCGCGGGCGCCCTCGGCTTGCGCCACTCGGAGCGCAACGGACACCACTACTTTCGCGGCCTCGATCATCTGCCTGCGGAGACGCAGCGCGCGGCGTTGGCCGCTCACGCGGATCTCTATCGGCCGCTGGGCGACGGCGGCGCGCTGCGCGTCACCGATGGACGCCTGCGCTTCGCCAGCGCGGCGCACGCGCGCGGCTACGGCCACGATCTGCGCGAACACGCCGAAGGCTTCACGGTGGCGGCGGAGGCGTAGCATCCAAGCCGTGCGCCATCCGAGCCCCGGCCGCTTCAAGTCGCTCGCCGCCTTCGCCGCGCATGCGGCGCAGGTGGCGCCCGGCCTGCGCGCGGACGAAGTCCTGCGCGGCGCGGACGGGCCCTTCGGCCAGCCGGTCATGGCGCTCGGTCGCCGCCTGGCCAATCGCTTCGCCTGCCACCCGATGGAGGGCTGGGACGGCACGCCGGAAGGCGGGCCGACGGAACTCACGCTGCGCCGCTGGCGCCGCTTCGGCGAATCCGGCGCCGCGCTGATCTGGGGAGGCGAGGCCTACGCCGTGTGCCGCGCCGGCCGCGCCAATCCGCGCCAATTGTTTCACAATTCCGGCCGCGACTGCGCCGGCGACCTGGCGCGGCTGCTCGCCGCGGCGCGCTGCGGCGGCGCGCTGGTGGGCCTGCAGCTCACCCACTCGGGACGTTTCGCGCGCCCGGAAGGCCCGCTCGTTCCGCGTTGCGTCCACCGCCATCCCTTGCTCGAGCGCAAGTACCCGCACGACGCGGCCGGCGCGCTGCTCAGCGACGCGGAACTCGAGGGCATCGGCGAAGACTTCGTCGCCGCGGCGCGCCTCGCCCAGCGCGTCGGCTTCGACTTCGTGGACCTGAAATGCTGCCACGGCTACCTGCTGCACGAAACGCTGGCGGCGCGCTCCCGGTCCGGTCCCTACGGCGGGGAGTTCGCCGGCCGCACGCGCTTCTTCCTGCGCGTGGTGGACGCCGTGCGCGCGGCGTGCCCGGGGCTGGGAGTGGGGGTGCGCCTGTCGCTCGGCGACACCGTGCCCTTCGAGCGCGGCGCCGACGGCGTCGGCCGGCCGATGGACCACGATCTCCCCTACGCCCTCGGCTTCGGCGTGGACCAGGAGCAGCCGCTGCGCTGCGATTTCTCCGAGCCCTTGCGGCTGCTCGCACTGTTGCGCGCGCGCGGCGTAACGCTGCTGAACGTGACCCTGGGCTCTCCCTACTGGAATCCGCACTTGCAGCGCCCCGCCGCCTATCCGCCGAGCGACGGCTATCAGCCGCCGGCCGATCCCTTGACGATGGTCGCGCGCCACCTCGAGGCCGCGCAGGCGGCCAAGGCGGCGCAGCCGGACATGCTCGTCGTCGGCGCCGGCTGGACCTACCTGCAAGAATTCCTTCCCTATTACGCGCAGCACGAGCTGGCCGCCGGCGGCGCCGATTTCATCGGCCTCGGCCGCATGCTCCTGTCCTATCCCGAACTGCCGCGCGACCTGCTGGCCGGCCGCGAACCGGACCGCCGCCGCCTGTGCCGCACCTTCAGCGACTGCACCACCGCGCCGCGCAACGGCATGGTCAGCGGCTGTTTTCCGCTCGACGCCTTCTATCGCGCCATGCCCGAGGCTGCAGGCGTGCGCGCCTTGCGACCGGAGGAGGCCGCGGACTGATGGGCGGTTTCCGCGACTCCTGGCGCCAGCTCGGCCCGGGTTTCCTGCAGAGCGCCCTCACCCTCGGCGCCGGCACCGCCGCCAGCAGCCTGTTCGCCGGCGCGCTCTATGGCTACGGCCTGCTGTGGGTCGCCCCCGTCGCGATCCTGATCGGCGTCGCCGCCCTCGCGGCCTTGGCGCGACGGACGCTCGCCGACGAGGAGAACCCGCTGGCGGCGATGCGCCGCGGCGCGGGCCCCTTCTTCGCCTGGGCGTGGGCCGGCGGCGCGCTGCTGGCGTCCTTCATCTGGCATTTCCCGCAGTACAACCTCGCGGCCGCGAGCATCGTGGACGCCGCCGGCGTGTCCGGCGCCGCCGGCTTGAGCCCGGGCTTGGCGAGCGGCGTCGTGCTGGTGTGGGCCGTCCTTCTGAGCCTGATGTACGGCAAGGACGCGCGCTGGGTGCGCATCTACGAGCGCGCGTTGAAGTGGATGGTCTGGATCATCGTGCTGGCGCTGGCCTGGGTGGTGGCGCGCACGCGCACCGACTGGGGCGCCGTCGCGCGCGGCTTCGTGCCCTTCCGTTTCCCGGCCGCCGCCGCCGCCGGCCCGAGCAGCGTGGAGATCGCGCTCAGCAGCCTGGCTGCCGCGGTCGGCATCAACATGGTGTTCCTGTATCCCTATAGCCTGCGCGCGCGCGGCTGGAAAAAGGAGCAGACCGGGCTGGCGCGCTTCGACCTGCTCTTCGGCATGGCTCTGCCGTACACCATCGCCACCAGCCTGCTCGTCATCGCGACCGCCAACACGCTGCACGCGAGCGGCGCCGCGGTGGATCAGAAGGCGGCGATCGGCACCACCGCGCGCGTGCTCGGCGACGTGATCGGGCCGGTGTCCGGCCGCTTGCTCTTCGATCTCGGCATGCTGGCCATGGCGCTCTCCTCCATCACCTTGCACATGGTGGTGTGCGGCCTCGTGGCCATGGAACTCTTCGGCCTGCGCTTCGGCAGCCGCGCCCATCGCCTGTGCACGCTGATCCCGATCCCCGGTGCTCTCGCGCCCTTCGTCTGGGCCGACTATTC
>CAZDMB010000012.1:6717-22233 GCA_964506175.1 uncultured Planctomycetales bacterium | reverse complement strand
GACGTCACGCCGCTGCCGCACAACGGCTGCCGTCCGCCCAAGCGCCGCCGCGTCTGAGCCGCAGCGCTGATCCTCCCCCTGCTTTCCTCCTTCCCTTCCACCCGCTGAACCGACATGCGCATCCGCTGGCGTGACTTCGAGCTTCCTTCCGCCGTCGTCCACGAAAAGGAGACCGCGACGGGCCGCTACGGCAAGTTCGCGATCGAGCCCTTCGAGCGCGGCTTTGGCCACACCATCGGCAACGGCCTGCGCCGCGTGCTCCTCGGCTCCATCGAGGGCACCGCGATCACCGCCGTGGAAATCGACGGGGTCGAGCACGAGTTCAAGTCCGTGCCCGGCGTGCTGGAGGACGTCACGGAACTCGTGATCGCTTGCAAGCGCCTGCGCGTGCACGCCAGCACTTCGCAGATGCCGGCCACCCTGGTCATCGACAAGAAGGGCGAGGGCCCGGTCACCGGCGCGGACGTGCAGTGCCCGGCCGGCGTCGAAGTCGTGGACAAGGACGCCGTGATCTGCACCCTCACTTCCCCCGGAGCGCACGTCTCCGCGCGGCTCACCGTGCGCCGCGGCCGCGGCTACGTCGCCGCCGAGGACACCGGCGAGGTGATGGATCAGATCGGCCTGATTCCGCTGGACGCCGCCTTCAGCCCGGTCATCCGGGTGCGCTACAGCGTCGAAGCCACGCGCGTCGGCAAGTTCACCAACTACGACCGCCTGGTGATGGAGGTCTGGACCGACGGCACGGTGCGCCCCGAGATGGCGTTGATCGAGGCCGCCAAGATCTACCGCAAGCACCTGAATCCCTTCGTCCAGTTCAGCGAGGTGATGCAGGGCGTGCCGGTGGCGGACGACGTCAAGCCGATCGACGCCGCCGCCGAGCGCAAGCGCGACCGCGTGCAGCAGTTGCTGACCGAACCGGTCGAGCGCCTGGACCTCTCCACGCGCGCGCGCAATTGCCTGGAGATCGCGCAAATCCAAACCCTCGGCGAGCTGGTGTTCCGCTCGCCCGAGGACCTGCTCTCGATCAAGAACCTCGGCCAGACCGTGCTCACCGAGATCGAGAAGAAGCTCGCCGAACTCGGCCTCGGGGTCGGGATGAATCGCGAGGAAGTCCTCGGTTCCAGCCAGTGAGGCCATCGTCATGCGGCATCGCGTCAAAACCTTCAAGCTTTCCCGCCCTGCCGGCCACCGCCGGTCGCTGGCCCGCAACCTCGTGGCGGCCTTGATCGAGCACGAGCGCATCGAGACCACGCTGGTGAAGGCGAAAGCCCACCGCCCCTTCGCCGAGCGGCTGATCACCCTGGCGAAGGAGAAGAACCTGCACAACTACCGCCGCGCGCTCTCCCTCCTCGGCAACGACCGGGAGGCGACGATGAAGTTGTTCGAAGTGCTCGGGCCGCGCTTCCGCGAGCGCCGCGGCGGCTACACCCGCATCCTGAAATTGAGCACCCCGCGCCTGGGGGACAAGGCGGCGCGCGCCTACCTCGAGTTCGTCGAACGCAGCGAGCCGGAGGTCGCCCCCGCGGCCGTGCCGGCCGAAGCCAAGCAGGGCGTGGCCACGGCCAAAGCCGGCGCCTGAGTCCGGCACTACCGCGTTAGTCCGCCTCGACGCGAGCGGCCCAATTGGGGCGCTCGCGTCGTTGCGTGACGGCGCGCTCCATGCTGGCGCGCGCGGTGCCCGGACCCAGGGCGGTCTGGAGTTCGTCGATGAGTTGCGGTCCGAGGCGGACGCTCCACTCGACCCCGGCGCGCCAGCGCCGCTCCCGCCCGCTCGCGTCCCGCCACTGCATGCGCACGCGGGCGTCGCCGGGGTGGCGGCTCAAGATCTGCTGGATGCGCTCCACCTGCGGATCGCCATCCGGCAGTTGGATTTCGAGCATCCCCTTGAGGGAGACTTCGCTGCGCTCGCCGAGCGGACGGATGCGCTCGATCAGCATTTCGACGTCCTCGCCGTTGAGTTGCAACCGGCCCTCGAAGATGGCGGCGAAATCTTCCACCAGCGCCTCCGCGTGCTCCGCGAGCACGCGTTGGAAGGCGACCGCGCGCACGCTGCCGTAGAGGTCCTCGATGCGGAGGCGGGCGTACTTGGCGGCCGGGTTCTTGCGCGAGGCGAGAATCTTCACCTGGGAGGCGATGCCGGCCAGCGATACGACCGCATCCTGGCCGGCCTCGGCCACGCTGCGCGAGTCCCACGGGGAGATGCCGCCGAGCACGTCGCGGAAGTCGTCGAGCGGATGACGCGTGAGATAGAGCCCCAAGGCCTCCTTCTCCGCCTTGAGCACGGCGACCGCATCCGCCGGGACGGCCGCCGCCTGCGGCGCGGCGGAAGGAGCCGCAGCCGTCCGCTCCGGCTCGCCGGCGCCGAACAGGAATCCCTGGCCGCGTCCGCGGTCCTTGACGACCTGCGCCGCCACGCGCATGCGCTCCTCCAGTTGCGCCAGCAAGGCCAGCCTGTCCGGGTGCATGTCCTCGCAGGCGCCGGCCTTGATCAGGGCCTCCAGGGCCGTCTTGTTGAGGCTGCGCGCGCTCGCCTCGACGATGAACTGGTCGAAGTCGGCGAAGCGCCCGCCGGGCTGCTCCGCGCGCGCCGCCACCAGGGCGTCGGCGGCCCCGCGTCCCATGCCCTTCACGGCTTCCAAGCCGAAGCGGACGGCGCGTGCGCCCGCGACGCTGAATCCCTGCGCGGAGGCGTTGACGCAGGGCGCCAGCACGCGCACGTCGTGCCGGCGCGCGTCCTCGATGAGGCGGCGCAGCTTGTCGGTGTTGCCGGCCTCGTGGGTGAAGGTGGCGGCGTAGAACTCGGCCGGGTGGTGCGCCTTCATCCACGCGGCCTGATAGGTGACCAGGGCGTAGCCGGTGGAATGGCTCTTGTTGAAGCCGTAATCCGCGAACTTCACCATCATGTCCCAGATCTGTTTGGCCAGGGCGGGCGCCACGCTGCGGGCGACCGCGCCGCTGAGGAACTGGTCCTCGTACTTGGCCATCAGCTCGGGCTTCTTCTTTCCCATCGCCTTGCGCAGCGAGTCGGCGTCCGCGAGCGAGAAGCCGCCCATGCGCTGGGCCACGCGCATGATCTGCTCCTGATAGATGAGAACGCCGTAGGTCTCCTTGAGGACCGACTCGATGAGCGGGTGCAGGATCACCACCGGCTCGCGCCCGTGCTTGCGCCGCGCGTAGGTCTCGTGCAGGCCCGAGCCGAGCGGTCCCGGGCGGAAGAGCGCGAGCACCGCCACCAGATCCTCGTAGACCGAGGGCTGAATGTCCGTCAGCAGGCGGCGCATGCCGTCGGACTCGAGCTGGAACACGCCCTCGGTGTCGGCGCGCTGCATCAGCTCGTAGACCGCCGGATCGTCGAGCGGCAGGCCGTCGAGGTCGGGCCGCGCGCCGGTGCGCGCCTCGACCAAGCGCGCGGCCTCGTGCAAGATCGTCAGGGTGGTGAGCCCGAGGAAATCCATCTTCAGCAAGCCGATTTCCTCGCACACCTTCATGTCCCACTGCGTGGTGAGGACGCCGTTCAGGCGGGCCAGGGGGACGATCTCCCGCAGCGGGCCGTCGGCGATGATGACCCCGGCGGCGTGCACGCCGGCGTTGCGCGCCAGCCCCTCGACCCGCAGCGCCAGATCGAACCAGCGCCGGCTCTCCGGCGTCGCATCGCGCAACTCCTGCAGGCCGGGGTCGCCGGCCAGGCTCTCGGCGAGGCTGCCGCCGGGTCCTTCGGGAATCTTCTTGGCCGCGCGATCCACCTCCTGGAGCGGCACTTCGAGCACCCGCCCCATGTCGCGCAGGGCGTTCTTGGCCTTGAGCTTGCCGAAGGTGATGATCTGGCAGACGCGATCGTCGCCGTAGCGCCGGCGCGCGTAGGCGATCATTTCCTCGCGCCGATCCTTGCAGAAGTCGATGTCGATGTCCGGCATCGAGATGCGCGACGGATTCAGGAAGCGCTCGAACAGGAGGTCGTACTTGAGCGGGTCGACGCGGGTGATGCCCAGCACGTAGGCCACCAGCGAGCCGGCGGCCGAGCCGCGCCCTGGGCCCACCGGGATGCCGTGTTCGCGCGCGTGGCGCACCAGGTCCCAAACCACCAGGAAATAGGAGAGGAAGCCCATCGCGTGGATGGTCTGCATCTCGAACTCGAGGCGGGCGCGGGCTTCGGGCGAATTGCCCGGATAGCAGGCGGCGAAGCCGCGCTCGCACTGCTCGCGGAAGACCTCGTCCAGCGGCCGGCCGTCCTCCGGGGTGAAGCGCGGCAGGCGCGGGCGGCCGAGGTCGAGCTCGACGTCAATCATGTCGGCCACGCGCTGGGTGTTGTCGAGGGCCGCGCCGAGGTCGCCGAAGATGCGGTTCATCTCCGCGCGCGAGCGGAAGAACAGCGTGTCGGTGTCCATCTTCCAGCGCTTCGGATCGGACATCTTCGCGCCGGTGTGCAGGCAGATGAGCGCGTCCTGCGCTTGGCAGTCCTCATGGCGCAGGTAGTGGATGTCGTTGGTCGCCACCAGCTCCGCGCCCACTTGGCCTTGCATCCGCGCCATGCCCTCGGTCAGCCGTTCCTGTTCCTCGATGCCGTTGCGCATGACCTCGAGGAAAAAATTGTCGGCGCCGAACATGTCGCGCAGCCGGCCCGCGGCGGCGCGCGCCGCCGGCTCGTCGCCGCGCCGCAACTGGCGATTGACGGGGCCGCTCATGCAGCCCGACAGGCAGATCAGGCCGCGCGCGCGCTGCGCCAACAGCTCCAGGTCCACCCGCGGACGGAAGTGATGACCTTCGAGGTGCGCCTCGGAACTCAGTTCCATGAGATTGCGCCAGCCCTCGGCGTTGCGCGCCAGCAGCGTAAGGTGGGTGTAGGGGTTGGCGCGGCGATCATGCTGCTCGCGCATCGAGCGCTCGGCCACGTACATCTCGCAGCCCAGGATCGGCTTCACCCCGGCCTTGCGGCAGGCCTGGTAGAACTCGACCGCGCCGTGCAGATTGCCGTGGTCGGTGATGGCGAGGGCGCCGTGTCCGTCCTCGACCGCGGCCTGCACCAGCCGATCCACCGGATTCGCGCCGTCGAGCAGCGAGTATTCGGTGTGGACGTGCAGATGAACGAAGGGCCGCATGCCGAGGCCGATCTTAGCGGCCGGCGCGCGCCGACTGCAGGCCCTTGACGGTCATGGCCGGGACGAGTCCAATATCCACCCTTCGTGCGCACCCGTAGCTCAATTGGATAGAGCATCAGACTACGGATCTGAGGGTTGGAGGTTCGAGTCCTCCCGGGTGCGCCATTTTTTTCGTCCGCCGCGCCGTCTCCCGGCATGAGCCTGCTGTTCCCCTTGCGCGAGCCCGCGAGCCCGGAGGAGTACGAGCGGCGCGTGATGGAACTGGCGCTGCGGGAGGCGCGCGCCGCGGCTGAGCGCGGCGAGGTTCCCGTCGGCGCGGTGGTGGTGCGCGCCGGTCGCGTGCTCGGGCGCGCCGGCAACGCCGTGGAGGAGCAGCAGGACGCCACGGCGCATGCCGAGATGCTCGCGTTGTCGCAGGCCTTCGCCGCGGCGGGGGAGAAGCGCCTGGAGGGCGCCGAGCTGTACTGCACGCTCGAGCCGTGCATCCAGTGCGCCGGAGCGCTGGTCCACGCCCGCCTCGCGCGGGTGGTCTACGGCGCGACCGACCCGAAATTCGGCGGCGTCGCATCGCTCGCCCGGATCCTCGACCTCCCCGGCCTCAACCACCGCGTCGCGGCGCGCGGCGGCGTGCTCGCCGCGGAGAGCGCCGCGCTGCTGCAGGAGTTCTTCCGCGCGCGCCGCCGCGGTCCGGGCGGCCTTCCCGCGCCCCCGGCGGACGAGTAAGATCTCCGGCCCCGCAGGGAGAGGTGCCGGAGCGGTTGAACGGGCTGGTTTCGAAAACCAGTGTGGCTGCAAGGCGACCGAGGGTTCGAATCCCTCCCTCTCCGCCATTGGGATGCTCCCTGAACGAAGCCTGGAGAGGTGTCGGAGTGGCCGAACGAGCACGCTTGGAAAGCGTGTGTGTCGCAAGGCACCGTGGGTTCGAATCCCACCCTCTCCGCCATCACCCTCTTTCCACCGCGGCGCGCCGCGACGCGCGGCTAGGATGGGGGCGCCGTCGGAGCCGGGGGTCCGGCGCCGCGCAGCGCGCACGCGGTGAACCGGGTCAGGCCGGGAACGGAGCAGCCCTTAACGGCGGAGCGCGGGTGCCGCGGCTGTCCGGGCCTCCGGCTCCGGCGGCGCTCCGCCCCGCATCGGTAGGATGGTCGCGTGGCGGAAAACTCCAGCGCGGCGGTCCCGTACCGGGTTTTGGCCCGGAAGTACCGGCCGCGCACCTTCGCCGACGTCATCGGCCAGGAACACATCGTCCAGGCGCTGAGCCGCGCGCTCGAGCGCGGCCGCGTCGGCCAAGCCTATCTTCTGGTCGGCCCGCGCGGCGTGGGCAAGACCAGCACGGCGCGCATCCTCGCCAAGGCGCTCAATTGCGAGCGCGGCCCCACCGCCCAGCCCTGCCTGGAGTGCGGGCCCTGCCGCGACATCGAGCGGGGGGGCGACCTGGACGTGGTCGAGATCGACGGCGCCTCCAACAACGGCGTCGAGGACGTGCGCAGCCTGCGGGAGAGCGTGGCGACGCGCCCGCTGCGCGATCGCCGCAAGGTGTACATCGTGGACGAAGTGCAGCGCCTGTCCGGCCCGGCCTTCGACGCGCTGCTGAAGACCCTGGAGGAGCCGCCGGACCACGCCATCTTCGTGTTCGCCACCACGGATCCGCACAAGATTCCGGACACCATCGTCTCGCGCTGCCAAGTGCTGGAGTTCCGGCGGCTGCGGGAGCAGGACGTCCGCGCCAAACTGCAGCGCGTCTGCGAGAGCGAGGGCGCGGAGGTGGCGCCGGACGTGCTGTCGGCCTTGGCGCGCGGTTGCCGCGGCGGCCTGCGCGACGCGGAGAGCATGCTCGATCAGGCGATCGCCGTGGCCGATGGCGCGGTCACCCTCGACGATCTGGAGATGGTCGCCGGACTGGCGCGGCCGGAGCGCTGGCTGGATTTGTTCGAGGCCGTCGCCGAGGATCGTCCGCAGGACGTGCTCCGCGCCGTCGCGGAGTTTTTGGCGCGCGGCGGCACCGAGCGCGATCTGATCGAACAGGCGGCGGAGTCGCTGCGCGACCTGCTGCACGTCGCGCTGCTGGGCGAGGACGCGCTCGGCGTGGAGCCGGAACCGGCGCGGCGCGACCGCATGCGCGCGCTCGCGAAACGTCTCGGGCGGGATCGTCTCGAGGCCATCCTCGGCATGCTCTTCGAGTTGGAGGGCCGGCTGCAGCGCGCGCCCCTCGCCAGCCGCGCTCTCGTGGAGTGGACGCTGCTGCGCGCCGCTCGCCTCGGCGCCATGCTGGATCTGGCGCAGCTTGCGGCCGCCCTCACCGGCAGCGCCGCGGCCATGCCGGCCGCCGCGCGCATGGCGCCTGCCGCCCCCGCGCCTGGCGCGGCGGCGCCGGCCGCCCCGGCGGCCGCCGTCGCCGCTTCTCCCGCGGTGGCAGCCACGCCGGCACCGGCGAGCTTCGAGTCTCTTCTCGCCGCGCTCAGCGCGAAGCGCCCGACGCTCGCCGGCATCGTGCGGCGCAACCTGGTGGCGGGAGTGGTGGACGCCAGTGAAGTGCGCGTCGAACTGCAGGAGCCGGCGGCGCGCGAGCGCGCCATCCTGGAGGATCCGGCCGAACTCGCGGCCCTCGCCCGCCTGCCAGGCAGTCCCGGGCCGTGGCGCTTCACCCTGCTCCGTCCCACCCGCCCGGCCGGCGATGCCGTCGGGCAAGTCCTGCTCGAATCCTTCGGCGGGCGCGAAGAGGAACCCTAACCGGCGCAGCCGGCACCATCATGGCTGGAAGTCTCGGAGATCTCGGCGGCCTTCTGCGCCAGGCGCAGAAGATGCAGCGTCAAGTGCAGGAACTGCAGGAGGAGTTGGCGCGGCGCACGTATGAGGGCAGCGCCGGCGGCGGCGCCGTGCGCGTGAGCTTCAACGGCGCGCGCGAGATCCTGGCGGTGCGCATCGCCCCGGAGGCGTGCAACCCGGCGGAAGTCGACGTGCTGGAAGACCTCGTGGCCACCGCCGTCAAGGACGCCTTGCGCAAGCTCGAGGAAGAGTCCGCAGCGGCGATGAAGAAGGTGACCGGCGGCCTCGGGCTGCCCGGCATGATGTAGCGCTGCCGTGGCCTTCCCGGAGCCCCTCGAGCGTCTGGTGCGCGCGCTGGAGCGCCTGCCGGGCGTGGGCCCACGCAGCGCCGAGCGGATCGCGTTGTTCGTGCTGCGCTCGCCGCGCGAGGAGGTCGCAGAACTGGCGATGGCGCTGCGCGACGCGCGCGTCGAGACCCACCGCTGCGAGCGCTGCGGCAACGTCACGCTGAGTTCGCCGTGCGCGCTGTGCGCCGATCCGACGCGCGACGCGAGCATCGTGTGCGTCGTCGAGGGACCGCGCGAGGTCGAGCGGATGGAATCCTCCGGCGCCTTCCACGGCCTGTACCACGTGCTGCTCGACGGCCTGGCGCCGCGCGAGGGGGCCGCCCCGGACCCGGGAGCCCTGCGCGGGCTGCGCCGCCGCGTCGAGCAGGACAAGGTGCGCGAGGTCGTCCTCGCCACGGCGCCCGATCGCGAGGGTGAGGGCGCCGCCGCCCTCGTGCTGGAAGCGCTCGAGGGCCTCGCCGTGCGCGTCACGCGTCTGGCGCGCGGCGTGCCGATCGGCGCGCGCCTCGAGTATCTCCACGGCGAGATCTTGGCCGAGGCCTTTCGCGGGCGGCAGGCCGCGCGCGCCTCCGCGAGCGCCCCGCCGCAGCCGTGACGGCGGCGCCGCGCCGCTTCGCCCTGCTCGTCGCCTATCGCGGCGACCGCTTCCATGGATTCCAGCGGCAGCCGGGCGGCCGCACGGTGCAGGAGGAACTGGAGACCGCTTGGTCCGCCGTCAGCGGCGAGGCCGTCGTGGTTCACGGCAGCGGGCGCACCGACTCCGGCGTGCACGCCTACGGCCAGGTGGCGCACTTCTCCACCTTCCGCGGCCCACCCGCGGCGCGCGCGCGCGCGGCCATCAACGCCTATCTGCCCGCCGACGTGGTGGTGCGCGCCGTGGCCGAAGTCGGGCCGGACTTTCACGCGCGCGCCAGCGCGATCGGGAAGCATTATGTGTATCGCATCGCCATCAGCGAGACGCGGCCCGTGCTGCTGCAGGAAGTCGCGCACTGGCAGCGCGGCCCGCTCGACGTGGCGGCGATGCGCGCCGCCGCGCGTTTGTTGATCGGGCGCCACGACTTCGCCGCCTACGCGGCCTCCGGCCGCACCGTGCGCGACACCGTGCGCACGCTGCGCGACTTGCGCGTGGTGCCGACACGCGGCGGCCTGCTGATCCACGCCGCCGGCGACGGTTTCCTCTACAAGATGGTGCGCAACCTCGTCGGCACCTTGGTGGAGATCGGCCGCGGCCGCCGAGCCCCGGAGTGGGCCGCCGCGGTGCTCGCGGCGCGCGATCGCCGCCGCGCCGGGGCGACGGCGCCGCCGCAGGGGCTGTGTCTGTGGCGCGTGCGTTACGCGCGCGACCCCTTCGCCGCGGTTCCCAGGTCCGCGGCGCTGCCGTATTCTGAAGGCCGTCCGGAAACTGCCGGGCGACCGTCCTCAGACTCCTTGCGTTCATGAAAATCGAAGTCAAAAGCCGGCACGCCGCCTTCTCCGACGCCCTGCGCGCCTACGCCGCGGAACAGTTGGAGGCGGTCGAGCATTTCGGCCTCGAATTCTCCCGCGCCGAGATCGTGCTGGACCAGGGCCGTGAAGGCCTCACCTGCGAGATCCTGCTCTACGCCCAACGCGGCGACGCGCTGGTGGCCAAGGAGTTGTCGCACGACGCGCGCGCCGCGGTGGACGGCGCGGTGAGCAAATTGAAGACCCAGGTCGCGCGCGCCAAGGAGCGGCGCGACGACCGCCGCCACGCTTCCTGACTCCCATGTCCCACGCCCATCTCCTCTCGCCGGATTCCGTCCTGCTGGATCTCGCCGCCGGCGATGCGGCCGGTGTGTTCGTCGAACTCGTGGAGGGCCTCGTGGCGCAGGCCCCCGAACTCGCGCCGCGCCGCGCCGAGCTCCTCGCCGCGCTGCAGGCGCGTGAAGCGCAGGGCACGACCGCAAGTCAGGGCGTCGCCATTCCTCACGTCAAGCTGTCCGGCATCACCCGCGTGGTCGCCGTGATCGGCGTGCACCGCGCCGGCGTGGATTTTCGCGCGCTCGATCACGAGCCCGTGCACGTGTTCTTCTCCGCCGTGCGCCCGAGCGAAACCGCCGAGCAGCACCTCGGCTTGCTGCGCTGGTTCGCCAGCGTCGCTCAGCACGAGGATTTCGTCTCCTTCACGCGCCAGGCGCAGAGCGCGCAGCAGATCCTCGACCTGCTGAACGAGCTGGCGCCGGCCTGAGCCCGTGAGCGCGTCCTCCGCCGGCCAGGCCGACGGCATCGCCATCGTGGCCAACCCGCACGGGATCCACGCCCGTCCGAGTCATGCCATCGTGGTCGCGGCGCAGGGTTTCGCCTCGCAGATCGTGCTCGAGTTCGAGGGGCGGCGCGCCGACGCGCGCAGCATTCTTTCGGTGATGACGCTCGGCGCGCCGGGAGGGGCGCAGGTCACGGTGCGCGCCAGCGGCCCGGACGCGCCGCGCGCCGTGGACGCGATCCTCGCGCTGCTGCGGTCCACGGACCCGGCCTGAGTGGCGGCGATGGCAGAGCGCGAGGAACTGCTGCTCGCGGTGAACGCCCGCGACGCGGAAGAGACGCGCGTGGCGCTCGTCGCCGCCGGCCGCTTGCATGATCTGCGCTGGACGCGGGCCGAACACGGCACTCTCGTCGGCAGCGTGCATCTGGGAATCGTGTCCCGCGTCGAGGAGGGACTGGATTCCGCCTTCGTGGACATCGGCCAGGGCCGCGCCGGTTTCCTGCACGTCGGTCAGGCACATCCCGCGCTGGCCGACACCACCCTCGATCCGGTCGCCGCCGCGCTGCTGCCAGCCCCGCGCGCCGCGGGCGAACACGATTTCGCCGACGCCGGCGCCGATGCCGACGCCGACCGCAGCGCGCCGGGCGAGGAGGCCGCGGCCGAGGCACCGCAGCCGAAGTTGCGCATCGGCCAGATTCTCCAGCCAGGCCGGCGCCTGCTGGTGCAGGTGCTGCGCGATCCGGTGCGCCAGAAGGGCGCAACCCTCACGACCTTTCTCTCCCTCGCCGGCCACCGCCTGGTCTACATGCCCTCGCTGGGCCGCCCCGGGGCGAGCCGGCGCATCGCCGATCACGCCGAGCGCGAGCGCCTGCGCGCGCTCCTCGGCGCCATGGCGGGCTCCGACTGTGGACTGATCGCGCGCACGGCCGCCGAGGGCGGCGCGGTGGAAAGTCTGCGCGCCGAATGGGAAAGTCTCCAGGCCCGTTGGCGCGCGCTCGTCGCGCGTTCCCGCCAGGTCAGCGCGCCCGCGGAGGTGCTGGCGGAGGAGCGACCGGTGGTGCGCGCCGTGCGGGAACTGCTCGACGCCGCCGTGCAGAAGATCGTGGTGGACGACGACGCGGCGGCGAAGGAACTGGCGGCGGCCCTGCGTGAGGCGGCGCTCGGCACGCCGGTCGAGCTCTGGTCGCAGAGCCGCCCGCTGTTCGAGGCGCTCGACCTCGAGCGCGAATGGCAAGGCCTCTTCCGCCCGCGCGTGGCTCTCGCCGGCGGCGCGTCGATCGTGGTCCACGAAACCGAGGCTTTGACGGCGGTGGACGTCAACAGCGGGCCCGCCGGCGCGGACAGCCTGGAGGAGACGGCGCTGGCCACCAACCTGGCGGCCGCCGAGGAGGTGGCGCGACAGGCCCGCCTGCGCGACCTGGGCGGCATCGTGGTCGTGGACTTCATCGACATGAAGCGCGCCGAGAACCGCCGTCGCGTGGAAGCGGCGCTGCGCAACGCCTTGCTGCGCGACCGCGCCCGCCTGAAGACGGGACATCTCGGTTCCTTCGGACTCATGGCCTTCACGCGACGGCGCATGGGGGCCGGCCTGCCGCGCGCGGTCGAGGCCCTCTGCCGCGGCTGCGGCGGCGCCGGCCACGTCGCCCATCACCATGCCGGGGCGCTGCGGGCGGTGCGCCGCATGCGCGCGGAGCCGGCGGCGCGCTCCTTCCGCGTCCGGGCCCAGCCGGGCACCTGCGCCGCCTTGCGCGGGCCGCTGGCGGCGGCAGTGGAGGGCCTGGGGCGGCCGGTCGAGCTGGTGGAAGACCTGCAGGTGGCCGCCGCCGATCCCGTGGTGCAGCCCGAGCTGCTTGCCGGGCCGTCCGGGGGCGGCTAGACTGTCCGGCCTTTCCTCGGAGGAAACCCGCCTTGTACGCCGTCGTCCGCGATCGCTCCCGCTGTCTCAACCTGGAACCCGGCCAGGAGGCGTGGGTGGACCTTCTCGAGGCCGCTCCCGGCGCCGAGGTCACCTTCGACCACGTCCAGCTGCTCAAGCGCAAGGACGGCACGGTCGCCGTCGGCGCGCCGCTGGTCGCCGGCGCCAAGGTCGTGGCGGAGGTGCTCGGGCACATTCGCGACGAAAAGATCCGCGTGTCCTTCTTCCGCCGGCGCAAGTCCAGCCGCTGGGCGCGCGGCCATCGCCAGCCCTACACGCGCATCCGCGTGAAGGAAATCCGCGGCTAAGCCGCACAGATCCGCACAGGAGACCTGCCATGGCTCACAAGAAGGGCGGCGGCTCGTCGAAGAACGGCCGCGATTCCAATCCGCAAATGCGCGGCATCAAGCGCTACGGCGGCCAGATCGTGCTCGCCGGCGAGATCCTGGTGCGGCAGTGCGGCACGCGCTTCCATCCCGGCCGCAACGTCGGCATCGGCTCGGACGACACGCTCTTCGCCCTCAAGGATGGAGTGGTCGCCTTCCAGTCGCGCCGCCGCGTCGCGGTGGTGCCGGTCGAAGCCGAGGCCTAGACCCGGCCGTCGGCGCGCAGCGCCCTCGGAACTCGCGCCGGCGCGGCGCGTCCTGCCATGGAACGCGGCGAGCCCAGTTTTCGCGATGAGACCCTGCTGTCCGTGACGGCGGGCCGCGGCGGCGACGGCTGCGTCTCCTTCTATCGTGAGAAGTTCATCACCCACGGCGGGCCGGACGGCGGCGACGGCGGCGACGGCGGCAGTGTGATCCTGTGCGCCGATCCCCATGAGAACTCCTTGTTCCGGATCGCGCGCACGAACCAGATCGTGGCGCCTTCCGGCGAGCCGGGCGGCGGCAAGAACTGCTCGGGCAAGGCCGGCGCCGACGTGTACGTGAAGGTTCCGGTGGGCACGCAGATCTATGACGCCGAGCGCGGCAACCTGCTGGCCGACCTCGACCGCGCGGATCGAGAGCAGGTGGTGGCGGCCGGCGGCCGCGGCGGCCGCGGCAACGCGCGCTTCGCCAACAGCACGCGACAGACCCCGAGCGAAGCGGAGGAAGGCGCGCCGGGCGAACAGCGGCGTCTGCGGCTCGTGCTCAAACTGATGGCGGACGTCGGGATCGTCGGCCTGCCGAACGCGGGCAAGAGCACCCTGCTGCGCACCTTGACGAGCGCGCGTCCACGGGTCGGCAATTATCCGTTCACGACGCTCCATCCCGCGCTCGGGGTGTTGCCCGGACCGGGCTACGGCGGAGCGTTGGTTCTGGCCGACATCCCGGGCCTGATCGAAGGCGCGGCGGAGGGGCGCGGCCTCGGCCATCGCTTCCTGCGCCACGTCGAGCGCACCCGGCTGCTCGTGCATCTGGTGGATTGCGCGGACGGCGCCGAGGACCCGGCGACCGCCTGGCGCACGGTGCGTCAAGAGTTGGCCGCCTATGCGCCGGACCTCGCCGGCCGCGCGGCCTTGGTGGTCGCCGCCAAGGTCGAGGCCGAGGCCGCGCGCGCGCGCGCGGCCGCCCTGGAGGCCGCCGTCGCAGCGGAGGGCGCGGGTCCGGTTCTGCGCATCAGCGCCGCCACCGGCGCCGGCCTGGAACCGCTCGTGGCCGAACTCTTCCGGCGCATCCGCCTCGAGACGGCCGGAACGGCGGACGAAAGCGGCCGTTCCGGGCGTCCCAAGGCCTAGGCGCCCGGTCGCAGCCGGGGCGTTCCGCGCATAAGATGTCCTTCGTGAACGAGAAGTTTCTCCGCCTCCTCCTGGTCCTCGTCGGCGTGGGCGCGCTCGGCGCCTTCGGCTGGCGGGTGTACGACTACTGGAAGCACAAGGAGGAAATCCTGCGCCCCGTGGATCTCGCGGGCCTGCAAGAGCGCGCCGGCGGGGGACCGCGCGTGGAGCAGGGGCATCTGAAGCCCTACCAGGAATACGCGGTGATCGAGACCCTCAACATCACCGGCAAGGATCCGCCGCAGCCGGTGGTGGTGGAACCGCCGAAGCCGCCGCCGGCGCGCCTCACCGAGCGCGACCTGCAAGTCACCTACATTCAGTTCCACGCCGCCGATCATCCTTTCAACGCGGCCTGGATCACGCCGACGGAAGAGGCGTCCGCAGCGAGCGCCGCCACGGATGTCGTGCCCGGGGATCTTTACCAGGTCGGTCAGAAGGTCCACATCAAGTCGAAGAAGGACTTGGAGGTGCGGGTCAAGCGCATCGAAGCGGAGCGGGTCCTGGTCTCCTTCGGCAAGGACGAGAATGCCGGCGAGGTGCTGCTCACCATGGCCTCCTTCGACCTGCCGGAGCATTCGGTCAGCAGCCTGCTCGGACCTCCCACCGAGCGCGGCGCCGTGCCGCCGCGCAGCGTGCCGGTCGAAACGCGGCTGAACGACGCCGGTGATTTCGAGATCGGCAAGAGCGACGCCGCCTATTTCCAGAAGCTTTCGCAGGAAGAGCTCGCCGCCGCCGTGCCCGTGAAACCCGATCGCGATCGCCTGTCGAACGAGGTGCGCGGCCTGCGCATCCAGAGCGTGCCGGAGAACTCGCCCTTCGCCCGTCTGGGGCTCCGCGCCGACGACGTCGTGCTCGAGGTGAACGGCATGCCCGCCGTCAATCGCGATGATCTGATCCAGGCCTTGCGCCAGCTCGACGTGAACACGATCGAGGTGAAGATCGAGCGGCTCGGGGCGCTGCGCACCCTCCGCTACCGCCTGCCTTGAGCGCCGCCGCGGGCGGGCTCCTGCTGGTGGACCTCGGCAACCGGCACGTGAAGCTCGCGGATGCCGACGGGCGCGTGCGCCAGCGCGTGCCTTTGGATCCGGCGCAGCCGGCGGCGGCGGCGCGAGATCTGGCGGCCGCACTCCGCACCTGCGCTCCGCACGACCGCGCCCTTGTCGCGAGCGTGGCGCCGCGTTGGCGTGGCATGGTTCTGGACGCCCTGCACGCGGCCGCGCTCCCCGCGCGCGAGCTCGGCGTCGCGGACGTGCCGCTGCGCGTGTTGAGCGAGGGCACGGGCGTCGACCGTCTGCTCGGCGCCTGGCAGGCCCACGCCACCGGCGGCGGAGCGGCACTGGTGATCTCCCTCGGCACGGCGTTCACCGTGGATGCGGTGGACGCCAGCGGCGCCTTTCATGGCGGCGCCATCGGCC
>CAZDMB010000012.1:0-6617 GCA_964506175.1 uncultured Planctomycetales bacterium | reverse complement strand
GCGCCGCACCTTCCCGCGCCCGCGCTCGCCTGGCCGGCAGGCGGGGGCATTCCCGCCGACAGCGCCGCCGCCATCGCCGGCGCCGCGCGCGGCGCGCTCGCCGCCGGCTTGCGCAGCCTCGCCGCTGATTTCGCCCGCGCGCTGCCCGAAGCGCCGCGCACCCGCCTCGTCACCGGCGGCGATGCCGCGCAAATGGCCCCGCTCCTGGGGCCGGAGTGGCGGCTGGAGCCGGATCTCGTGCTCGCCGCGTTGGCGCGGCTGGCCGCGCTGCGCGCATGGTGAAAGATTTCCGCCGCCTGAGCGCGCCGGGCGCGGCGGCCTTGTCCTGCTGGCGGCTGACGGCGCCGGCGGAGGCGCTCCGGGAGGTGCTCGGCACGATTCCCGGTTCCCTGCCGCGCGTCGTGCGGGTCGGACCGCGCGCGGAGCCGCTGGACGAAGGGGTGTGCTTCACCAGCCACGACGGCGCGGGCGTGGAACTGCACCTGCACGGCGGCACGGGCGTCGCCCGCGCCCTGCGGTCCTGGCTGCTCGCCGCTGGCTGGCGCGAGGAGCCGGCGCTGGAGTGGAGCGGTCAGGTTCCTGCCTGGCCCACGGCCGATGCCGCCTATGCGGCCTTCTTGCAGGCGGAATCTCCCCGCGCCGCGGCGGCTTGGTCCGTCTTCGCCGCGCAGGACGCGCCGGCCGTGGCCGCGGAGGGCCGCAGCCTCGCCGCCGCGGAGCGCGCCCGCTGGGCCGCGGAACGTCTGCGTCATGCGGCCTGGGCCGTGGAGCTGGAGCGCCCGCGGGTTGTCGCGCTGGCCGGGCCCGCGAACGCCGGCAAGTCCAGCTTGTTCAACGCGTGGTTGGGACGTGCGCGCGCCACCGTGGCGGACGCTCCCGGCACCACCCGCGACGTGCTGGGCGCGAGCGTAAGCTTGGGAGTGGGCGCTGCCGCGCGCAGCATGCGGCTGCTCGACACGGCGGGTCTGTGGGACGACGCCACCGGAGTGGACGCACTCGCCGTCGCCCGGAGCGCGCGCGCCCTGGCCGAGGCGGATCGGGTGCTCTGGGTGTTCGACGCGGCGACACCCCCCGGACCCCGCGCCCAGGCGGCCGTGGCGCAGGCGCGCGCGGGCGATGTCTTTCTGCTGCACCGGACGGACCTCGGCCGCCGCTGGGAGCCGCGCCGCCTGCGGCCGGGGCCCGGGCTCGAGGGGAGCAGGCAGGTCGAGGGGCCGGAACTCCTGACACGACTCGAGGCCAGCCTGGCCGCCAACCTGGGTCCGGATCCCGGCCTCGGCGCCTGGCTTCCTCTGGGTGCCGGTCTGCGCGCCCACCTGCGCGAGATCGCGCAGGACGGCCCGCTGCGCGGCTAGAATTCCACCCTCCATGCGACTCCTGCCCGTGCTGGAAGGCCTCCATTCGGCGGAGTCCTTCAATCTGGAGTTCCTGGAGGCCTTCTTCCGGCGCGCGCGCGAGATCGAATCCCGTCCGGAGGAATTCCGCGAAGCCCTGCGTGGACGCATCGTCGCCCACGTGTTCGAGGAGCCCTCCACCCGCACGCGCCTCTCCTTCGAGTCGGCCGTGTTGCGCCTCGGCGGCTCCGTGCTCACGGTCGCCGATCCGAAGTCTTCCAGCGGCGCCAAAGGCGAAGCCTTGTCCGACGCCGCGCGCATCGTGAGCAGTTACGCCGACCTCCTGATCTGGCGCCACCCGCGCGACGGCGCCTCGCGCGTCGTGGCGCAATACGCTCGGGTGCCGGTGATCAACGCCGGGGACGGCCGGCTCGGTCACCCGACGCAGACGCTCGTGGATCTGTGCGCGCTGGAGCGTCGCTGGAGTTCCTTCACCGGACGCACCATCGGCCTGATGGGCGACCTGAAGCATGGCCGCACGGCCCGCTCCATGGCCTGGGGGCTGGCGCTCCTCGGGGTGCGCGTGGTCCTCCTGCCGGCGCCGGGCCTGGACTGGGAGCCGAGTTTCGAGCGCCGCATCCTGGACCACTTCGGCATGCGGCTGCGCTGGATGCGGCATCCACTCTTCCGCACGTGGACGGGATCGCCGGAGGCGCGCGTCCTCGAGCCCCGCGGCATGATTCAAGGCATGCTCTTCCAGGACGAGGTGCCGACGCTCGAACGCCTCGACGCCCTCTATCTCACGCGCTTGCAGAAGGAGCGTGGCGCCGCCGCCGGCGCGGAGGGCTATCCGGGCCTGCGGCCCGAGCACCTGCGCGACGCGCTCCTCGAGTCGTGCCTGCTGATGCATCCGCTGCCGCGGCGCGAGGAGCTGCCCTTCGAGCTCGATCAGGATCCGCGCGCGCTCTACTTCGAGCAGGCGCGGGTGGGTCCGCTCGCGCGGATGTGCGTGCTGCTCGCGATGTTGCGGGGGGACGCCTGGCCGCTGCCGGAACTCTCGCCGCTTCCATCCGGACAGCCGGAGCCATCCCTCGGTACCTGCGCCAATCTCAACTGCGTCACCCGAGCGGAGAACCTGACCACCCCTTGGCGGGTGGTCGGGAGTTCGCGGCGGCAGTTCTTGTGCGCCCTCTGCGACTCCTTGCTGCCGGTGGATTACGTGGGGTGCCGCTCCACCCATCGGGTCCACCCCATCCACTCCCCGGCCGCCTTGCGGATCAGCCCCGAGAACCTGCAGCCCTTCCGGGAGCGTGACGAGGCGCTCACGGCCGGCTATGAGTGGGGGGGGTAGACCGCCCCCAGGCCCTTTCCGGAGCCGGAGGCCGTGCGGGGGCGCACCAGGGCACTCAGAACGGTGCGGAGCCGCCCCGAGCCCCCCGGGCTGACTTTGGTATGGAACTTGCAAGCAGGCCTTGGGTGAACCGGCCGGACGTCCTTACCATGAGGAATCCGAAAACCGGCCCACCCGGTCCTCGGTCGCTGCCATCCGTGATGCTCCAAGCGCACTCCCGCCTCCTTCTCCGCTCTGCCACGAGCGGGCTCTTCCTGGCCCTCCTGACCTCGGGCTGCATTTCCTCGGGCAAGGCCGGGGGGACGCCGGTGGCGAACACCATGGCCCTCGAGGGCATGGAGTGGGGCCGCCTGGTCACGGTGGTGGACATCCAGGGCACGGTGGTGCAGACCGAGGTGCTGATCCAGCCGGATCTCACCACGGATGGCGTCAAGTACAGCCTCTCCACCAACCCGGTGACTCAGGAGGAGTCGCTGAAGATTCTCGCGGCCAAGGGCAGCGCCGCCTTCAAGACGCTCCTGGCCGACGCGCAGGCTGGCCTGCCGCAATTGTCTGCGCGCGCGCCCACGCGTCCGCCGCCCTTCTCGATGGTGGCGCGCAACGGCGCGATTCGCCTGACCTTCTCCAAGCCGATCGATGCCGCCACGGTGGACCAGACCACGGTCCAGATCCTGGTGGGCGAACCCCCGGTGCAGGCGTTCACGGCCCGCTACCTGGTGCAGAATGACGCCGCCACGGGCAAGGGCAACGTGCTGATCGACCCGACGGTGTCGGCCCAGCAGGCCGCCCAATCCGCGATTCCGCAGAACGCCGTCGGCTTCCCCTTCTCGGTGGACGGGGTGTCCGCGAACCTGGTCCTGCGGGTGCCGACCACGCCGGACCCGTTGCTCGGCCTGCCGAAGGTGCTCCGCAGCACGGGCGGGCTGGCGGCTTCCGTGCGCGACCGGAGCACGGAGCCCTTCGAGGAGGACTTCAACGGCAATGCCGTGCTGGTGCGCGCCTTGCGCACCGGCAGCAAGGCCGACCCGAACAACGGCTTCCTGCGGGACGACGTCAGCCCGAGCCTGCTCGGGGTGTTCAATGCCACCATCAGCTCGGTGGTGAGCGCGAGCGCGACGCAGACGGAGTTCATCTTCTCCAACGACGTGACGGGCTGCCGTCCGGTGACGCCGAAAATCGGCGACGTGCTCGAGGTCGGCAACGCCATCCTCGTCACCACTTCGATCGTCAACGCCGCCGACCCCAACAATTACCGGGTGATCGCGCAGATCGAGTCCGGCTCGATCGCCTCCGGCGCCGCCGATCTCAAGGGCCGCTACACCACCCGCTACGCCACGGCGGACGCCAGCCTGCAGGTCTGCTTCCTGGAAATCCAGCCCACCCCGACGGATCTTCCCGCGGGCCGCATCGATCCGAACTCGACCGTCACCATCCGCTTCGACGAACCGGTGGACTCCACCACCGTCAGCTCGATGGGCTCCTTCGTGGTGATCGCCTACGAGAACACCGGCTCGCCCACGACCAAGGAGCAGAAGGAGACCGCCTGGTTCCGCCAGGTCGTCACCACCGAATCGGTGGCCGACTACATCGAGCGGCAGCGCGGCTACGACCTCCGCATCCTCGCCACCGGCACGGACACCCTGAACTCGGAGTTCGGCGGGCGCGTGCAGTTCGGCCCGATCGAGGTGTCGAACGGCGAAACGCGCTTCACGCTGGCTCCGGTCGGCGGCTTCTGCGAAGTCAACAACGACGCCTTCCTGCAGTTCGCCGTGGCCCTGCGCGACGGCCCGACCGGCATCCTCGACCTCGCCGGCAACCCGCTGCAGTTGTCCAACTTCGTCGCCGGCACGCCGGGGCAGAGCTTCGCCATCACCGTGCGCGGCGCCAACGGCACGAGCACGGGCGGCAGCAACGCGGTGCTGAACACCAAGTACTTCGGCTTCTTCGGCGGCCTGCTCGACGAGAACGACGACGGCCTGGCGGAGTACGCGGGTCAAGTCACGGTGGAGCCCGGCCGCATCGTGGGCCGCGCCCCGGTGCGCTTCTCGCGCTCCGCGGACGTCAACAGCCAGTCGGTCGGCGCGCGCAACCCGGGCACGCCGCAGCCGGATCCGCTCAACCCGGCCGGCGCGGTGACGATGCACGCCTATCGTCCGCAGGACTTCGGCTTCGGCTATCCGGATCCGGTGGAGCACAACATGGACATCGAGGGCCTGGCCTGGAGCCCCAACGCCGGCGTGGTGTTCGACGAGACCTACAACGACTTCGGCCTGACCCTAACCCACGCCACCACCCTCGCGGACGAGGCCTTCGATCCGCTCACCCTGCTGCCGGTCTTCCCGGGCTCGGGCTTGGTGGCCAACTCCTACGACGAGAACATCCTGGGCTTCCCGACGCACGACGAGATCACCGTGTTCCGTTCGGTCTACTCGCCGCGCGGTATCAACCTGTTCCCGACGAACGGCGTCAACTACCTGCCGTTCCCCGACTTCGACCAGTCCTTCACCTGGCGCGACACCTCCATCCCGCAGAGCTTCCTCGGCGGCGCCACCGACTCGGTCGGCTCGCCGAACCTGCAGTACCTGATCGACAACGGCCTCAACTTCGTCTACTGGCTGCCCGAGCAGGTGCCGTCGGTGGGCCTCGCGCTGCTGATGCGCTTCCGCTGCTATCCGCAGGCGGATCGCCTCGGCCTCAACCTGTTCACCACCACCAAGATGCAGCCGAGTTCGGCGCTGCCGGCCTTCCGTCTGTTCTCGGCCGGCGGCCAGGACGGCTCCGGCGTGTGGTTCCGCGTGCAGCCGGACAACCCGGCGCAGGGCGGCACCGCCCCGAGCGGCGGCTTCCTGCCGGGCGGCGGGCGCACGCCGACGCAGTTCGACACGCTGCTCTATTGGATGAACGCGGACTTCGTGGTGCGCGTCAGCCGCGTCTACACGCACTGGTTCGACCTCGGCAACCTGCTCAACCTGGGCAGCGTGAAAGGCGTCATCCTCGAGCCGGAGAACCCCAAGCAGCCGCCGGGCACCTCGGTGATCGTGGAATACCGCGGTTCGGTCGCGGTCAGCCACCCGGCCAACCCCTTGACCACCGCTTCGCCGCTGACCACGGCGGACGCGCCGTTCGACGGCTATGGCGACGCCATCCCGGGCCTGGGATCGGTGTCCACGCCGAGCGATTGGACGCAGGATTTCGCCTCGCTCGAGGGACGTCAGTTCAAGTACTTCCAGCTGCGCTTCACCTTCATCGCCAACGCCGATCTTGGCGTGCAACCCCGCATCGACGGCTTCGGCATCGCCGCCGACGTCAACTGATCCCAAGGAGAGCCCGATCATGCAACGCACCCGCCTCGCCGCGCTCCTCGCCCTGCCCGCGCTCCTCCTCGGCTCCTGCATCGGGGGCAGCAGCACTGCCGCCACCCGTCCGGGCTCGGGCAACTCCGCGCTCTACCTCGAGGACGCGGTGTGGGGCCGCTTGGTGGACGTGCTCGACGCCTCCGGCGTGCTCGTCGAGTCGGACGTCATCATTCGCGAGAACCTGCAGTCCGACAACTTCGACTTCACGCTGCAGCTCAACCCGATCACCGGCCGCGAGACGCTCACGGTGCTGCATCCGGCCGGCAGCGCCGCCTTCATCAGCGCGCTCAGCGGCGCGACCTCCGGCGTGGGCTCCCTGCAGGCCAAGGCCTTCGACGAACCGCCGCCCTTCTCCAAGGTGGCGCGCAACGGCGCCATCCAGCTGACCTTCTCCGAGTACCTCGATCCCTTCACCGTGGATCGCCAGACCATCCAGGTGCTGGTGGCCGGCCCGAACAACCAGTTCGACAGCCTGGAGGTGCGCTACGTGGTGAAGCGCGGCGTCGGCGCCGACGGCAAGCCGCGCGACATCGTGATCCTGGATCCGACGATCTCGCAGATCGACTCGCAGGACCT
>CAZDMB010000011.1:22154-22466 GCA_964506175.1 uncultured Planctomycetales bacterium | reverse complement strand
AGCCGCCGAACCTTGACAGCCTCGTCGGCTGCCGGGTCGGGACGGATCCGGAGCCGGCCGGACGCTTCCGCTGCTCTGACGAGCGCATCAACCGCCTGCAAGAGGTCATTCTGCGCACGCTGCTCAACAACATGCACGGCATTCCCACCGACTGCCCGCAGCGCGAGAAGATGGGTTGGTTGTGCGACGGCTGCGTCGGCATGGAGACCGCCTTCTACAACCTGCAGACCGCGACCTTCTACGGCAAATGGTGCGAGGACATGCGCGACGCGCAGGACCCGAACGGCCACGTGCCCGACATCGTGCCGACGA
>CAZDMB010000011.1:9032-22144 GCA_964506175.1 uncultured Planctomycetales bacterium | reverse complement strand
CGGCGCGCCGGGAGCGATGGCCGATCCATGGTGGGGCGGCGCGATCGTCTTCGCGCCCTGGAAGCTCTACCTGCAATACGCGGATTCGCGCGCTCTGCGCGCCGGCTATCCGGCGATGAAGGCCTACGTGGACTACCTCAGCTCCACCGCGCAGGAGCGGCAGATCGTTTGGGGCCTCGGCGACTGGCTGGACGAGAGCGCCGGCGGCGGCGCGCGCCGCGCGCCGGTGGCCCAGACCTCCACCGCCGCGTACTTCGCCTGCGCGCGCATCGTGGCGGCGACGGCGGAAGTGCTACATGAGGATGAGGATGCGCGGCGCTATGCGGCGCTGGCGGCGGCGGTCGCGGACGCGTTCAACGCGCGCTTCCTGGACGAGGATTCGGGCCGTTACGCTCCGGACAGCCAGACGGCGCAGGCCCTGCCGCTGGCGCTCGGCATGGCGCCGGAAGCGGCGCGGCCGCGCGTCGCCGCGCAACTCGAGGCCAGCGTTCTCGGCGCCCGCGCCGGACACGTCAGCACCGGCATCGTCGGCCTGCAGCCCCTGTTTCGCGCGCTCACCGATCTGGGTCGCGAGGACCTGGCGTGGACCATGCTCACGCAGGAGGATCACCCCGGCTGGCTGTTCATGCTCGATCAGGGCGCAACCAGCATCTGGGAGGACTGGAACGGCGCCTACTCGCTCGATCATCCGGCCCTGGGCTGCATCGGCGCATGGTTCTACGAGGGACTCGCCGGCATCCGCCCGGATCCGGCGGCGCCCGGCTTCGAGCGCGTCATTCTGCGACCGGCCGTGGTCGGAGACCTCGGCGCGGCGAGCGCGGAGTACGACAGTCCGCACGGACTCATTCGCAGCGCCTGGACCCGCGCGGGCGACCAGTTCGCGCTCGAGCTTCGGGTGCCGGCGAACGTCGCCGCCACATTGTTCCTGCCCGCGCGCGCGGCGGCGGAGGTGACGGAATCCGGCGCGCCCGTCGCCCGGGCCGAAGCGGTGCGCTTCCTGCGCCAAGAGCCCGGACGTGTCGTCCTCGCCCTCGACTCCGGCGAGTTTCACTTTCGCTCGACCTTGCCGCCGCGCTGACGCGCGCCGGTTCGCGGCCGTCGCGCGTATCCTGCCGGGATGCTTCTGCGCCATCTGCCGCTGCTGCTGGCAATCGCGGCCTGCACCGCGCCCGCGCCCCCGGTCGAGGCCGCGAGCGTCAAACCCGGCATCAACGACGCCTTCTTGTCCGCGGACCTCGACGTGGCCTCCTACGTCGACCGCTTCGAGGGCGAATCCCGCGAGATCGCGCGCGCCGCCGGCGCGATCGCGGCCTGCTGCGGAGTGGGTCCGGGCACGCAGGTCGCCGACGTCGGCGCGGGCACGGGTCTGTTCGAACCCATCTTCAGCGCCGCCGCCGGCCCGCAGGGACGCGTTTATGCCGTGGACCTGTCGGACAATTTCCTCGCTCACCTCGCGCGGCGCGCCGCGGCGGAAGGCTGGAACAACGTGCAGGTGGTGCGCTGCAGCGAGAAGAGCGCCGAGTTGGCCAAGAAATCGGTGGACGTCGTCTTCATCTGCGATACTTATCACCATTTCGAGTACCCGCAGGCCACCTTGGCCTCCATCCGTGGCGCGCTCCGGCCGGGTGGAATGCTGGTCGTGGTCGACTTCAACCGCATCGAGGGGGTCAGCGCCGCATGGCTGCTGGGCCACGTGCGCGCCGGCAAGGAAGCCTTCCGCGCCGAGATCGAGGCCGCCGGTTTCCGCTTCGTGGACGAACCGGCCGTTCCGGGCCTCGAGGAGAATTATCTGCTGCGATTCCGGCGCTGACGCGGCCTGCCGGCCTCAAGTCCCGCGCCGCGGGGGCCGCAAAGGTTGACGAGGAAGGACCGGTATGCCCGCGCACGGGCGCCGGCCTGCCCGCACCGACCATGTCTCATCGCACCCTCCGTTTTCGCTCCAATCGATTCGGCCAGCCGGATCCCAACCAGAATCCACCTTCGCCAACGCCCTGCGGCCGGGATTTCGCCGAGTGGATCCGTCAGCAGCTGCAGGCCGGCGGCTGGCGCCTGACGGAGCCCGTGGCGCAGGGGCGCGTGTGGCGGATGGAGTGCCATCAGGGCGCGCAGCGTCATGATCTCGCCGTCGGCCTGGATGGCGAGGGCTGGCGCGTCACCCTGAATCAGCCGCGCTCGCTGCTGGCCTCCATTCTGGGGCGCGCCTCGCGCGTCGACGGGGGACTGGAGGATGCGCTGCAGACGGCTGTGATTCGCGAGCCGGCGATCAGCGGAGTCCGCTGGTTCGACAGCGACGCCGCGGGCAGCAACCTGCTGGCGATCGCGCGCGGCTGATCCTGCCAGAGTCCGCGCGCAAGGAGCGCGGATCGCTCGCGGCCGACGCAGGTCGGCCGCTGCTCGATCTGCGCCGGAGCGGGATCAATTTCCGCGTCGGCGCGGCGCGGCGGTCAACTGCGCGAGCTCGGAAGCGCTCAGCGGACGCACGGCGCCGCGCGCGAGTTTGCCCAGGGCCAGCGGCCCGATCGCCACGCGAACGAGGCGCAGGGTCGCGTAGCCGAGCGCGTCGAGCATGCGCCGCACCTGGCGATTGCGCCCTTCCTCCAGCACGAGTTCGAGCCAGCAGTTCTTGGCGCCGGCGCGCAAGACGCGGGCCTCGCGCGCGGCGAGCGTCTCGCCGCCCTCGCGCACGCCGGCGCGCAGGCGCTCCAGCTCCGCCGCGCTCAAGAGGCCGTCCACCTGCGCGTGATAGGTCTTGGGCACGTGGCGCGCGGGATCGAGCAGCCGGTCCGCCCAGCGCGTGTCGTTGGTGAAGAGCAGGAGGCCTTCGCTGGCCTGATCCAGCCTGCCCACGGGGGCGATCCACGGCAGCCCGGACGCGCGCAGCAGGCCGTAGACGGTCGGCCGGCCCGCGGGATCGGCCCGCGTGGTGAGCAGGCCGCGGGGCTTGTGCATCATCAGGTAGATCTTGCCGACGGCGCGCGCCGGCGCCCCGTCCACGCGGATGCGGCTGCGCGCCGGATCGACGCGCAGCGCGGGATCGCGCGCGACGGCGCCGTCCACCTGCACCCGTCCCGCCGCGATCCAGCGCGCGGCTTCCGTGCGCGACGCCAGGCCGAGTTTCGACAAGGCGCGCGCCAAACTGACGCGCGGCGGCGCGGCGATCGAACGGCGGCGCGGGGCGGGCATCGCGCGGATTCCGGGAACATCATGCCTGCCGCCTCCGCCGCGCGTCCAGGCGACCGGCACGGCCGCTCCCGGGTCGCGTGGTCCTAAGATCGCCGCGTGGCCGCGCGCGCCGTGACCCTGCTGCACCTGGACGAGCATCTGCTGGTCGCAGACAAGCCCGCCGGCATGCTGTCCGTGCCCGCGCCCAAGGCCGAAGGCCGCGCGTTGCTCGACGTGCTCCGCGGCGAAGGCCTGAGTCCCTTGCCCGTGCACCGTCTCGATCGGGAGACTTCGGGCGCCATCGTGTTCGCGCGCGACGCCGCGACCCGCGCCGCCTTGGAGGCGATGTTTCGCGCGCGCACCGTCAAGAAGACCTACTGGGCGCTCGCCAGCGGGCGCTTGCGGGGGACGCGCGGCGTCTACACCTTTCGCATCGCCGTGTCCGGCGGGCACGCGCAGATCTCGCCGCGCGGCCAAGAAGCCGAGACCCGCTGGCAACTGCTCGCCGCCCACCCCTCGTGCTCCGAGGTCGAGGTCGACCTGCGCACCGGGCGCACCAACCAGATCCGCGTCCACTTCGCCCATGCCGGCCATCCCTTGGTGGGGGAGCGCAAGTACGCGCGCGGCAAGGAGTCGCCGCTGGCGCTGCGCAGCCGCCGCGTGGCCCTGCACGCGTGGCGCCTGGCCTTTCGGCATCCGGTGACGGGCGAAGATCTCGCCCTGGAGGCGCCTCTGCCCGCCGATTTGCTGCGTCTGCGGGCGGATGCCAGCGCGCCGCGCCGATGAAGCCGCGCTTCCGCGCCGGCCCGATCGCGCGCTAGCATGGTCGGCGTCATGACCGCCGTCTCCTGGGTCTTCGCCCCGATCACCTTCACCATCAAGGTGCTGGGACGCCTTCTGGCCGCCGTGCTCGGCTTCGCCTTCATGGTGGCCGGCGTGGCGCTCTCGCTCACCGTGATCGGCGCGATCGCCGGCGTGCCGATGTTCGTGTTCGGCCTGCTGCTGGCCATCCGCAGCATCTTCTAGGCGCCGCGGAGCGGCCCGCGTCGCGTCATTGCGGCGGATCGTTCAGCCGGAACAACCGGTCGACCGGGAGTTCCGTGGCCACCGGATATTCGTCCAGCGCCATCGGCACGCAAGCGCGCATGATGGCCATGGTGTCGCCGCTGGCGCTCATCGCGCTGACTTCGGCGCGCCAGAGTTCGCGGCCGTCGGCGTCGCTGAAACTCAGCGCCAGCCGATGCGTGAACACCCGCTCGGTGTAGCCGCCGCGGGTCCAACTCTCCGGATGCCAGTCGCCCGGCTCGCGCACCGTCACCCAATGCGTCGCGCCGTCGCTGCCGACGACCTGATACCGCCAGACGCGGCCGGGACGGTAGGCGGAGTAGATGCGCGTTTCCGGCGGCACGTACTGCGCGGCCTCCGCGACCGTGGAGCGCACGGAAACGTGAAATTCGTCGGCGCCCGCGGCCGGGCGATCGCCGCGATGTTCGAGACCGCGCGCGCTCAGTGCCGCTACCACGAGTTGGCCGATGGCGCGATCGCGCAGCGGATTCTCCGCGTCCGCGGCCGGCGCGAGGGTGAAGGCGCGCAGGTTGGCGGCCGCCTCCGGCCCCAGCCCGTAGCATTGCACGCTGGCTTGCACGTAGACTGGCGCGGAGCACGACGCCGCGAGCAGGATCAGCATCCCGGACAGCGCACGCAGCATGGACCGATTCTACGTCATGGCCGAAGTCTGCGCGGAGTCGGCGGACGACGTCCGCGCAGCGGAAGACGGCGGCGCGGATCGGCTGGAGCTCTGCGCCGACCTCGCCTGCGGCGGCCTGACGCCGGCGGATGATTTCGTGCATGAGACCAAGGCCGCCGCCGGCTTGCCGATCGCGGCCTTGTTGCGTCCGCGCGCGGGATCTTTCGCCTACGACGCCCGCGAACTCGACGGGATGGCGGAGCGCGCCGTCGCGCTGCGCGCCGCCGGCGCCGACGCCATCGTCAGCGGCGCGCTGACGAGCGCGGGCACAATCGATCTCGCGGCCACTCGTCTGCTCGTCGCCGCCGCCGCCCCCGTGCCTTTCGTCTTTCATCGCGCCTTCGACGCGCTGGCCGATCCCGAAGCAGGACTCGAGGAACTGATCGAGGCCGGCTGCGCGCGCGTGCTCACCGCCGGGCATCCGCTCGGCGTCGAGTTCGGCCTGGAGACTCTCGCACGACTGGCGCGTCGCGCCGCCGGCCGCATCGAGGTGATGCCGGGCGGCGGCGTGCGCGCCGCCAATGCCGCTCACGTGCTGCGCGTGACCGGCGCGCGCGCCATCCATTTCAGCGCCAAGACCCGCTACGGCGCCGCCACTCGCGTCGAGGACGTGCGCGCGATCGTGAGCGCGGTGCGCGGCGTCTGAGGCGAACCCAAGCCCGCGGCCGTCGGGACGCCTTACTGCTCCCGGCCGGCTTCGTCGCGCGCGCGCCGGCGATGGCGCAGGCGCAGCCGCAGGAGGTCGGCCAGGAACCAGATGAACACGGCGAAGGCGCCGGGTCCGCACACGGCCACTGCGATCCAGGTGGCGATCGTCATGCGCTCCTCCGCGCGTCGCGCGCGTAGCCGGCGGCGAAGGCCAGCAGCGAGGCCGGCAGCGCCGCCAGCAGGCCGTGCTCGCGCTGCAGGCCGAACACCACGCGCGTCTCCTCCGCGGCGTCGTACTTGCCGAAGATCTCGAAGGTGGCGAACAGCGCCATCGCCGCCAGGAATCCGGTCCAGGCGGCCCAAGTGCCGGCGCGGCGGCGCGCGAGCGCGGGCGCGAACAGCGCGGCGAGCATGGGCACCAAGGCGGTGGAGAGCAGCACCGTCGCCATGAAGATCCAGGCGTCCCTCAGCCGTTCGAAGCGCAAACCGAGCAGCAGCGAAACGACCAATGTCAGCAGCGCGGCGACGCGCGTCCACAGCAGCAAGGCGCGATCGGACAGCGGCTTGCGGCGCAGGGGCTGCACGCCGTCGTACACCAGGTTGCCGGCGGCGATCAAAGTGTAGGAGTCCACCGTGCTCATGGCGCTGGCGAAGAGGCCGGCCACGAACAAGCCGAGCAAGCCGGCCGGCAGCAATTCGCCGCACACGTGCAGAAGCACCGCCGAGGAGTCCATGCCGGGATCGAGACGGCCGGTGGCGGCGAAACTCTGGCCGACCAGACCGAGGTAGACCACGATCCAGTCGTAGGCCGCCCAGATCACCAGGCCGATCAGCAGCGCGTTGCGCACCGCGCGCACGCCGATGCCGGCGAAGATGCGCTGATAGAAGGCCGGCTCGACCAGCGGGCTCATGGCAACCAGTCCGTAGACGAGGACGTCCGCCACGGGCAGCCGGCCGCCGGGAGCGAGCATCTCCGGCGGCAGGATCGCGGCCAAGGCCTCGTGCCCGCCCACTTGACGCAAGGCGAAGACTGCGGCGACGGCGGCGGAAACGCACATGATGGCGAACTGCACGGTGTCCGTGAGCGCGTCCGCCAGCAAACCGCCCATCAGCGTGTAGGTCAGGGCGATCGCGGCGCCGGCCATCGAGCACCACACCGGGTCCCAGCCGAACACGGCGTTGCCGATGAGCCCCATGCCGGCCACGGACAGAATCGGCGCGCTGTAGAAGAAGGAGGCGAAGGCGGTGGCGCGGCCGGCGGACGGTCCGTAGAAGTGGGCGACCGCCTCCGGCAGGGTGCGAGCGGGGATGCGCTTGAGGCGCGGCGCCACCAACAAGGCGCAGGCTGCGTAGGCCAGATAGAACGGGGCCGAGTAGGCGAAGAAGGCGCTGACACCCTGATGGTAGGAGGTTTCCGAGGCGCCGAAGGTGACGTCCAGCCCGTAGTAGGTGCTGACGAGGGTGGCGACCAGGATGGGGGTGGTCAGCCCGCGTCCGGCGAGGAACCAATCCTCGAACACGCGGATCCGGCGCAAGGCGATCACGCCGATCGCCAGCATGCCGAGCAAGTACGCGGCCAAGATGCCGCTGTCGAGCGCGGTCCAATGCTCCGCCAGCCCGGAGTCCTTCACCCCGGGGATCTTAGGAACACGCGGTCCACGAGCCTATGATGATGGCGTGTCGGGAGAAGCGCCGGACCTTCAGCGCCTGAAGATCAATCGCTCGAGCCCCCCCCCGCGGCGGGCAGGCGTGCTGCCGTGGGCGCTGCTGGTGCTGGCGCTCATCGGCGGCGCGGCTCTCGGGCTGCGCAACGGCTGGTTCGCGTTCGCTTCGCGCTTGCCGGTGGTGGAACTGGCCCGCGTGCAGCGCGTCGGCGGCGCCGCGGCGCAGTCCGGAGTGGCGGCCAATGGCTACGTGGTGGCGCGCACGCAGGCCGCGCTGTCCACGGACATCCAGGGCCGCATCGTCGAACTTCCCGTCGAGGAAGGCGACCGCGTCCGGCAGGGCGACTTGATCGCCCGCCTCGACACGCGCCAACTGGAGGCGAATCTGGCGCGCGCGCGTCAGACCGCCGCCGTCGCCGAGGCCGAACTGGCGCGCGCCTGGCAGGAACAGGTCCGGTCCGAGCTGGAGATCACGCGCGCGCGCGCCGCGCTGCAGCTCGCCGACAGCGACTTGGCGCGCGCCGTCGCTCTGGTGGCCCGCGGCGACGAGCGCCAATCCGTGCTGGACGCCGCGCAAGCCGCGCGCGATCAGGCCGCGGCGGTGCTCGAGTCCGCCGAGGCGGCGCGGCGCAGCCAGGACGCGGCGGTGGTCAGCTCCCAGGCAAGCCTGGAGGTCGCCAAGGCGGCCATCCGCGAGATCGACGTGATGATCGAGAAGAGCAGCGTGCGCGCGCCCTTCGACGGCGTGATCACGCGCAAGAACGCGGAAGTCGGCGAGGTCGTGAGCGCGATCGGCGCCACCGGACCCAATGCGCGCGGCGCGGTGGCCACGCTGGTCGATTTCTCCACCCTGGAGGTGCAGGTCGAACTGGCGCAGACCAGCCTCGGCGCGGCGCGCAAGGACGCCGCCGTTCTCATCTATCTCGACGCCTTTCCCGAGCAGGCCTACCGCGGCCGTGTGCGCCAGATCTGGCCGACGGCGGATCGCGTCAAGGCCACGGTGGAACTGCGCTGCGAGTTTCTCGAGCGGGATGACCGCATTCTCCCCGAAATGGGGGTGCGGGTGGTCTTCTCCAGCCCGGACGCGGCCGGCGGCGACGAGAAGCCGGTCGAGGTGCTGGTGTCCGCGCGCGCGCTCGTGCGCGGACCGGAGCCCTCCGTGTTCCTGTTCGCGGCGGGCCGCGTCGAGCGGCGCGCGGTTCAGATCGCCGAAGAGCGCCCCGACGGCCTCGCGCGCGTCGCCAGCGGCCTGCTAGGCAATGAACTCGTGGTTCTCGATCCGCCGGCCGGATTGCAAGACGGGGACAGCGTCCAACGCAAGGAGTCGTGATGGCACAGGTCGAATTCAAGCAGGTCACCAAGAGCTACGCGCGCGGGGGCGAGAAATTGCTCGTGCTCGATGCCCTGGATTTCTCCGTTCCGGAAGCGGACTTCGTGGCGCTGATGGGGCCCAGCGGCTCCGGCAAGTCCACGATCCTCAATCTGGCCGGCGGCCTCGACGTGCCGGACCAGGGCGAGGTCCACGTCGCGGGCACGCGCGTGGACGCGCTGCGCGGCGGCGCCCTGGCGGCTTGGCGCGCGCGGCACGTGGGTTTCGTCTTCCAGGCCTTCAACCTCGTGCCGGTCCTGACCGCGCTCGAGAACGTGATGCTGCCGCTCAATTTGCAGCCGCTGAGCAAGGCGCAGCGCCGGCAGCAGGCGGAATTCGCACTGGAGATCGTCGGCTTGAAGGATCGCATGCGCCATCGCCCGCGCCAACTCTCCGGCGGTCAGGAACAGCGCGTCGCGATCGCGCGCGCCCTCGCCACCGACCCGGACATCATTCTCGCCGACGAGCCGACCGGCGACCTCGACCGCGGCAGCGCCGACGCGATCATGGAACTGATGCAGCGCCTCAATCAGGAAATGCGGAAGACCATCCTGATGGTCACGCACGACCAGGGCGCGGCCGCGAAGGCGCGGCGCACGCTGCGATTGGACAAGGGTCTGTTGGTCGAATCAGCCCACGCCGCCGCATGAGCGCAACGCCCTGGCTGCTCTCGCGCCGGCATTCGCGGATCCACTGGGTGCGCTCCGCTCTGACGGTGTTCGCCATGGGCCTGGCCTTTTTCCTGCTGTGCTTCTTGGTCTCGCTGCTGACCACCATCAACGCGGCGGTGAATCAGGCCTCGAGTTCGCGCCTCTTCATGCAGAGCGCCGTCAGCCTCTACGTGGACCTGCCGCGCGATTACGAAGCCAAGGTGCTGAGCGTGCCCGGCGTCGCGGACGCGACGCCGTTCCAGTGGTTCGGCGGCTACTACCAGGATCCGAGCAATTTCTTCGCGCAGTTCGCCGTTCGCATGGATTCCTTCTTGCCGATGTACGCGCGCGAGATGCGCATCATCGAGGGGCCGGGTGGCGCGCAGGGCGACGCCGCGCCGGCCGCGGCCATCGCGGCGCTGCGTTCCGACCGGCGCGCCTGCCTGATCGGCGAAGGCCTGGCGAAGAAATTCGGCTGGAAGGTGGGCGACACGATCCCCGTGATCGGCACCATCTTTCAGAAGACGGACGGTTCCGCGTGGGAGCTCCAGGTGGCCGGCATCTACGAGCCGCAGATGGGCAACGTGGACGGTCTGACGCTGTGGTTCCGCATCGAGTACCTGCTCGAAACGCTCGACGCGCGGCTCGCCACCGGCCCGGACGGCTGCGGCGCCTACGCCATCAACCTCGAGTCCGGCGTTGATTCCGCCAGCGTCATCCGCAATCTCGACGGCCTCTTCGCCAGCGGGCCGCAGCGCACGCTGACCACCACGGAGGCCGCCTTTCAGGCGGGCTTCGTCTCCATGATGGGCAACGTGCCGATGTTCGTCGGCATGGTGGGCGGCTCGATCGTGATCGCGGTCTTCTTCGCGGTCGCCAACGCCATGCTGCTCGCCGGCCGGCAGCGCGTCGCCGAAACCGGCATTCTCAAGGCCTTGGGCTTCAGCAATGGCGCGATCGCGCGCTCCATGCTGGGCGAAGCCGCCCTGCTCACCGCCTGCGGCGCGGTGTTCGGGGTGCTGCTCGTGAAGGGCATGGAAGCCGGCATCCGCGGGGCTCTGGGCGTCATGATTCCGAATTTCGCGGTGACCAACGAAACTCTTGCGCTCGGCCTGGGAGCGCTCGCGCTCGTCGGCCTCGTCAGCGGCGTGGCGCCGGCGTTTCTGCTGGCGCGCATCAGTCCCGTGCAGGCGCTGAGGAGCGAAGGCTGATGGCCCTGCCCTTCTCCTATCCGCTGCGCAACTTGGCGGTGCGCAAGACCACCACGGCCCTCACCGCTCTGGGCGTGGCCATGACCGTGGCGGTGTTCGCGGGAGTGTTCGCGTTGCGCGACGGATTCCAGCGCGCCTACGAGGTCGGCGGGCGCGACGACTTCGGCATGTACCTTCGCCCGGGAGCGACCTCCGAGGGCGAGAGCGGCATCGCCCGGAACCGCGCGGAGATCATCCTCAAGGAGCGCCCGGAGATCGAACGGGATGCCGACGGCCGCCCGCTCGCCGCCGCCGAGACCTTCCTGGCGGTCTACATGAACCAGATCGGCGGCGGCCAGACGAACGTTCCGCTCCGGGGAATCCAGCCGGCTTCGCTCAAGATCTACGGCGCGCGCGCGCGCATCGCCGCAGGACGCTGGCTCAACTGGGGCAGCGACGAGGTGGTCGTGGGCCAGCCGATCGCCGCGCGCATGATGAATTGCCAGGTCGGCGACACGCTCATGCTCAACACCACCCCGTTCCTGGTGGTCGGCGTCTACGAGATGGACGGCGCGCAGGGAGGCGAGGTGTGGGGCGACGTGGAGCGCATGATGGAGGCGCTGGATCGTCCCTACTTCCAGCGCATCCTCGCCGTGCTGCGGCCGGGCACCGACGTCGACGCGGTCGGCAAGGAGCTCGCGGATGATCCGCGCGTGGCTTCGAAGTTCGTCACCGAGCGCGCCTATCTGGCGGCGCAGACCGGACGCCTCGGCGGCATGCTCACGAGGCTCGCCGGCATCCTCACGGTGATCATGTCCCTCGGCGCGGTCATCGGCGCCGCCATCACCATGAGCGCCGCGATCTCGGCGCGGACGCACGAGGTCGGCGTGCTGATGGCGATCGGCTACCGCCGCCGCGACGTCGTCCTCGCGCTGCTGCTCGAGAGCGCCATGATCGGCCTGCTGGGCGCGTTCCTCGGCCTGCTGATCGCCCTGCCTTTCGATGGCATGCGCACGGGAATGATGAATTGGAACACGTTCACCGACGTGTCCTTCGGCTTCGACTTGTCGCCCGGATTGGCGCTCAAATCCTTCCTGCTGGCCTTCGCCCTCGGCCTGCTGGGAGGCCTCATCCCGGCCCTCCGCGCCGCCCGTCTGCAGCCCGTCGAAGCCCTGCGTGCGTTGTAGACTCGAGGGAACCGTTCCGGTTCGGTCATCCCTCATGCGCCGCAGCCTCCTTCTTCTGTTCCTCGCGGGCCCCGCGCTCGCGCCCGCCCTTCCCGCCCAGGCCGTGCACTGGCCGCCGAACGGGCATTGGTACGAGGCAATCTCCGCGCCCTCCGGCATCGACTGGATGACGGCCGTCGCCATCACCAGCGCTCCGGGACAGCATCTCGCGGTGATCACGGACGCCGCCGAGAACGCCTTCGTCTTCTCCTTGATCAACGCGCCGCTCTACTGGCAGGCGGATCCCTCCGGCGAGAACGTCGGGCCGTGGATCGGCGCCGGCCTCATTCCAGGAGGCCCGAACGGTCCGAATTGGTATTGGGCCACCGCCGAGCCCTTCCTCTACACCGCTTGGGCCTCCGGCCAGCCGAACGGCAGCGGCGACCTCGGCGCCCACTTCGCGGATCCCGCGGCGCCGGGGCGTGCCGCCACCTGGGGCGATCGGACCGCGGCCGCCGCTACGGCTCCCGGCTACGTCGTCGAGTACGAGTTCATGCTCGACGGCCTGGTGCCAGGAGCCGCAGGCGGTCCGAACGGCCTCTTCACCTACTGGGGCACGCCCGGCTTGCAGGTGACCTTCCTCGCCTCCTTGCATGCCGGCGCCACCGCCGTGCCCGGATGCGGCGGACTGGTGGTGAGTCTGGCCTCCCCCGTGGCGATCGCCACGGCGGTGACCAACGCCGGCGGACAAGCCTCGCGCACGATCCTGATCCCGGGCTCGCTCGCGGGGCGCGGCGCCTTCTTCCAGGCCGTCGAGCGTTCCGCCTGCCGCGTCACGAACCTGGTCTACGAGGTGCTCTAGCGCCGCGGCTCACGGTCCGTCGAGAGCGAGACGCTGCTCGCCGAACAGGATCGTGTCCATGACGTCGAAGGCCCACGTCATCAGGCTCGGGCCTGCGGCGCCGGCGGCGAAGGACATGCGCAACTGCAGTCCGCGAGCGCCGACAGGCACGCGGAACAGGAGCGGCACCTCCTGGCGGTCGCCCGCCGCAAGTTGCGCGCTGCGTTCCTTCACTCCGGCGCGCGCCCACAGCGGATCGCCGCGCGGGACCGGGCGATAGTCGGCGCCATCCGGGCCGTGCAGGCGGGCGATGTCCGGGTTGAAGGTGAAGTCCACGCGTCGCGCCAGGTTCTGCACTTCGATTTCAAGCAGCAAACACTGCTCCGCATCCTGGACCGGCAATGGCCGGACGGCCATCAACTTGAAGCTGAAGTCGTCGAGCACGATGCGATCGCCGACGCCGCCCACAAAGGCCGTGCGCATGCGCCAGGTGTGGAGGCCCGCGACGATGCCGACCATGACCAGGAGCGTGAGGCCGGCGATGCCCCAGGCGCGGCGAATGCGGCTGCGGGATGGCTGACTCATGCCTGCGTCTCGCCGGCGATGCTGCGGTAGGCCTCGCGGAAGGGCACGCCTTGCGCGGCTGCGGCCAGCGTGCGCGCCGTTGCCTGGAGT